>DIXT01000031.1:0-43519 GCA_002436085.1 Anaerolineaceae bacterium UBA6073
AGTCAAATTTGATACTGTAACTCAACACCCTCTGTTTTTTTCTTGACAAATGCGGGTTATAATAAACTCACTATACCCGTTCAGATTGGAGGAAAAATTATGGCAAGTGTAACGTACGATCATGTTTGGAAAAAGTATGGCGATGTTGTAGCTGTGCAAGATCTTCATCTTGCAATCGAGGATAAAGAATTCCTCGTTCTCGTTGGTCCATCCGGCTGTGGTAAGACGACGGCCCTGCGCTGTCTGGCTGGTTTGGAAGAAATCACTCAAGGTGAAGTAAAAATTGGCGACCAGGTCGTCAATGATGTCGCCCCCAAAGACCGTGACATTGCCATGGTTTTCCAAAGCTATGCGCTCTATCCGCACATGTCAGTCTATGACAACATGGCCTTCGGTCTGAAACTGCGCAAAATGCCCAAGGATGAAATCGACCGCCGCGTAAAAGAATCCGCCCAGATCCTCGGTATTGAAGGTTTCCTCAAGCGCAAACCAAAGGAACTCTCCGGCGGCCAACGCCAGCGCGTGGCGGTAGGCCGCGCCATCGTGCGCGAACCGAAAGTGTTCCTGTTCGACGAACCGCTTTCCAACCTGGATGCCAAGCTGCGCGTCCAGACCCGTGCTGAACTCAGCAAACTGCACAAAAACCTGCAGACGACCTTTATCTACGTGACGCATGACCAAACCGAAGCCATGACAATGGCAACCCGCATTGCCGTCATGAGCAAGGCCAGGCTGCAGCAGCTGGATACCCCCCAGAACCTGTATGATCACCCCGCCAACCTGTTCGTGGCTGGCTTTATTGGCTCCCCTGCCATGAACTTCTTCAAGGGCAAGCTGGTTCAGTCCGACGGCCACTTCGTCGCCGATCTGGGCTCCTTCAGCGTCAAACTGCCGGATCAGGACAAGGAACGCTACGCAAGTGCCCTCGATAAAGACATCATCTTCGGCATCCGCCCTGAAGATATCCACAATCCGCTGTACGCGCCGCCCGGCATTATCGCCGAAAAGGTCAATGTCAAAGTGGACGTTACCGAGCTCATGGGTAACGAAATCTTCCTGTACCTCGTCAACGGCGAACACAACTTTATTGCCCGGGTTGACCCTCGCACAACCGCGCGCTTTGGCGATGAGATGCAGGTTGTCTTCAATATGGACAACTACCACATCTTTGACCCAAGCCTGGACCCCGAGAATCCTCCGGTAATCTAGCCCATAAAATACATAAGACGTAAGGCTGCCTTCTTTAGGCAGCCTTTTTTATTGAACAAGTGTTGCTGTATTTAAGAAACTCGAGATTATTAAGCCTGCTTAGCAAGTATGCGGCTGGTTCTCCTTCCCAGTCAGCATGTATAGTTGGTCTCCTAAGCCAGCGGTAAGTTCAGGTTAACCTCAATCGTCTCGGGCTCAGTCCGCTTCTCGTCTGACGCCCTTGGTAATCCAGAGCAGAAAGCCGGCTGCCAATAGCACCATTAGCCCTACCAACAGAAACGCGTCGCGCCAGAAGACCAGCGGGAACAGTCGGATGAGCGTGTCATTCTGGTAAAAAAGCCAGGTCCCTTGCGTAAAAAACAGGCGGTGAAAGCGGTCAAAGAGCGTGTCAAAACTAATCGCGGTCATCACCACTATGAAGGCAATCAGACCTATGGACAGCCATGCGCCAGTCCGGAGAGACTTACCCAACTTACGCCAACTGCCCATCGCCGCGAACCACACGCACAGCGCAAAAGCCGCCCCTAAAAGCCCATACCAGATTGTCAACGCAGTTTTCACAACAGCTTTAACATCTTCCATGTGGCTGAGTTCTTCCGCCCGGTAGAGCGCCTTGCCATCCGGGAAGCGAAGATCCGCCAGGTAGTCGATTTCCGCGTCGTTCACCAGGTAGTTCACCGCGTACGCGGACCACTGTTTGCGCTCCGCTTGGGTAAAGCCAAAGGAATCCTCCGGAAAGCCTGGCCTCCCATATTCCAGCGCTGGAAATTGCGGGGTCATAATCAACCGGACCGCCCCCATAAGCAGAATAAACGGCAGTATCACAGCCAGCAGCGCCCCGAGGGTCTTATCCAATGTCGATTTCATACTCACTCCTTATCCCCTCCCAAAAGGAAGGTAATTACCAGCCGGTTGGTCATGAATTCAATCGGCGCTTTGTCATCCGTAAAGATCATATCAGCGAAGTGCGTTTCTGCTCTGCCGCCTTGCGTGATGGCCATGATTTGCCCGAGCGGTGAATTGACCCCGGGCGCGTTCAGAAGCTTCAGATTCCGGTCAAAGGCCTCCCAGGAAGCCAGCGGATTCCTGGCGGCGAACAGAATGGTGTTGTAAGAATCCGGCAGGTCGGTGATAAAAACCGCCGGGAAAGCCTGCGCGACCGTCGCGCTGAGCGTGTCCACAAGTGAACGGTCCTGCGCGCTCCTGCCGATGTTGATGACCATCACGCCGTCCTCGGAGAGTTTTTCGTATACCAGCGTGAAAAATTCCCGCGTTACCAGATGCGCCGGGATATACGGCGGGCGGTAGGCGTCCACGCTGATGATGTCGTACGCGCCGTCCGAATGCGCCAAACCCCAACGGGCATCCTCAGTGTAAACAGTCAGCCCGGGCAAGTCCATCCCAAACCACTTGCGACCGACTTCCACAATTTCCGGGTCAATCTCAAATCCGTCCACCTGCGCCTGCGGGTAGACCACGCTGGCCTGGCGCGCGCTTGTGCCGGCAGCCAGACCCAACAGCGCGATGCGCTCCACGTCCGCGGTTGTGACCGACGGGTTAAAGAACGGCGCAACCAGCACCTGATCCCAGGGACCGGAGAAGAAGTACTCTGTGGGATGGTATATGGAATGCACGCCCTGGCCTTCATTCAGGCGCAAAAAGCGAAAGCCGCCCTCTTCCAGCACCTGGATATAGTTGTAGGCGGACTCAGTTTCGTAGACCAGCCCCGGTGTGCGCTTGTCGTTCCCGCGCAAGCCCAGAAAAGATAGCACCACGAGCAGCGCGCCCAGCAGCAGGAAAAGCAAGCCTTGCCGCCGCGCGCCAACTGACCAAAGCCCCAGGATGGCAGCTAGGAGCAGCACAGCGCTGACCAGGATGAAGGTGCGATAGGTGCCGACCCAGGGGATGAGCACCAAGACCGTCAGAAATGTGCCTAAAAAAGAACCCAGCGTGGAAATCGCGGTGAGTTTGCCGGAGATTCTGCCGGTTCTGTCCGTGCTGGAAATCAGGAGTTTAAGCGCAAAGGGCGTCACCATCCCTAAAAGGATGACCGGGATGGAGAAAAGCAGGAGGACAGTAGTGAAAGCGCCAGCGAGCACGCCCAGATTGAGCGCGTCAAAAGCCTCGGCGGCAGCCCGCAATACCGGGCGCGAGAGCAGCGGTACCAACCCTGCCCCAAGCGCAGCCCAGGCGAGCACGCTGTAGTAGACGCGCGCTGAAGGAGTTTTATCCGCAAGCCTGCCGCCCAGCCAGTTGCCGAGCGTGAGGTATACCAGCACCAAGCCGATGACTACCGCCCAGACGATGTTGCTGGTGCCGAATACGTTGCCCAGCAGCCGCGACGCGCCGAACTCCACCGCCATGGTCACCGCGCCGGCCAGGAAGACAGTTGCGGTTAGAGCGGCGGTGCGCTTGTTTTTGGAGATTGCGGGGTTGGGGGTTGGGGGTTCTGGCATGCCCCAATTATAGCGGGGTTTGGGGGTAGGGTTTCGCGCGTTTGCCATATGCAGAGGGTATGTTCGCTCCTGGGTCTAGAATTTTTGGTTGTCGTGATCCCGAATTATTGTTGTCATTCTGAGCCGGAGGCGAAGAATCTTTGCATATACAAGATCCTTACCCAGTACACTTCGTGTCACTGCGGCCTGTCCTTGTGTGGGGATCAGGATAACAAACTAAGGACAGGATAACAAACTATGGACAGGATGACAAGCTAAGCGCAGAAGTCAGCGATGCTTGCTTTTGTCTTCTCTACAGCACTTCACGTAAGGACCAACAGACAACTTTTACCACGTCATTAAACAACAATCTCGTCATTCTGAGCCGGAGGCGAAGAATCTTATTCCGCCTGTTAGCGAAGGTCTCCTGACCGAGCGAAGCTCACACGCAGCGTACCAAGCGAGAGCTTTGATAAAAAGCCTCCCACAATGGAAGACCTGCAAGTCACAGTTCTTGCACGGGCAGGAGACCATGCAAGCACAAAAAAAAGAGGTTGACCATTCCGGTCAACCTCTCAGGCTGGGGGCAAAGGAGTCGAACCTCTACATACAGATTCAGAGTCTGCTGTCCTGCCATTAGACGAGCCCCCACTATCAAAAACCTATTTTACCAGCAATTTTCCAGGCTTACAAGGGCAAAACCAGCTTTTAATTCGGCCGCTGCTCCGAGCGCATGCGCACGCTCTGCACCAGCCCAATACCCATCAGCAAGGTCACTAACGAGCTGCCGCCGTAGCTGATGAACGGCAGGGTCAGCCCGGTCACCGGCAGCAAGCGCAGATTCACCCCTACGTTCACCAGAGTCTGGAACGCCATCAGCACCCCGAAGCCGTAGGCAATCAGGGCGCCGTACGCGTCCGGCGCTCTGGCCGCGATACTAAAACAGCGGTAAATCACAAACATCAGCAAGAGCAGCACAACCACAGTCCCGACGAAGCCAAACTCGTGCGCGAGCACCGAGAAAATGAAATCGTTGTGGCGGATCTTGAGAAAACGCAGCTGCACCTGCGAGCCCTGCCCGTAACCCTGTCCAAACCAGCTGCCGGACCCGATGCTGATGAGCGCCTGGTCCACGTTGTAGGTATCGCCATAGCGCGCGTTTTCGTCCGGATTGATGAAGGTAGTGATGCGCGCCTTCTGGTAGTCCGCCATAAAGGGGAAATCGAGCGCTGCAAACAGCCCCAGCAGCACAATCATCACGCCGGCAAAAATCAGGATGTTTTTCGTCTTCCAGCCGCTAATCCACAACATGGCGAACCAAATGACCATTATCACGATAGAAGTGCTTAAATTTGGCTGCAGAATGATCCAAATGACAATCCCGCCGGTCAACAGCAAGCTCTGGCCGACGGTCTTCCATTCATCGATGTTGGTAATTTTACCGGCGAAGAATTGCGCCAGCGCCATAATGATGACGATTTTCGCCAGTTCTGCCGGCTGGATAGCCTCCGTGCCGATTGTAAGCCAGCGTGCTGCGCCGAACCGCGCCGCGCCGGTCACAAAGACCAGAATGAGGAAAGCCGCGACGACAATGTAAAAAGGTCGGGTGAGCACCAGCCAGATTTTGTAGTCCAGCCCGGCGAAGATAAACAGCGCCGCAAGCCCGATAATCAGGAACACGGTTTGCCGCTGGGGATGGTTCGCCAGGGTTGGGTTGCCCGCGATAGCCGAGCTGATCAATGCCACACCAAATATCGACAGGAATAACACTGCCGCGAACAAAGGAAAATCAAAATTCTGCCACTGCTGTCTGGTTGTAATCATTCGCTTTTCTTCTTAAAGGACGGTTCAACGCTGATTGCTCCGTCGCGTCTGGTGATCAAAATTCCAAAGGTCTTGCGCAGTTTTCGCGGGAATTCAACTGCTTCACCGCTGATAAAGACTGACCCGCCGCCCAATTTCAGGATATTCACTGCACAATCAGGTTCTCCTGCGCAGCCCGCCCGCAAAATGCCGTCGAGGCGCCCCCACACCGCCGCGCTGCCGGAGCAAATCACCTCCGCCCCTTCGGGCAGGTCTGAAAACAGCGCCAGGTTTCCATCAACGATCAACTTTTCGGCATCCTCAAGCGCACGGTCGATCCACACAACCCGACCGCCCGGCTCTGGCTCGGGAGGGGCAGCTTTCGTGTGTTCATCCCCTTCAATCTCGGAAGGGAGGCCAAACGTGCGGCCGGATTCCAGCGTAACGGCCGAACTGGAAAGCACCGCGCGCAGGCATATCCCCTCATCCGCCAGATCCCGCAAGAGCTTGTCCAGGTTTTCCTCGCTCCAGTCCGTTCCACCCAGGTCCAGGGCAATCCTGCCGCCTTTAAAAAAGCGCTCCTGGCTTTGAATGCGGGAGATGAGCATATCACGCTGCTGATACCACGGTGCATCCGGAAGCACGACCAACACCCCACCCCGTATTCCACGTACCAACAACTCAGTCCGCTTGGTCATTCCACAGCTCGATTAATAACCCAGGTTATCCGCGTCCGCGGCTTTCAGGCTGAAGTAAGATTCAATGACCTTGCGCACAATCGGCGCGGCCAGCGTTGAACCTTCTTTACCGTTGTACGCGAAGGCGACCACCACAATCTCCGGGTCATCATACGGCGCGTAACCCACAAACCAGGCGTGCGCTGGCCAGCCACCGATACCGACCCCGCACAGCTTGTTCGCCAGCGCGAAATCGTCGCAGTATTCTGCCGTGCCAGTCTTCCCCGCGACCTTATTCGTGTCGTCTTTAAACTCAAAAGCAGCCGTCCCGCCAGCTTGGGTGACCATTTCCATGCCCTTTTTTGCCAGTTCAATCACCCAGGGCTGCACGGTTTTTAGCTCGCCGGTGGGAATATTGTCATCGTAGACTTCAATTTTTGGATCTTTGGTGATATCCCACAGCATAGTCGGCTCAAACTGCTGGGTCACCGTTCCGTCCGCGGCTTCCACCTTGCTGATGAGCGAAACTTTCATCAATTTTCCGCCGTTCGCAATGGTGGCGATAGAATTCACAACCTGAAGCGGCGTCGCCAGGACGTAACCCTGACCGACAGCTGCCAGGTAGGTATCGCCAGTCGCCCAGTTTTCGCCCTGGCTCAAGCGTTTCCAGGTCGGGTCCGGAATTAATCCATCAGTCTCGCCTGGAAGTTCAATCCCGGTTAACTCGCCGTAGCCCAGCGCACGGGCGTACTCCCCTAAGCGAAGGATGCCGAGCCCGTTGCCCTCAATCTCACTCCCGTAGCCGCCGGTCACCTTATACCAATACACATTACAAGACCAGGCAATACCGTGCAGATAATCCACCGGTCCATGCCCGTTGCGGTCCCAACAGTAGTAGGTTTGCAAGCTGCCCGGGTCGTTCTCGTAGAACTTCTGTACCAGGGAAATCGTGCCGGGGTCGTCCACAGTATATTCTGGCGTAACCACACCCTCATTCAGGATGCCCAAAGCAGATGCCAGTTTAAACACCGAACCCGGGGGGAGTTCCGCGGAGATGGCCTGGTTGACCAGCGGTTTAGCTTGATCGAGCGTCAGCTGGTTGTAGTAATATCCCGGAATGACCTTGGACATGCGGTTGTTCTCATAATTTGGGTACGAGACCATCGCCAATACCTCGCCCGTCTTGGCGTTCAAGGCGACCACCGCGCCGCTGGTGCTCAGAGTGTAGCCAAGGTAGCGGTTCCAGTATTCCAGGTTCATTATTAAGGCGTCCCGCGCTGTGGACTGCAGGCGAGTGTCGATTGTAAGATAAATGTTCTGCCCCGGCACCGGGTCAACCGGCTCTTCCAGGTTGCGCACGACCTCACCGCCGACGGTGACCTCGACCACGCGCTTGCCATTGGTGCCGCCCAGCACATCTTGCATGGTGCTTTCCACGCCTGCGTAACCAACTTTATCCCTGCCAGCCACAAAACCAAGCTCAGTATAGTAATCTACCAGGGACTCCGGCACTGGACCCAGGAAACCGATGATCTCTGAGGTCAGGTTTCCGGTCGGATAAACCCGGATAGACTCCACTTCCACGTCGATTCCGGGCCAATCCATAGCCTTTTCCTTAATTGCCATCGCGATATCCTTGGAAACATCGCAACTTAAACGTGTAGCGTTGAACGGCCAGTTAGTATTGGCGATATACACAACTTGTTCAATACCCAGCGTGGTCTCGCACGGCGTAAAGCTGGCCGCGGTTACCGCGTCCACCACGCCATTGCTGACCGGAATGTTGAGCAGTTCCGAGAGCTCGGAGTAGATTTTGCGCAGCTCGCCATCGGACTCGGGCAGGTTTGCGGGGGTGACCGTGATGTTGTAGGCAGGCTCATTGCGCGCCAAAACCACACCGTTGCGGTCATAAATAATGCCCCGTTGGGTCGGATCGCTGATTTCGGTGGTGCGGTTGTCTTCAGCCTGAGCGCGGTAAATTGCGCCGTTTACAATCTGGTAGTTAAACAGCTGGAAGATGTAATACGTCACCACGAGCCCAACCAGAAAGATAACCCCGCGTATTCGGGAGCGTTTTATGGTCGGTTTTTCGAATTGTGTGTTGTTCATATCTCAGTTCCCATAGGCGCAGCGTTCCGGAATACTTCCTGAACCAGCGCGTGGATTGGTATTGTCAGCAGCATATTGAGCAAGACGCTGGGCAGCAAAATCTGCGTAAATACTTCCGCCAGGGAAAATGAAATGCCCTGGACAAACAGCCCTAGCATAAAAACGCCGTGCTCCAAAAAAGTGCCAAAAAAGACCAACAAAAACATGGATAGAAGTGGGCTTTGCCAGAAACTCATTTGCAAACGGGTCGCGGCAAGAAAAACGCTGAGATAAACGATTAATAATAGCAATATGGGCGAAGCCGAAATTGCGCTCATTATCAAACCAAATAGTACCACAAGCATCCAACTGTATTTCTGGCGTTGGTGCAAGCTCCAGGCAGCCAGGAATAACAGTAGCACGTCAGCAGTGCCCGAGAGGAGCGCTGCCCGGCTAAAAACACCCATCTGGAGCATAATAGCGATGATGAAGCCTATGCTGCTGGAAATGTAGAAAAACATAGCGACTCTCAGGGCACCAAAGGCGTGATATCCACTGCTTCAAAGTTTGTGATAATCAGTACGGCGCTAAGCGAAGAAAAATCCACAATCGACTGTACCGAGCCGGACAGAAACAAGCGGTTCTGCTGGCTTTGCATGCTAAGAACCTGTCCGACAAAGATATTAGGCGGATAATTGCCGCCCAGCCCGGAGGTAAGCAGCACATCGCCAATCTGAACTTCAGCATCCTGCGGGATCATTTCCAGGCTGATTTCACCCGTGATTGACCCGACAATCTGTCCTTCCACCTTGGCATTCTGCAGGTGGACGTTCACCACGGATTCCGCGTCGCTGATCAACTGCACGCGGGAAGCATTCGCGATGACCGCGTCAATCCGGCCGACCAAACCCTGTTGGGTCACCACCGGCATCCCGTGCATGATGCCCTGGTTGGAGCCTTTGTCAATGATAATGTACTGATAATACGGGCTGATTTCCCGGCCGATCACGGTCGCGGCAGTGTAATCATGCTGGGGGTTTGTCCGCGCGAAATCAAGCAGTGTATATAGGATCTGCGCCTGGCTCAAGTTTTCCTGCAGCTCCACAATTTGACTCTGGAGCTGCGCCACCTCGTTTTCCAGCTGTGCGTTGCGCTCGCGCAGGCTGGCCATATCCCTTGGGGAAGTGAAAAAATCCCGGATGGCAAGGTAGCGCTGGGAAAGCCAGCTCTGGGTTGAAATCAAGGGGCTGAAAGTGAGGCTGAACACAGGGGTGAGATAGCCTGAGACTGCAAGCAGCAGGATAGCAGCCACCAGCAGCAGGATGATGAAATTTCGGATGTTACCGGACGTAAACAGGTTGCGCATTTTTTTGGATTGGATAAACCCTGCGTTGGCAGGTGAATTACCCCTCGGTCAGGCTCGTGTACGGATCCCGCTCAATTCCCACAAGGAGCTGTTCGTACTCATCCAGGTTGTCCAGGACGATGCCCGCCCCGCGCGCGACGCAGGTCATGGGGTCTTCCGCGACCCAAACCCGCACACGGACCTCGTTGGAAACACGTTCAGCCAGACCTTGCAGTTGGGACATGCCGCCGGCCAGGCAAATACCGTTGTCCATCAGGTCCGAAAGAATTTCAGGCGGAGATTCGTCCAGAGCGTCTTTTATGGTGTCGATAATCACCTGTACCGACGCTGAAAGCGCCTCGCGGATTTCAACGGAAGAGACCTCTATCGCTTCCGGCAGACCCGTGATCAGGTTGCGGCCGCGCACGTCCACAGTCTTCTCATCTTTCAGCGGGTAAGCCGAGCCGATGGCAATCTTCACCTTTTCCGCCATCTGTTCGCCGATAAACAGATTGTACTTGCTGCGCAAGTATTCGATGATATCCTGGTCCAGCTCGTCGCCTGCCACACGCAGCGAGCGCGAAATCACGATGCCTCCCATGGAAATCACCGCGACCTCGGTAGTGCCGCCGCCGATATCAACAATCATGTTGCCATTGCCGTCATTTACCGGCAAGCCAGCCCCGATCGCGGCCGCGGCTGGTTCGTGGATCATGTAAGCTTCCCGCGCGCCGGCTGCCATTGCAGCGTCATATACCGCGCGCTTTTCCACTTCAGTGGCGCCCGAGGGGATGCCAACCACCACACGCGGACGGGGAAACGGCACAATGCTGTGCTGGTGCGCCCGGCCAATAAAGTATTCAAGCATCGCCTGGGTAATATCGTATTCGGAGATAACACCGTCGCGCAGGGGGCGCAAGGTTACAACGTTTGCCGGCGCCCGGCCGACCATGGCCTTGGCAGCCGCGCCAATTTTCAAAGGTTCGCGGGTACGTTTATCAATTGCCACCCACGAAGGTTCGTTGATGACAATTCCTTTACCTTTTACATTAACAAGCGTATTGGCTGTTCCCAGGTCAATTCCAATATCCAGCGAAAATAAACCTAACAGCCAATTAATCGGATTGAAAGCCAAATTGTTCTATCTCCATTACATGGATTAACTACACACTCAATAATCAGATTATAACATATTCAGATTATCGCAAAGCCACGCAGGCTTAACACACAGGCTTAACACAGACTTTCACAGGCTGTCATATTCCGCAATAATCTTTGGCTACCAGCCAGCACAAGCGCAATTCATACTTGCACAACGTCGGTAATTGCATGCAGCCGCATTTGACCTGCTGCATCATTTCAATCTGGAAAAAGCAATATCACCTCTGCACGAGCACATAGAAACAAAATCCAAAGTTCCGCTTAATAACCCGCTTAATAACCCGCTTAAACAGGGATATGAAGTGTTACAATAAAGCAGCAAGTTGCAGCGTTCTTTAGCAAACCGAGGAGCCTATGAACCTTACTTTCAGCCTTTACCGACTGCAGACTCTCGACACCCAGCGTCAGAAAATCACCAAACGACTGGCGCAGATAGAAGCTATCCTGAACGCTGACGAGCTGGTACAGGCAAGAATGCAGGAAAAAATGCGGGTAGAGGCTGAACTCTCGGATAAGCTCAAGCAGGTCAATCAAATCGCGGCGGATACCGCTGAAAAACGCCTTAAACTTGAACTCAACCAGGTGCAGCTCTTTGGCGGAAAAATCCGCAATCCCAAAGACTTACAGGATCTGCAGGCAGAAAGCGAAGCCTTGAAACGCGTGCTCAAAAAGCTGGAAGACGCGCAGTTTGAAGCGCTCATGGCGCAGGAAGCCGCGCAAAAAGCGCTAACAGAAGCCGAAACTAACTACCAGGCAGCTATCGATCAAAAAGCTTCTGAAAATTCCATCCTGGCAGGTGAGCGCGGGACGTTAACGGATGAAATGAGCAAGCTGAACTCCCAACGCGAAGCCCTAACCCAAACATTACCAGCAGAAATTGTCACCCAATATGAAAACCTGCTGAAAATCAAGGGGGGAAAGGCGGTGGCAGCGATTGTGGACGACGGATGCGAGGCATGCGGAGTCGAGCTCTCCCCGCGCGATATACAGGCAGTCCGCTCTGCCAACACAATAATACGCTGCAAGACTTGCGGTCGGATCCTGTACAAAGCCTGATGGCAATTAGCGGAACAGCGCGCGGACTGCAGCCGAAAGCAGCCATTCCAACAAGTAAATCAGTAAGATCAATACCATCGGCGAGAAATCTAAGCCCCCGATTGGCTTGACCATGTTCCGTATCGGGCGCAGCATGGGGGAAATGAACCTGTCCAGAAACCGACGGATGGGATGATCCCAGGCTAGAAAATATCCCAGTATAGTATGTAAAACAACTAATAAGCTGAGCGCCTGCCCGGCAAACCGGATGATACTTAACAAAATAGTCATACTCGCTTAAATCGCTTTCAGAGGCCGCGCGCCAAGAATGGCCTCACCCAGGCGGATCAAGGTGGCGCCTTCCTCAATTGCAACAGGATAATCACTCGAGGTTCCCATAGAAAGCTCCCGCAGCTCTAATCCGGGGCACGCTCGGTTCAAAAAATCCAGCAGCGCGCGCAGCTTTCGAAAATAAACCCGATTTTCTTCCATCTCAGTCTGCAGCGGCGGCATTGTCATCAAACCGCGCAGGCGCAGGCGAGGCAAGCTGCTGATTTCGTCCACAATCGGCAGCAGGTCGGCCCAGTTCGCCGGGGACTGCGCCGAAAAACCGCCTTTGCTCGCTTCCCCGCTGACGTTCACCTCCAGCAGCACATCCAATGCGGGCATATCCGCCGGACGCAGTTGGGAGAGGAGCTCTGCCAGTTTCAGGCTGTCTACTGAATGCACACGCGCTACCCGGTCAGCAATCAGCTTTGCCTTCCGTCTCTGAATGTGGCCGATAATGTCCCATTGTATACCGGACAAACCGCTCAGGTTCTCAATCTTGACCAGCGCTTCTTCGGGGTAGTTCTCACCGAAACAGCGCAGTCCGCAGGCGTACGCGGCGCGTATCAAAGCCTCTGGCTGCCGCTTGGAGACAGTCACAATTTCCACGTCTTCCGCGCGGCGGCCCGCCTTGGCCGCGCTCTGCGCGATGCTTTCGCGGACGCGAGCCAGCCTGTCCGTAATTTTCTCAATTAATCCGGTTTCGTCCTCAGTGCTCATCATGTTTTAATCCGATCACCACGGCAAAGCGCCCGGTAATGCCTTTTTCCTTGCGGTAAGAATACCATTCATCCAGATGTTCTGCGGTGCATAGACCAGACTGTTCCACCTGCACCACCCCTGCCTTGCGCAAGCAAAATGCGTTGGCAAGCCACAAGTCCAGGTAGAGTGCCCCGTCCCGCTCCGCGAAAAAATCCAACGCGTCTGCGCCGAAAGCCTGCAAGAAGCGCGCGCGCACCTCCTCCCCCACCTGGTAGCAGCTGCCGCAAATCGACGGTCCTATCCCGGCGAACAGACTGGCTGGGTCAGAGCCAAAGCGCTGGCGCATGTAATCCACAGCCAGTCCGCCGATATTCTGCACGGTTCCCTGCCAACCCGCGTGCACCAGGCCAACCACACGCTTTACGGGATCGTAAAACACGAGTGGAACGCAGTCCGCGAAGCGCATAATCAGGGTAAGCTCCGGGTTGTCCGTAAAAATGCCGTCTGCGGGCTGGTGTTTCTGGTCGCGCGGTCTGGGCCGGTCTGAATACACAAGCGTTGTGCCGTGCACTTGCCAGACGTCAAAGCGGCTCTCGTAAGGTCTGCCAAAAACCTCAAACAAGCGCTGATGGTTTTCTACAACTGCCTCGGGATTATCTCCAACAGTGCCACCAAGGTTCAACGCGGAATACGCCCCAACGCTCGCCCCGCCCAAACGCGTAAAGACCGCGTGGTCGACCTGGTCAGCGGGCAGGTTTTCAAAGCGGTAATAACGGCAGCCATCCATGTCGAAGCGAATCATAGGCGCCTCTCTGGCTGGAATACCGCCCCATGGGTGAGCGCGTACTCTTTCTCAAGCTGCATTCGGCTGGCTTGCACAATGCTCTCCACCAAGGGGTAGCCAAGCCAGGCGGTAAAAAAACCAAATAGCGCGCCAGTTAAAACTCGCAGATACGGGGTGCTTTCCCGCACAGGAAACCAACTTAAGAAAGACAGACCCATTTGACTGACCATTTGGGTGCCGCCGTCCAGGGCAATAGGAAGAATTCCGAGCAGAAGCCAAACGTACCAGCGAAGCTCCTTAATTTTTCTCCCCGAAACGCCAAATATCAGCCCGAAAATCAGAATGAAGAGATAAATCGCCGTATCCCGCTGACAGAGTGCGATCTTGTACCCCAAGGCTGCGTTTCCAAGAAATTCTGACGCCGCGCGGGGGTCCATTTCGCTGATGCCGGTAGCTTGCGAGAAGCTCTGATAAGCCTCCAAGCCCGCCAATTCGCGCGGGTAAAAGGGCTGCTCCCCAAACAAAAAGAAGGAACGGTATCCCAACTGGTGACAAACCGGACGGTAAAAGCCGTATATCACGCGCGCGGCTGGTTCCAGATTGAGCTTCATTAAGGCCGGCGCAAGAAATGCCCCACCAAGGTACAGGATCACCAGCACATTGAAGAGCAGCACATAATGCCGGGAGAACCAAAGCGAAAATCTGTCCTTTGGTGGGAATCTGGACACCTGGGCATACTGCCGCAGTGCCCACTTATTGCCAGCAGCCTGCGCGTCGCTCATTTTCGCGCGGGTCTCTTTCAGTGCCGTGCGGATATCCTCGGTTTCAAAGCTTTCCGTCAGAAAATAGGGACCGATTTCCAGGCGCGGGACCTGTTCCCCAAAGTGGTCTTTCAGGTACCTGTTCCGGTTAATATCAATGCAAGTCACCTGATGGGGGAATTCGTTGCCAAGCTCGGACAGCCGGGCAAGGACAGCCGCATTTTGTTCCGCGAGAGACGGACGCGTTAGAAGATAAACCTGAATAACATCATCGTTCATAACTGCGCAACGGTTCCCGCTGCAAACAGCATAAAAATCCAGCCGCGCATGGATTAGTAGAACACTTCCACGCGGGTGGAGTTTTGTCCGCCGTCCGAGACAGTCAGCTCACCCGGGTAATAATCCACCACAGGATTGGTCCAGCGCCAGATCCATTTCGCGTCTTCCGGCAGGCAATTAATGCAGCCGTGCGAAAGCGCTGTGCCAAAATTGTTGTGCCAGAACGCGGCGTGGATGGCAGAGCCTTCGCCGTGGAAAAGCGTGGTCCAGCCGATGCCCCCGGTATCATAGGCGATTAATCCGCCCGCGCTCATGTGGGTGGAAATCATTTTGCGCCAGATCAGCGTATTCCCTAGCGGTGTCGAAGGACCGCCTGAGGAGACCTCGCAAAAATACACTTCCCTTCCTCCCTCCAGGCAGGAAAGCGTCTGATAATTCATATTAATGCGGATGAGTTTATCGCCAACGTCGGGATGAATGGGCGTGATTTCGTCCGCGGTAATCGGGCGGCAGGCCGAAGCGTCCACCCAGTACGAATCAGGTTCCGCGCCCCATTTTTCCGTGAGCAGGTATTCTGTGATGCCGTTTTCCTGGCGCACGTCGTAAGCCCAGAAAACCTGGCTGTAATAGATGCGGGGCTTGTTCACTTCCCGGATCCAGTAAGAAGCCGCTGGCACCCGGGTTGGCTTGATATCCACCAGGGGGACTGTGATTTCCACCCACACGCCTTTGCTGCCGTCCGGATTGACGGGCAGGCTCTGCAAGGGCTGGTTGGGCTGGTTCTTGACTGGCTGGATCATCGAGGACTGCAAGTATCCGCCCGGCGTCTCCACCCAGCGCTGGTTGTAGACATTCAGGTCTAATTGGTTGGCAACGACCTCACGGTTCCAAATGAGCACATCATCCCGCCAGACCATGCCGGCTTCCGGGGCATTAATGTTCGGTTCGGTCTTCAGCTTAAACCAGGCGCCTTCCATTCCAACGCAAATGCGGCCAAGTTTCTCCGCCTGCGGGAATTGACGCGCCGCAGCAGCAAATACACCCTTAGGGCGCGGCAGTATCATAGCCCCTACGAACATACCGGAAAGCTTAAGGAATTCTCTGCGGGTTAGCTTGTAATCAGGTTTCATGCGGCAATTATACCGGACAGATTATGTTGTTCTATAAAGGGTTGTACGTGCTGCGCTTGTGTTACCCGCGTTCATACCGGGATTCCTCACGTTCGATATCCTTTTGCTTTATCGCTTCGCGCTTGTCGTACTGCTTCTTGCCCTTCGCGATGGCAAGCTCCAGTTTGGCGCGGCCGGCTTTCAGGTAAACGCGCACGGGTACGATGGTCATGCCCTTGATGCGCACCGCGTCCCACAACTCCCGGATTTCGCGCTTGTGCAGCAGCAGTTTGCGCTCCCGGTCCGGGTCGTGCTGGGACGCGCTGGCATGCTCGTACGGCGCGACATGCGCGCCAACCAGCCAGGCTTGCTTGCCGTCTGTGCGCACATAGGCTTCCTGCAAGCTGATTTGCCCCTTGCGGATGGATTTAATCTCCGTGCCTTTTAGCGCAAGCCCGGCTTCAAAGGTCTCAAGAAGGAAATATTCAAAGCGCGCTTTGCGGTTGGTAGATACTGTCTTAACGTCCATAGGCATTCATTTTAACATAAAGAGCAGGCGCCAAGCCTGCCCGTGTACGGGATAAATAGTTCTGATGCCGCCTATCGAGGCGCTTCCTCAAGAAGAGCTAACCCCGCCGCAGGATGGCAATCAGCGTCAGGAAGACGCCCAATCCTGCCAACACCACAATCACCAGCCCCAACGGCAGCCCGCCGGGAGCAGTATTTCCGGTGATGTTCTGGTACGTGGGCAGATTTAAAGCTGGCGGTTCGGTAAAGGTTGGCAGTCGCGAGGGCTGTAAGGTGAATATGAACTGCGCCGCGAGCGTCGGGTCGATTGTTTTGGTAATCGCCGGGGTTGCCGTGGCAGGCGGCTCCAGCAGCGGAATTGGTCCGCCGATTACATCCACGTTGTTAGCAAATACCCAGCCTCTGCCCCCCGGACCGCCCGGATATTCAATCTGGATATACTGGTCGTAGTACCCATAAGCTTTTGCTTCCTGCCCCACCAGCATAATGCCAACCAGTTCATAAATTGAGCCGGGACCGGAACGCACGTTAATCGGATCATACTCGGTGGTAGTCAGCAAAACGCGGATGTACGCTCCGCGCGGGGAACTGGTCACCGTCGGGATCGAAACCGTAGGAAACTGCGCCAACACCGGGTTTTTTAAAGCCGGCAAGAGGCTCAGCGCCGTCAGTATAACGATGAGCAGGCAGGCGAACAGCCAATGCAAGCGATGTTTTTTCTCGAAACTCATAAAATCTATCCTTACTTACAGATATCCCGATTATAATCTATCTGCGAACAAGAAAAGGCAGTTATGACACCACGTATCTATCATGGAAGTTTTTCACCCGAGGATATCGCCCGTGATCTCATCTCGTACTTCCACCGCGGCAACTACCAGGTCCAGCGCATCGGCAATCCGGACAATATGGCCGTACAGATTGCCACGCGCAGAAACCTGACCAGCGGCGGGGCTACAGCCCTGACCGTGAGCCTGCAAAAAGTGGCGGACGGCGTGAGCGTGCAGCTCTCTAATCAGGCCTGGTTTGGCCTGGCTGCCAGCCTCGGCATGACCGCGCTCAGCGCGCTGCGCAACCCGTGGACGCTGATCGGACGGATGGACGACATCGCTCAAGATGTCGAGTCTTTGCAGCTTCAGGAGAATGTCTGGCAGGTTGTGGACTCCTTCGCGCGGCAGCGCGGAACCGGTCAGGAACTCAGCAAACGCCTGGCACGGACGGTCTGCCCGTACTGCCTCACCGCCAACCCGATCGCCTCCGCGCGCTGTCTGGCCTGCGGCGCGCCTTTGGGAGAGAATCAGCCTTCTACCTGCGCCAAATGCGGGTTTATACTGGAAAAAAAGGAGCTTATCTGCCCGAACTGCGGGCAACCCAGAACCTGAGGTTCATTATCGGCTGCGAGACTATCCAGGATAAGCTTCCGCCATTTTTGTCTTTCATTTCATTTTTATCCAAGCCGGAAACTTATTATCCGGCCGCCAAACACAAAGGACTTTTATCATGATACAGATTGTTGCCGATACGACCTGCGGCATCCCGCTTGCGCAGTTGCACGCGCATGGGATCCACGTTCTACCGCAAATAATCACCTTCGGGGATACATCCTACCGCGATGACACCGAAATAGACACTGATACTTTCCTGGCCAAACAGGCTGCCTCCAAACAGCTTCCCGGAACCGCCGCTCCCCCACCTGCTTTATTTACCTCCATCTTTCAGAAGATTCTTGATGCCGGGGATATCGCTCTGGTCATTACGCCTTCCGAAAAAGTAAGCGGCACATACCGCAGCGCGTTAGTTGCCGCGGAAGAATTCTAGACCGACCGGATCCACGTTCTGGACACCAGAACGATCGCCGGCGGCTTGGGATCGCTCGTCCTGCAGGCAAAGCGTTGGGCTGAGGAAGGCACGGAAATTGAAATGCTCAAAGCCAAACTCAGCGAAATGGCTTCGCGCGAAAAAGTGTATTTCGTAGTGGATACGCTGGAGTATCTCCATAAAGGCGGCAGAATTGGCGGGGCAGCGCGTCTGATCGGCAGTGTGCTGCAAATCAAGCCCATTCTCACCGTCCAGGACGGCCAGGTGGAAACCTTTGATAAGGTCCGCACCCTGAAGCAGGCGATTGCCACAATAATTAATATCAATCTGGAAATCTGCAGGAACAACCCCAATGGGCATCTGACTATCAGCCACTGCGCCGCGGAAGAACAAGCCCAAAAACTGAAAGCCCGCCTGGAAAAAGAACTGGACTTGAAAGATATTCCAATGTTCGTGGTGCCGCCCGCGATTGTAGTGCACGTGGGTCCCGGCGTCGTCACAACCAGTTGTTTTAGCGCGCCTGAATAACAAAATCTTCTTCACCTATATTACTGCAGACTCATTAAAGCAGCGGTCAAATTGACCGCTGCTTTTTTCTCTTTGGAATTTCAGGCGCGTGCATGCACAGGCACAGCTTGCGCAGGATTAGGGTGACTTAGTTGGTTAAAAACAGGCTACTTCCACTCCGCGTCTGTCGGGTCCAGGTTGCGCAGGAAAACCCGCCTGCGCTCCGCCGCCATCATCGGCGCGACCGTCTCACGCCATTTAGCATAATGGGCGGTCTGCTGGTGCGCCGCCTGGTCGGCCTGATCCCGGTAAATTTCCACCAGCCGAAAGTTTTCCGGCTTATCAAGCTCCTGAAAGAAATCGAAGCGCACCACGCCGGCTTCCTTCCGGCTGTTTTTGGCGTTGTAGCGGGTGATAGCGACGAAATTATCCACAAACACGGGTAAAACCTGGATCGTAACAATAACTGTAAACACGATTGCTCCTTTTACTGCGTGCCTGCCCATCAGAATCCACGGGCTCGCGATGGTATGATTGTACCTGATGAACTGGCAGCCCGGCTTTTCCGACCCACAAAACTGGATACTCTATTCGGATGAGGACCTTCTGGTAGTGAATAAACCCGCAGGGCTGCTTTCCATTCCGGACGGCTACCACCCCGAACTTCCGCACCTCGCGCAGGCGCTCGCACCGCTCATGGGCAAGCTCTGGATAGTGCATCGTCTGGATAAAGAGACCAGCGGCGTCATGCTGCTGGCGCGCAGCGCGGAAGCTCACCGCGTCCTCAACCAGAGCTTCCGGGAACGCGCGCTGCGCAAGCTTTACCACTGCCTGGCTTCTCCGCCACCAGAATGGCAGACGAAAGACCTGGACCTGCCCTTGCGGGTGAACGCGGACCGCGCCCATCGCACGCGAGTGGACCTGGAGCGCGGGAAACCTGCCCGCACCCTCGTGAACGTCCTCCGTCACGGAGAAAGCTTTTCGCTCTTGGAGTGTATGTTGTTTTCGGGCTATACCCATCAAATCCGCGCGCATCTTTACTACGCCGGTTTGGGAATTCTAGGGGATACGCTTTATCGTCCCAAAGGGGTGGATGTGTTTGACGCGCGGCTGCAGGCTGCCCGCTTGATGCTGCACGCGTACGAAATCAGCTTCGCGCACCCTACCACGGGTCTGGAGCTTAGTTTTCGAGCGCCATATCCGCCAGATTTCGAGCAAAAACTAGCGGGGCTTTAAACCCACAGTGTGGGGTGATTTTGTTTAATTGAGCTGAAGTCTTCCCTGCCAATGATAATGTGGTCGTGTACGCGCATGTCCAGCAGGCGGCCGGCTTCAACGACTGCGCGGGTCAGGTTGACGTCCTCGGGGCTTTCAGAAGCATCGCCGGAAGGGTGGTTGTGCACCAGGATCACCGCGTTGGCGCCTTTGCGGATCGCGCGGGTAAAGATTTCCCCTACGCGCACAGACGAAGAATCCTGCGAGCCTTTGTACAACCGGTCGATCCCCAGTACCTGGTTGCGCACGTTCAGCCAGATAACCCACAGCTCTTCCTGCTCTTTGCCGCGCAGCTCCAAGCCTACCAGACGGACCACATCCTCAGGGCTGCGAATCACAGTTTTGGTTTCAGTGCGCTCTTTGGACAGGCGGTTGCCTAGCTCCACAGCCGCCTTGATGCGCGCGGCCTTGGCGCGCCCGACGCCGGGAATGTTTTCAAGTTCGGATATGTCAGCGCGGTGAATACCGGAAAAGCCGCCTAACTCCTTCAGGATTTGGTTGCCGAGGTCAATCGCGTTCAGCCCGGGCAGGCCGCTGCCTAAAAGCACAGCCAGCAGTTCCCCGTCGCTGAGAGCTTGAGGACCCTCCGCGATAAGTCTTTCTCTCGGACGATTCTCCTCCCTCATGTCCTTGATTGTTGGACGCGCAGTCTCCTTAGCCATAGCATAATTTTACACGCGATTGTAGCGCCTAAGGCGCATGTTATAATCCAAACAGAAAATTAGACCAACGGTTTACGCATGCCCACTCAGGTTTTCCCAGCAAATTACCAGGCGCTTGGTGCCATCAACGAGTTTATTATCGCGGAAGCTTTCAAAGTCGGCTTCTCTTCCAAGGAGTTATACGCGGTTGAGCTTTCGGTAAACGAAGCCGCGGCGAACGTGATTGAGCATTCTTACTGCGGCGAAGATCTGGGGACGATCGAAATCTCCGCGGAAGCCAGCCAGGACATCTTCACAATCACGCTTAAGGATCGCGGCGCGCCTTTTGACCCCGACGAAATTCCGGACCCGGATATCAGCAGTCCGCTGGACCTGCGTTCCGAGCGCGGTTTAGGCGTCTTCACGATGCGCAAACTGATGGATGAGGTTGTGTTTGATTTCTCTCAACCCGGTGTGAACACGCTCGTAATGACCAAGCGAAAGAAAACCGAAGCGTGAAAGCCGGAGCGTTTGGAGGCACTCCTGCGTTATGGCAGGCGCTGACGGACTTTTGTCAGAGCGCCGGCGCCCGCGAGTCCCTGGATGCTTATCTGAACGCCGCTGCGCAGCTCATCCAGAACGCGCTAAGTGCGCAGCCCAGCTTTCATTTCCCCGATGCAGGCGCTCTACCCGGGAATACCTTCCCAAAACCTTCTGCCTCCCTTTCTAAACTTCACCTGCGGGTGGAAGCTTCGCGCAAGCGCTTCCAGCAAAAGCAAACGGCAGAACAGGCCTTTTTGCTGGGCGTACCGCTGCTCTCACCCAGCGCAGTGCTTGGCTCGCTGGTCATCAGTCGGGAAACACAAGCTTTCAACCCGGAAGAAATCCTGTTCCTGGAATCGCTTGGCACAGTTGTCAGCACACAGTTATCCCTGTTAAGCTCCGAAAACCGCCAGGAGAGCCAAAAAACACGCTTGGCGCTGATTGCATCGGTAGTATCCAGCATCGCCCATATTACGCGTCTGGACGAATTGGCCCGCGAAGTCAGCCAGGCTATCCTGCGCACCTTCGACTATTACTATGTGGCAATTTTTACGCTGGAAAGCAAAACGAACACCGTCCTTTTCCGCGCCAGCGCGCGCAGTGAAAAATCCGACCAGCCGGCCTTTGAACTACCGGCAGGCACGCAAATAAGTCCTGGGGACCACATTGTTGGTTACGTCGCGCAGAACGGGCAAACCTTGCTGGCAAACGATGTAAGCAAAGAGTCGCGTTACGGGCACCTCGAATCTCTGCCTGAGACGAAAGCTGAGCTGGCCATACCGATTAAGATTGGCGGCAGCGTGTTAGGCGTACTGGACGTTCAATCCGACCAGCCGGACGTTTTTACTGACGAAGATGTGGTTGTGCTTTCCGCGTTGGCGGATAGCATCGGGTTGGCGGTGCACAAAGTGAGGCTTTATTCTGAGCTCGAAGAGCGCACTGAACAGCGCGACATCATCGCCGGGTTGACGGATGCCATTTCCAGCATTCTGGATCTGGACACATTGCTCAGCAAAGTGGCGCACATGATCCACAGCCAGCTCAAATACCCCTTTGTGCATATTTTCCTGCTGGACCGTGTGCGGAACACGATTGACTTCCACTCCGGCAGCGGCTCACGCGCAAAAAAATACCGCGAAAACAAGGTTTCGTTTGACCTGGACGCCCCTGTAGGGCTCATCCCCCTGACGGTCCGCAGAAATAGAACCCACCTGGCCAGCGACGTCCGCCGCGACCCGGAATTCCAGCCCAGTCCGGTCATAGGCGCGC
Source organism: Anaerolineaceae bacterium UBA6073 (assembly GCA_002436085.1). Taxonomy (GTDB): domain Bacteria; phylum Chloroflexota; class Anaerolineae; order Anaerolineales; family Anaerolineaceae; genus Mesolinea. The sequence continues at coordinate 22,297 of DIXT01000031.1, forward strand.
AAAGCGGCTCCGAACTGACCATCCCGCTGGTGTTCAACCAGGAGGTGTTTGGCGTGCTGGATGTGCAGAGCGCAAAAACGAACGCTTTTGACGATACAGATATCAGCCTGCTTTCCACGCTTTCCGCCAGCATTTCGATTGCTATACGCAACGCCAAGCTTTATAACGCTGAAAAATGGCGCAGCCGGGTTGCGGAAAGCCTGCAGAGCGTTGCGCGTAAGCTGACGGAAAGCTCCACGCTTGAAGAGAAGTTCAGCTTTATCCTGGAAAGTATCAGCGCAATCCTGCCCTGCGATTCAGCAGCGATCTGGCTGCTGGAAGATGACCCTCGCCCGGGCGCGCAAACGCCAACCTGCCTCAGGCTGACCGCGCAGAAATCCGAGCTGGCAGCAGGCCAAAACACCGCCGATATCTGCGTAAACGGCTCGCACGCCTGGTATTTTGAGGCGCTTACCCGGGACACACCGGTGGTGAAGCCGCAAGCGGGCGCAGCGGACCCGTTGGCTGCAAACCTGGGGCTGCCGGAGGGTTTTTCCGCGCTCAGCGCGCCGCTCACAGCAAGTGGAAAGCAACTGGGGGTTCTAACGCTGCACCAGGCAAGCCCTAACCGCTATGGCCCGGAATCTATGCGCATTAGCGCTTCCTTTGCCCGGTATGCCGGCATCGCCGTCGAGAATGAACGCCTGGCGCAGGAATCCCGGGACCAAAACTGGATTTCTACCATCCTGCTGCAGGTTGCCAAAGCCACGCAATCCCTGACGCGCATCGACGAACTGACGGATCTGATTGGTCAGCTAATCACGCTCCTGATTGGCGGAAAGCAAGGCGCGGTCTTCCTGTTGGAACCTGAGGAACGCAGCTACTACCTGCAAGGCGTGTTTGGCGAAAATCTGAAGACGCTCAATACTGCGCTTCCTACCCGGGTCGGCAGACCCAAGGTATTCGCGCAAGCCGCGGAAAAGCTTGAACCGATGGCATTCCCGGCCAAAGAATGCGAGCCGGAGTTGCGCGCAATGTTGGGCTTAGAGTTTGAGGACACCATCCTGCTGCTGCCGCTCATCGCGCACGAGGAGCTGCTCGGCTTCCTGCTGCATGCCAGCTCAGATGCCTACCAGCCCGCCCCGCCCGAAAGCGTTTTGGGACGCCAGAAATTCGCGATTCTGCAGGGAATCGCGCAGCAGGTCGCGGTCAGCGCGCAGAATATCAATCTGCTCAACTCCCGCCAGGAAGAAACCTACATTTCTTCTGTTTTGCTGCAGGTTTCCCAGACCATCGTGACTACCCCCGACCTTGTTGAGGCTTTGGACAAAATTTTCTACACTTTGCATTTGCTTATTGGTGTGGAAGGGATTGCTGCCTTCAGATGGCTCCCCGAAGAAAACGCTTACGAACTTAAGCACGCCGCCTCAGACCAGCTGCATCCCTGGCAGGTGGAAAGTCATTACGGTGCGCGCATTCCCAAACAGGAATTCCCCTTTATCCCCAGCTCTGAAGAAGGGAAACCGAATATTATCAGGTCCGATGAGGTGCTGCGAACCTACAACCTGCAGGCGGACGATGCTCTGCAATGTGAAGCAGACTCTCCGCACATCAAGCCGTCGAACTCAGTTTACTTGATCTATAAGCTTGCCATGCGCGGGGAGGACTACGGCGTTCTAATCTGCCGCGACCCGGATATCCCCAAACGGGAACGCCGCGCGGAGCTTCTGAACGGCGTGGCGCAGCAGATTTCTTTCGCGATCCAGAATGAACGCCTGGAATCAGTCAAAGCCGACCAACAGCGCGTCGAGCAGGAATTTCATCTGGCACGCCAAATTCAGGAGACTTTCTTACCGGAAAAGCTGCCCGAAATCGCAGGTTACGAACTGGATGTGCGCTGGCAGACTGCCCGCCAGGTTGGAGGTGATTTTTACGATATTTTTAAGCTCCATAACGGCTCGTATGGGATGGTCATCGCGGATGTCTCGGACAAAGGAATCGCCGCGGCATTGTACATGACCGTAACCCGCACCCTCATCCGCTCTGTTGCCTTGGAATCCGATTCACCTGCCAGAACACTGGAGCGGGTAAACCAACTCTTGCAATTGGATTCCCGGCGCGGCTTCTTTGTGACCTGCTTCTACGCTGTGCTTGACCCGGCAAATCACCGCCTGACCTACGCTAACGCCGGACACTTGCCGCCTTTCTTCCTGAACCCGCAGTACAAAACTGCCAGCCCGCTTCAGAGGGGCGGAACAGCGCTTGGCATTTACGAAGATTCCACTTACGAAGAACGCACGTTATCGTTTCAACCTGGCCTCAGTCTGGTGCTGTTTACGGATGGGGTTACAGAAGCATTCAATAAATACGACGCGGCTTACGGGACAATCCGCTACCAGAAGATGCTCCAACGCAACACGAGCCTCTCCCCGGGTGCGCTGTTGGACGCGGTCGAAGAAGACCTGTCCCGCTTCCGCCGCGGTGTCCCCCTCAGTGACGATATCACCGAGTTGGCGATAAAGCGTTTGCCTTTACTGGCAGATTAGCACCGGAAGGCTGGTTTTCTGCAGCAGGTCGTCAATATTGGATCCAAACAAGCGGTCAAACAACGAATTCCCGCTGTAACCGCCAAGCACAATGGTGGTTGCCCTGTTTGCCGCAGCTTCCGCCAGAACCTTGTCAGCTAAATCCTCACCCTCACGCAGCACATACTCAAAATCAAGGTTTAGCTTGCGCAGGTAGGTTTTTGCGTAGCTTATCTCAGCCTCGAGGTCAGGTGTACCGTCATCAAGCGCGCACAAATACAGGTTCGCGCCATAACGCCCGGCAAAGTACGCGCTAACAAATAAAGCTTCTTTACTCTTAGGCGAGCCGTCATATACAACCAGCATGCGCTCAAATGGCAGCGCCTGCTCCTTAACTATCAGGACCGGCCGTTTTGCCCCGCGCAGGATGGTGCCGATGCCGGAGCTGAGCCTGTCCAGGATTCCACCCGTCGGTGGAAAAACCAGACGCAGTACCAGCAAGTCTGAAAGTAAGCTGTGCTCGCTCAATTTGTTGGTGATATCTCCGGAAACTATCAAGAGCTTGCCGCTCACCCCTGCTTCCGCCAGACGCCGCTCAAAGCGCACATCCATCTCTTTGTGCGCCTGCTCGTCGAGCGTATCGGCAGGATTAATGACATGCAGACCGCGCACGTGCCTGGTTGGGCAGCCATTGATAAGGATGGCTTGCTCCAGCGCGCTCCAGTAATCATCATGGTCGCCAATGGCCACCAGAATGTCGCGGAACAGGCAGCCTTCAGGGTCGTCAGGCGCATATGGCGGGGTAAATACAGCCTGGGCTGAATCGGAAAACACAGTATCCTCAAAATGTTGTTCTGTCTGCGTGCTGGAAGGTTTTATGGTTTTCCCTTCCTGAAGGGCCATATACTCGGCAGCATGAGCTGTTCGGATCGGGATACCAAGCGCTTCCTGCAGGATGGACTGCTGGTCCAGCACCCAAAGGTACAGGTCGGTAATTGTGAGGCGCTTAAATTCCTCGCGCAGCCCGGACGCATTGATCATTTCCACCACAGGTTGGTAGACTTTTTCATACCAATCCAGCGCGGCTTCGTTATAAGGGATTTCCCTTCCCTGTTCAATGCCCATGTAATAGCGGTGGACATCGATGTGCTCTGCCAGCAAAGGATAATTATCCGCGTGATTTAGACTGAAATCTATACCCGGGAGAATTTGATCAAGGCGGGTTTGTTCCAGAAAGTCAATATAAGTGGCTTTTAATTGCAGTTCTTCCGCGGTGATGGACGTGGAAATGGGTACGCGCGTATGAATTTCGGTGACGTAAGCTTCTATCTCATCCAGACCCATTTCACTGGCAATAGAAACACGGTGGTTTCCGTCCAACACAAAGTAGGCATCCCCCACTTTGTAAAGGCTGACAGGCGGCACGCCGGCGCCGATGGGGCTGGTCATGGCCGTCTTGACTTGCGCCCAACGGATGATATCCGCATCGTTTAAAGGTAAAAAGTTGCGGTCAAAATCTTCATTTCTTCCGACGCTGCCCACGATATCTTTAATTTTTACCGTTTGCACGCCGCGGTCGACTTTGTTAAAAGCCTTTAGTTTGGTAGAAATCTCGTCATAAGGAAGCAAGTCCAGCGACTTTCCGCGAATACCCGCCCAAAAACGCTGCAGCGCGGCTTTGGAACGCGCTCTTTTAAAATCATCAAGGGCTTTGTGATATGTAGTGATATCTTTTTCCATGCGGTCGTACTCCAATTGGAGGATCAGCTTAAATCTTATCACAATCAATTTAGGTTTGGCAGACTGCGCTTGCTGCTGTTTTAGCAATGCTGTAGGAATAAACGAGGACAAGACGCCGTACTCCATGGGGAACCATGCTATAATTTTTCGAATAATTCAAGTGCGGACAAAGCAAACATATGGATTTATCCACGTCAGACCCTATTGATTATCTGGTTGTCGGGCACATCACCCAGGATTTGCTGGACGACGGCACATACCGCCTGGGAGGAACCGTCAGCTATTCCGGACTGACCGCTCATGCGCTTGGCCGGCGGGTCGGTATCCTCACCAGCTGCGCCCCCGAACTTGACCTGGGTGCTTATGAAGGCATACAAGTGCACGCCCTCCCTGCCAGGCAGAGTACTGTTTTCCGCAACATTTCCACCGATTCAGGCCGGCTGCAGTACAAGCACCACTCTGCCCGCCGCCTGGATGCTTCGTCAGTGCCTGAAGCGTGGAAGCGCGCCTCTATTGTTCACCTGGGTCCGATTGCCGCTGAGATTGACTCCGACATTTATTCAATTTTTCCGCACAGCCTGCTGTGTCTCACACCCCAGGGCTGGCTGCGGGGGTTTGCGCCGGATGGACGGGTTTTACCAGTAGATTGGACCTACGGTCCAACCCTCCTTAATGCTGCCCATGCTGTCGTTTTGAGCATGGAGGACCTGCACAACGACGAGAACAAGGTCGAACAGTGGGCCAGCCTGTGCTCTTTGTTGGTCGTGACCCAATCTGATCAGGGCGCGCGGGTCTACTGGAATGGCGATGTGCGCCGTTTTCCAGCACCAAAGGTGGCGCTCGTGGAAGATACCGGTGCCGGCGATATTTTTGCGGCCTGCTTTTTCCACCGCCTGTACGCCACCCAGGACCCCTGGGAGGCGGCTCGCTTCGCTGTGCGTCTTGCGGCAGCCTCAGTCACCCGCCGGCATTTCCAGAGCATCCCCACCAGCCGGGAAATTTCAGACGCGCTGACTCAAATCATCTGACAGGGAAGCATGGGAAAAGTTTACACTATCGTTAATCAAAAAGGCGGCGTGGGCAAAACCACCACCAGCATCAACCTCGGCGCGTATCTGGGTCTGTTCCAACAGCGCGTCCTGCTGGTGGATATCGATCCGCAAGCCAACGCCACTTCCTGTCTGGGCATCGATAAAAACGCAGTCCGCAACGGCATTTATGAAGCGCTGATTGGCGAACAACCGGTTTCAGACCATATCCTGCACAACTCCCGCTTTCACCTCTCCCTGCTGCCGTCCTCACCGAATCTGGCTGGCGCTGAAATTGAACTGATTGACCTGCCGGAACGCGAGACCCGCCTGCGCAAACTAATAGAACCGCTGCGTTCCCGCTACGACTACATCCTCATCGACTGCCCGCCATCCCTGGGTTTGCTGACGCTGAACGGACTGACAGCCGCTTTTGATGGGGTGATTATCCCGGTGCAGTGTGAATATCTGGCATTAGAAGGCTTGGGTCAGCTCACGCACACGCTCGGGCGCGTGAGGCAGAGCCTCTTCCCGACGCTGGACATCAAAGGCGTTGTGCTGACCATGTTCGACGGACGCACCAACCTCTCCGCGGATGTGATGGGTGAAGTCCAACGTGTCTTTCCCAATCGCGTCTTTAACACTTTCATTCCGCGCAGCATTCGGCTTGCAGAAGCGCCTTCTTTTGGAATGCCCATCTCAGTGTACGCGCCGGAGTCCAATGGGGCAAAAGCCTACCGCGCTCTGGCAATGGAGCTGCTCAGTTCCAACGGCGACGCGATACACGAGTTACAGGAGTAACAGCATGGCACGTAAAACCGGACTTGGCAAAGGGCTGGACGCATTGATTCCCACCTGGCAGGAGGAGAGCCTTTCCACATTGCCAGCCAACCAGATATTCCAGATTGCTATTGATAAGATATCCCCTAACCCGAGGCAGCCGCGCAAAGTCTTTTCAGCGGAAAGCCTGCAGGAATTGGCAAATTCTATCCAGGAACACGGCATCTTGCAGCCGCTGATACTGGTGCAGATTGAGGGCGAAGAGCGCTATACCCTGATTGCCGGGGAACGCCGCTGGCGCGCCGCTGCGCTGGCAGGGCTGCAAGAGGTGCCAGCGATTGTGCGCAACGCCACGCTGCAGGAACAGTTGGAGTTCGCGATTGTGGAAAACGTGCAGCGCGAGGACCTGAACGCGCTCGAACGCGCCCGCGCCTATCAGAGCCTGTTGGATGAGTTTTCCCTCACCCATGACGAAATTGCGCAAAAGGTCGGCAAAAGCCGCGCCGCGGTGACCAATACCCTACGCTTGCTCAACCTGCCAGGCAGCGTTCAACAAGCGCTCCAGGACGATCTGATCAAGGAAGGGCACGCACGTCCCTTGCTGGCGCTCAATTCCGTTCGTGCCATCGAAGCCGCGCTCGAAACCATCCTGAACCTCGGGCTGAATGTGCGCCAGACCGAACTACTGGTCACTAAGCTGCTCGGGACGGCGCCCAGAAAACAGGCAGAGACGGTAAAGTCAGCCGAATTGCAGGCGCTGGAAAACAAATTCCGGCAGTTCTTCAATACCAAAGTAAATTTGCAGTCGGGGAAAAAGGGCGGGAGTATCACCATCTATTACTATTCCGACGAAGAGCTCAACGGCATCACGGATGCTTTAGGACTGAATGACTGAGCGGGTGCTGCTCGAAAACGGCTATTTTTATCAGGGCGGGGGCGGCCAAACAATCCTGCAATCCGCGCTGGTAACGGACGGCGTTATCCGCGCGCTTGCCTCACCGGAGGAATTTAACGCCAGTCTGCGCCGTTCCTGCAAGCAGATCGACCTGCAGGGGCAGATTGTATGGCCGGGTTTGGTCGATTCTCACCTTCATCTGGCGTTTCTGGCGGATCAACTATCGTCTGTGGACTGCGAGACAGACTCGTTGGCGGAGTGCCTGACGCGCGTAAACGCGAAAATCCGCACCCTTGGCAAGCAGGATTGGATCATCGGTTATGGTTGGAACCAGAACGCGTGGGAACCAGCACGCTACGGTACAGCCGCCGAATTGGAGCAAGTCAGCGCCGGGCATCCTGCGGTTTTATACGCCAAATCCCTGCATGCTTCCTGGGCGAATGAGACCGCGCTGCGCGCGGCTGGCATCAATGAGGGCACACCCGACCCAGACGGCGGCAGAATCCTCAGGGATGAAAATGGGAAACCCAGCGGCATCCTGCTGGAAAACGCCATGCAGATGGTTGATAGCATTGTTCCGGCGTTGGAAGGCAAACGCCTGGAAGACTTGCTCAAAAACGCCCAGGCGCTCCTGCTCTCCTACGGCATCACCAGCGTGCACGATTTTGACCGGGAAGCTTGCTATAAAGCTTTGTTAGCTCTGGATGCGGCGGACGAACTTTTCCTGCGCGTGCGCAAAAACCTGCACGGCGAACGTCTGCCGGATATTGCAGCAGAAGGTTTGCGCAGCGGCAGCGGCACAGAACACCTGTTCCTGGGTTCCCTCAAATACTTCGCGGACGGCGCTTTGGGCCCCCAGACCGCGGCGATGCTTTCCCCTTACGAAAACTCGGCCAGCACCGGGATCCTGCTGATGGATGATGAGGAAGTTTTCGCGCAGGGGCTGCGGGCCGCCGCACTGGGCTGGCCGCTGGCTATCCACGCGATCGGGGATCTGGCTGTACGTACTGTTCTGGACGGCTACGCGCGTTTGCGCGCCTGGGAGCGGGAAAACTTCCACCCGCACCTGCCCCACCGTATCGAGCATGTCCAACTCATCACGCCGGAGGACCAGGCGCGTCTGAAAACTTTGGATGTGATTGCATCCATGCAGCCTATACATGCCACTTCGGATATGTTTACTGCTGACCATTACTGGGGCAGCCGCTCGGCGAACGCTTACGCTTTCAATTCCCTGCTGCGGCAGGGTACGCAGCTCATTTTCGGATCCGACGCGCCGGTCGAATCTGCCAACCCCTTCCTGGGCCTACACGCCGCACTGACCCGCCGGCGCGTTAGCGGTGAGCCGGGCGCGGAGGGCTGGTACCCGGAACAGCGCATCTCGCTTACCCAGGCACTGGAAGCCTACACCATCAGCCCGGCGCGCTCCTGTGGGCTCGGGGATAGTCTCGGACGCATCGCCGTGGGTTACCGGGCGGACCTAATTGTGCTCCCCCGAAATCCATTCCAAATGGATCCACACGACTTGTGTCAGTTAGCTCCGGATATGACCTTGATAGACGGCAGGGTGGTTTTCCAGCGCTAAGCTGGTATCCTTGAAACAATTTTTTTAACGCCATGCACAGCTGCTGATTACCCAAAAACAAACGATGGTCCCGCAGATTTTAAAAGCTTCCGCATACCCAAGAGCCGCGCTGGTGTCTTTTCTAAACTCCGCGCCGCTTTCCTTTTCCAATCTGGATTGGATTTCGATTAATGAGCGCCTGGAGGGCCAATATTGCTACGTCTTTATCGAAGAAGACAGAGTCAAAGCCTTAGTTTCCTGTGAACCTGAGAACCAAAGCGCTGCCTGGCTGCGTCTTTTCTATAGTCAATCCGATGGAAAGCATGCCTCGTATTTTCAAAGCCTGATGGATCGCGCGCTTGCTGACCTGAACGCGGTCGGTGTGCAAGCGCTTTACGCGCTTTCTTTTAAGCCGTGGCAAGAAAAGCTGCTTTCCGATCGCGCGTTTACTCCGTTTACTCAAATCATTACCCTTAGCGGACCCTCCAGGATGGACCTGAGCCCGGAACCCCGCCCGGGACAAAGCATCCGCCCGATGAGCACGGAAGACTTGCAGGAAATTGAAGCGCTAGACCATGCGTCATTCAGCCCGCCCTGGCAGTTAAACGCAAACGCGCTGCGGGCTGCCTATCGGGCCTGTTCCTACAGTACCGCAGCCATTGTGGACGGCAGAATCATTGCGTATCAGATGACCGCGTCAAGCTTTGATGCCTCACACCTGGCGCGCCTGGCGGTGAGCCCGGATGCACAACAACACGGTGTGGGATCAAGCCTGGTGTTGGATTCTCTCCGGGAAGCTGCGGCCCGCGGCAGCACAGAAATGACCGTGAATACCCAGATAGACAACGCGGAATCCTTGAGACTTTACACGCGCCTGGGCTTTCGCCAGGAAGGGAAGCTGATCCCGGTGTTTCAAAAGGCTGTCACTGAGGCATAGAAACCGCCTGCTTTACAATTCCTTACGCCTGTGGCAAAATCGTTTCTATTCTTTTAGAGGAGTTAATTAATGTCCGGACCACAATCACAAAGAGAAAAACTGCGCGAAAAGCGCACTCAAGCTGCCAAAAAGAAAACCGTCATGCTCGTAATTGTGCTTAGTGCGGTCGCGCTGGCTATCTTCCTGCTGGTAATGCTGCCAAAATGGTCGCAGGATAAAAGCCAATTGTATCTGCAGAACGGTTTCTCCATCGGCGACCCTAACGCGCCGGTGAAGGTTGAGGAATTTTCAGACTTCCGCTGCAGCCACTGCCAAAACTTCGCGCTGAACTATGAAGCGGACTTCATCAAAAAATATGTGGACACCGGACAGGTGTACTTCACTTTTCACAACTACGCTTTCCTCGCGGATGATTCGCGCGCTGCTGCCGAGGCCACTTACTGCGCCGCTGACCAAAACGCTATGTGGCAGTACAAGAAACTCCTGTTCACCTACTCGACCTATTCCGGCGCGTTCGCGGAGAACAATCTGATTGACTATGCCAAACAGCTGGATCTGGACACAGAAAAGTTCAGCGCGTGTCTGCAATCTGACGCGAACCTTGCCAAACTCGACGAAATCATGAGTTACGCCAACTCGCTTGGGATTGATTCGACCCCGCAGTTCTCGGTCAACGGGACCATCGTTTACATGAACACGCTGGACGAGACGGTGGACGCCGCACTACTAAGATAGTTTTATACGTGAACAAATGACGCCTGGAAGGAATTCTTCCAGGCGTTTTGTTATTTGTTAGGACTGAAAAGCAAGGCTCAGTAAGCGATGCCCAGCGCGTTTAATCCCAGAATAATCAGGACGGCGAATACCAGCGCGGGAAGAAAGCTGCCCGTGCGTATTTTCTTAATTTCAAGCAGGTTGCTGATCGCGATGCCCGTCAGGACAACCCCGCCGACTGCGCTCATCTCAGCCACAACCGAAGCATCAAAACCCTGCCCCAGTGCCCGCGCGAGCAAACTGATGCCGCCCTGATAGACCAGCACAGGCAAAGCGGAAAAGAGCACGCCCGCGCCGAGCGAGGACGCGAAAGCCACGGAGGTAAGACCGTCCAATAGGGATTTAATTGCCAGCATCTGGTAATTCCCGCTTAATCCATCTTGAATAGAACCTAAAATCGCCATCGGTCCGATGCAAAACATGAGAGACGCGCTAACAAATCCGACAATAAAACGCTGCGCATCCGCGCTTCCGGAGCTCTCCGCGGGGCTGAACTTTGCTTGCAGAATTGCGCCCAGGTTTTCAAGGCGCTCCTCAAGCTTCAGCCACTCCCCCACCATCGTGCCAAGGATCAGCGCGCCCAACGGGATGAGCATGTTCTGGGTTTCGGTGAAGAGATACACGCCATACGCCAGGGTAAATAATCCCATTCCGGAGACAATGGTTTGACGAAATTTCAGTGGAATTTTGTGCCCAACAGTAAGCCCGATAAAGCCGCCAATAAGAATTGCGGCCACATTGATGAAGGTTCCAAGCATTTCCGCGCCTCACTCCGCTTAAATAGATCTTTCTTCGTTGCTTTGCGCGGTAAGCAGCAAAAATACCAGCGAAGAAAGGCGGTTCAGATAGGTCAGCGCGTCGTCTGGTACTTCATCCCCAAAGCTCGACTGTGCCAGTTCAACTGTTTCACGTTCCGCCCGGCGTACCACAGCCCGCGCCAGGTCTAGCGCGCCTTCCGCGGGAGTCTGTCCCGGATGGAGGAACTTACCCGGCTGCTCAACGCTTTGTTCCAGCTCTGTCAGAAAAGCTTCCAACCATGCAAGCGCTTGTGCCAGATTTTCGTGGTAGTCCGTCTGCTTCCAGCCCGCCAGACCCGCCATTACGAGCGCCAGATGCTCCTGGCAGGTGCCAAGCGCGGCTTTTTCCGGCTCGCCGGAAAGAAAAGCCTTTGCCAGGCTCAGGCTGGCGCTGGCTTCGTCAATTGCCCCAATCGCGCGCAGGCGCGGATCCGCTTTGGAGACGTTTTCCTCGTGGATCAGACTTGTGTAGCCTGGTTTGCGCGCAAGCGGCCGACGGGAGGGCATAATTAGCGACCTTCTGCAGCGCTTGAGGCAAGCATAAACCAGGTATTGATGTTATTCAGCCTGTCGCTGGCTTCGTAGATAGGCCCGATGGTGACGTCAAGAATAGTGTTCCGGATGGCGTAGTTGTAAACCGGGTAAAAAAGCGGCAGGGAGGGCAATTGGTCGTGGAATAGTATCTGGAAGTTGCGGTAGAGCTTTGCCCTCAGGGTGTAGTCATTCATGACGCGCGCCTGCTCGAGGTATTCGCTGGCGGAACGGTTGCTCCACTGGGAATAGTTCTGCCCGCTCTGCGCCTGGGACTGTGCCCAGAAGGGATAGGGGTCGGGGTCCGGCGTACCGGAGAGGTCAATCTCCACCAGCGCCGCGTCATAATCGCGCGCGTCGAGCTTTGCAACCACCTCATTGTATGGTAATGAAAGCACATCAACTGCCACGCCTACTGATTCCCAGCCTTGTTTGATGTAGTCCGCAATCTGTGTGTGAAGTTCGTCGTCCGGGGTGAGAAGGACCAGACGTATTTCCACGCCTTCGGGTGTAGCAAGCTCGCCCGTTTCGGCGCGCGTGATGCCTAAAGCGGCGATTTTTTGCGCTGCCAGGTCCGGGTCAAAGGGATAGCTGCCCTGGTCAGCATAATAAGCCCAGCTCCCCGGCAGAATAGGCCCGTGCGCCAGGACTCCCTGACCGAGCATGACCTTATCCAGAATCATCTGCCGGTTTATCGCCAACATGAGCGCCTGCCGGAATTCCGCATCCTGCAGAAAATCTTTGGCTGGGTTATCGAGGTTTAGGAAAACCATGCTAAGGCGCGGTTCACGCGTGGAGAAAAGATTAAGCCCCGGCTCCGCCAGGACCTCCGGCAGAATATCATTGCTCACGCCAGCCAATCCATCCACCTCACTGCCTTGGTAAGCTGTCCAGGCGTCGCGCATGTTGGGGTAGTACTGAAAGACCACCTCATCGATATAAGGTCTGCCGGGATAGTAGTTTTCGTTCGGCAGCAGGTCTACCCCGCTGATAACGCCGTCCTTAACCAGAAAACGGCTGAATTTGTATGGTCCGGTGCCCACTGGCGCGGTGTTGAACGGATGGTCAACCAACTCAGCCAGCGTCAGATTTCCCAGCAAGTGCGAGGGAAGCAGCGGCACGCTAAGATAGTCCAGGAACGGAGAGAAAGCTTCCGGGAGTGCAAACTCGACAAGCGTGTCGGAAAGCGCGGAGACTTGAATCTCAGACCAGAAAGCACGCAAATCTGCAGGGATGAGTTCGCTCTCTTCGCGCAGCAGCCCCATGGTATAGACCACATCCTCCGCCGTCACCGGCTGCCCGTCGTGCCAGTACGCGTTTGCGCGCATGCTGAAAGTAAAGCGAGTGCCGTCGCTGGAATAACTCCAGGTTTCCGCCAGGTCCGGTTGGGGCATGCCGCTTGAATCAAACCTGATTAACCCATTGAAGAGCAGGCGGTCAACGTCTTTATCCGCCTGGTTGTTCATATCCAGGATGGGATTAAAGCGTGAAAATTGCCCGACGAGTGCCTCGGTATAAATGCCGCCGGTCACAGGGCTTGGGGTGCTTTGGACCTCAGGGGAGCTGGAACTTTGCTGAAAAACCAGCAGCAGTCCCACGATTAATCCAGTCAACAAAATTATCAGCAGCTGCCAGCGAAATTTTCTCATAATTAAAAAAAGACAACCGCCAAGATTGGCGAGTCGTCCTTAACCTCCGTGTGGAATTGTTGAAACGCCGTCAAACCGTTACTAATCGGGTTATCCGGAAATGAGCACACTGACCAATGCCAGAACAACAAAGAGGACTGCCAACCCAATCGTCACGAAGAAGAGCACTTTTTCAACGCCGCGCCTTTTGGTGTAAACGCCGCCGGAATCGCCGCCGGCAAGACTGCCGAGACCGATGCCTTTGCTCTGCAAGAGAATGCTTGCAACCAGGGCTACGGATGTGATCATGATCGCGATATTCAGAAAACTGTTCAATTCTACCTCCAGCAATTAACAAAAAGATTATACCTGAACCGATAAAAACGTCAACTCGCTATTATAACAGAAGCAGGACCAAACCGAAAATAAAAAGACGGAGGGTGTTGGAAAACATTGGTTAATCGATTACATCCAAATTTTTCAAAGTTAAGAATTTAAATCTGCCCTCACCCTTTCCCCTCACCAGCATCGTGCGGAAAGTTTTACGCTGAAACGAGACGCTGGGGAGGGGAATNNGGGGTTTATGAACATATTGTGTTCTTTTTGAATATAAATTTGTTCCTTTTTTTATTGTTCTGGACATTTTCAACACCCTCAATCACATGTCTGATGTTTTACCACGAGCTCCAGACGCAAACAGACGCAATTCCGCGCGCCTGTGGTAGAGGATATAATCAGAACACTATGCCTGATCGACGCCTGAGGTAATGAATGGAAGAAATCATTGTTGCCCTGCATATGCACACAGTTTACTCCGACGGAAACGGTAAACACGCTGATTTAGCGGCTGCCGGCCTGAAAGCCGGTCTGGACGCCATTCTGATCAGCGACCATAACGTCTGGGTGCAGGGCATGGAAGGCTACCTGCAAAAAGGCAAAAAGCGCCTGCTCACCCTGGTTGGGGAAGAAGTACACGACCAAACCCTCACAAAAGGTAAAAATCATCTGCTGATTTTTGGCAATACGCGCGAACTTGCCCGCTTTGCTCCGGACCCGCAGCAGCTGACAAACCAGGCCAACGCTTCGGGCGGATTGACATTTATCGCGCATCCGAACGAGGATGCCCTGCCCGCGTTTGGCGAAGCTGCTTTCAACTGGGAAGACTGGCAGGTAAATGGCTACACCGGTATCGAGCTGTGGAACCAGATGAGCGAATTCAAAACGCGCGCGACCAGCTTGCCAAAAATTGTCCTGCACGCGTTTTTCCTCCAATTGATGACCTACCGCCCATTGGATGCCACCCTGAAGCTGTGGGACGAACTTATGCTGAAGCACAATAGACCGGTGGTGGCAGTCGGGGGTGTAGACGCGCATGAGCTGCAGATTCGCAAAGGACCGCTGCGCGTTGTCCTCTACCCATACGAACTCCAATTCCGCTCGATTACCAACCACCTGCTGCTCCCCAAACCGCTGACCGGGAACCTGACCCAGGATAAAAATCTGATATACGACGCGCTGCGGGCTGGGCATTCCTTTATCGCCTACGACCTGCCGCGTTCAGCAAGGGGTTTCCGTTTCACGGTCAATAACAACGACGGCACCTTCTGGATGGGTGACCAGGTTTCCGCGGAAGCTGGCCTCACTTTTCAGGTGCGTCTGCCGCTGCGCACGCACGTCCGCTTATTACGAAACGGCAGCGTGGTAAAAGAGCACACGGACCGCGAAGTGCTCACTTACCTTACCAAAGAACCCGGCATCTACCGCGTGGAAGTCTATCTGGATTATCTTGGAATGCACCGCGCCTGGATTTTCAGCAATCCAATATACGCACTTTAAGTCAACCTGCCAGATAACCCATCCCACCACAGACGCGCCGCTACCTGGCATCTCTTCTTAAACAATCCCTAAGAAGCTTGATACCCAGGTCAACCCGGGCAGGTTCGTTGGTATAATCCTGATAGAAGGGATGATGTATGCTCCTGGAGACGATTGAAAACAAGCTGCGCGCGCTTTTTGAGGGCACGCTGGACCGGATGCTTTACCCGGGCATCTCCAGCTCGCTCAGCAGCCGTCTGGTTGCGTTAATCTCCGAGAAAATTGCTTCCCAGCCGCCCGCCACCCGCCGCGCGCCCGACCTTATTGATATCCTGATTTGCCCGGATAAGTGGGACGCCTGGCAAAGCGCCCGGCCGGCCCTGGAGGACGCTGCCCGGGAACTTGAAGCCTTTTGGGTGGATCAGGGCTACACATTTCTCTACAGCCCGCGCATTAAAGTGATCGCGGACCCCGACTTGAGCGCCGAGGCGGTTGACATTCACGTCGATTACGCACAAAGCGACAGCCTGCAAGGCAAAACTACCCTGCAGACGGTCCCGCGCCCGGTGGGGGACGAACCAATCCCTGTCAATGCGTATCTGATCATTAACGGAAAAGAACAGGCGGCTCTCGACAAAGCTGTCATCAATATTGGCAGGCGCTCCAACAGCGATATTATTCTGAATGACCCGATGATCTCGCGCGACCACATTCAACTGCGCGCCGAACAAGGCAAGTATCTTCTCTTTGACCTGAGCTCCACCGGCGGCACCTTTGTCAACAACCGACAGGTACACTCCGCGGTGCTGAAACCCGGGGATGTCATCAGGCTTGGAAAAACTCTCCTTGTATTCAATCAGGAGCTGCCGAGCGCTGACGAAACCAAAATAACCCTGCTGGAATCGCAGCCTAAGCCATGAACGCCGGAATACTGCTGGTATTGCGCATCCTCTTCTTGATTGCCCTTTACGGCTTTTTGGGGCTCAGCCTGTGGGTCATCTGGAAATCCATCGGCGGAAAAGCGCCGCAAACTGCGCAGGAAGCCATCCCTCCGCTGAGTCTTTCCTCTACGATAATGGAATCCGCCAGCGCGCAGGTTTTTACGACTCCTAAAGTGAGCATCGGCAGAAGCTCCGAATGCGATTTTGTCCTTCAGCACGAAATGGTGTCATCCGTCCACGGCCGCTTTTCCTACCATCACCAACAATGGTGGTACGAAGACCTGAAATCGACCAATGGTTCCTTCCTGGAAGACTTGCGCGTGGAAGAGCCTGTGGTCGTGAAAGATGGGGATGTTCTGTTTTGCGGTGAAGTGGACGTAAACATATCGATAAAGCCCATATCCTGAATCAAAAAGTGAGGCAAGCATGACAGAAAGCAATATCGCGTTTGGCATCATCGGCGGCTCGGGGCTGTATGCCTTTGAAGGCCTGGAAAACAAAAGAACCGTTATTATCGACACGCCCTTTGGACTGCCGTCCTCTCCGATTGTATTAGGTGAGGTACACGGCAAACAGCTGGCATTTTTAGCGCGCCACGGGATTGGGCACACGATTTCGCCCTCCGAAGTCAATTACCGCGCGAATATCTACGCCCTCAAGCAGCTCGGCGTGACCAAAATCATCAGTGTCAGCGCATGCGGCTCCCTGCGCGAAGATTTCGCGCCCGGGGATGTCATCATTCCGGACCAGGTCTTTGATTTCACCCACAAACGCGAACGCAGCTTTTTTGGGGAGGGACTGGTGGTGCATGTCGGCTCAGCAGACCCCTTCTGCCCCGCTCTTAGCGCCGCGCTTGCCAAAGCGCTAATAGCGGAAGGCGGCACCGTGCACGAAGGCGGCGCTTACATCACCATTGAAGGTCCGCGCTTCTCCACCAAAGCAGAATCGAACACCTTCCGTTCCTGGGGAATGTCGCTGGTCGGCATGACCGCCTCGCCGGAGGTGTTCCTGGCGCGGGAAGCTGAAATCTGTTATGCAACTATGGCGCACGTCACGGATTACGATGTCTGGCATGTCAGCAAAGAACCCGTCAGCGTGGAAATGGTCGTGCGCACCCTGGCAAAAAACACCAGCCTGGCGCAGCGCGCGCTCATCCGCCTGGTAGATATCCTGGACCAACCCGACCCGGATGCTCCCGTTTGCGCTTGCGCAGACGCCCTGAAGGACGCGCTGATTACCAACCCGGGAAAAATCCGACCTGAAACCCGGGAGAAGTTGCAGCTTTTGATATCCAAATACCTAAAGTGACTTTGAGCAAGACCGCAGTACCCAAAAAGACCGTCTCTTTGCCAGCGCCTTTATGGCTGGTTGGTCTTTTTGTCACGTTTTACGCTTTCGCGCTGGCTCTGGCGCCGGCTGTTCGTACGCATACCAGCAATTTGCAGGTGCAGCTGCGCTACTTGCTCCCACTCCTGGGGTGGGCAGCCGGGATGGCAGGTCTGCAAATCGGAGCAAACAAACTCCTCCCCCGGCATGACCCGACGCTCATTCCCCTGGTCGGCGCGCTGACAGGTTGGGGATTGCTGTCGGTCTGGCGGCTCTCCCCCGCGCTCGGCGCAAAACAAGTGCTGTGGTTCCTGGCAGCTGCGGCGCTGGTCATTGCGGGGATGGCTGTCCGGAATCTCATTGCTGTGCTCAAGCAGTACAAGTATGTTTGGCTGGCGCTTGGACTGCTGCTCGTCGCGCTCACCTTTTTTGTCGGGGTGAATCCCAGCGGCTCGGGCCCAAGGCTGTGGCTGAACTTGTTCGGGGTCTATTTTCAGCCTTCGGAGCCGCTTAAGCTGCTCATGCTCGTCTATCTGGCTGCCTTCTTCGCGGACCAAATCCGGCCGAATATCTCCATACTTGCCTCCGCCCTCCCTACGCTCCTGATGACCGCGCTGATAGGCGTGCTTCTCATCGGCCAGCGAGATTTAGGCACCGCCAGTTTGTTCGCCGTCTTGTTTGTGTTTATGCTGGCGCTCACCACACGGCGTCGGCGCATCCTCTGGCTGTTTCCGCTGCTAATCGCCGCAGCCGGCACCGCGGGTTATTTCCTGTTCGATATCGTGCGCACGCGGGTGGATATCTGGCTGAATCCCTGGCTGCAGACAGCGGGCGCTTCGTATCAGCTTGTCCAGGCACAGATTGCCATCGCCGCCGGCGGGCTGATCGGCACAGGGCCCGGGCTTGGCAGCCCGCAGTTTATTCCTGTCGCGGTCTCGGATTTTATTTTTTCCGCGATTGCGGAAGAAACCGGCTTACTCGGAACCAGCGCTCTCATTCTGCTCATTCTTCTGCTGGTGATGCGCGGAGTCGTCATTTCAAGGCATTCAAAAAGCACTTTCGGCAGGTACCTGGCGTTTGGAATTTCCGCTTTCTTCGCGCTGCAGTCATTCCTCATCATTGGCGGAAACATGGGCCTTGTGCCGCTCACCGGCATTACACTCCCCTTCATCTCTTACGGCGGGTCCAATCTGCTGACCAGCATGGTCTGTGTTTTACTCTTGCTCAGGCTGAATACCGAGCCAGGCAAACAAAAAAGTGCTGAAGGCTCACAAGCTACCTACCAATTTCTTTCTGCAGTCTTCATCCTGCTGTTTATCCTCCTGCTTGGCAAGAACGCCATGATTTCCATTTGGAACAGGGAAACGCTGGCTTCCAGGCCGGAGAATTTACGCTGGGCAGTTTACGACCGCTATTCTCCGCGCGGCAGCATCATCACCACCGCGGGCGAGCCGTTAGCGGTAACTACCGGGAAGAGTGGCGAATATGAACGCGAGCTGCTCTACCCTCCCCTAAGCAGCGTCATAGGCTATACAAATGGATTGTACGGTCAATCCGGGTTGGAACGCGGCGTCTATTCGTTTTTACGCGGTTATGGGAAGCCGTATTCCGAAATCTGGAAAAACCAGCTGCTCTACAACCAGCCTCCAGCAGGCTCGGACGTAAAGGTCAACCTAAACCTTTCACTCCAACAAGCGGCGGACAGCCTTCTGGAAGGAAAAAAAGGCGCGATAGTGCTCCTGAACGCCAAAACCGGGGAAATCTACACGCTCGCCAGCCACCCTTACTTTAACGCCAACACGCTGGAGGATGATTTCAACAATTTAATGAGCCGCGAGGACGCGCCGATGCTAAACCGAACCACCCAGGCTTCTTATCCCATCGGCACGCTTATCAATTTGCCCGCGCTGGCAGTTTACTGGAATGACCCGCAAATCCGCTATCAATTCCCTGAGCTTTCCCCCCGCCTTGACGTTGCCTGTTACCAGGCGCTGCAAGCCGCGGATACCCAGGTGGACGTGCTGCAGTACGGCTGTGAAAGCGCGGCAGAGGACCTGGTGGGTGGGACCACGCCAGAAAGCCTGGCCGACATGATGCGCGCGCTGGGACTATTCAGCCAGGCTAACCTGGCGATTGAATCCGCCCAGGCAGCCCCGGACCCGGCCTTATCAGCCGACTTAGCTGGGTGGCTGCAGACGGCGGCTGAGACCAAAGTCACTCCGCTGCAAATGGCTTTGTTGGCAGCGGCTGTCACTAATGGCGGCACGCAGCCAACCCCGAAATTGGTCAATAGTTATCAATCGGACAACGGAGCCTGGGTAGCTTTTGGAGGGGACGTCTCAACGGTAGAGGTTTTCAGTACCGAGCTGGCTTTCCAAATCCGCAAGCGGTTCCTGGCAGAATCACAACCCATCTGGTATCTGAACGGGCATGCCGGGCTTGAAAGTGGCGAAACACTTACCTGGTATATCGGCGGAACTACCCCGGAGTGGGTAGGCGTACCACTGGCAATCGCGGTCGCGATTGAGGGCAGCAATCCAGCCCTCTCCCAACAAATCGGAAGGCAGCTTTTGAACCTGGTTGCGCCCTGAAAGGTCAGCGCAAAATGCGCAGATAGTGGCGCTTACCGCACTGCAATACGCACGGCTGGTCAATCATGAGGGTCACGTCCCCTACGGTCACTCCGTCAATCTTGACACCCTGCTGCTCAATCAGCCTGCGCGCCTGATTTCGACTCTGCGCCAGCTTGTTATTGACTATCACATCCAGCAAACTCACCGCGCCCTCAAGTTTGTATTCGGGCATCTCGTCTGGCATATCGCCCTTCTGGAACATGGCAATAAACTGATTCTGTGCGTTAATGGCTGCTTCCTCACCATAGAATACGGACGTGATAGCGTGCGCCAGCTTCATCTTGGCATCGCGGGGATGCATACTGTTGGTTTCCAGCCCGGTCAGGAAGTTGTTCAGCGCTTCCGGCGTCCAGTCCGTCGCCAGGCGGGCATAAACAGGCATAACCTTGTCCGGAATGCTCATCACTTTCCCATACATATCCTCCGCGTTGGTGTTAAGCGGGATATGGTTGCCCAGCGATTTGCTCATGCGCACTTCGCCGTCGGTACCGGGTAGAATGCCCAGGATGATGCCGATATTCGGTTTCTGCCCGAAGAAGGTCATCAGTTTCCGGGCGGCGGTCATGATGTTGAAGAGCTGGTCAGAGCCGCCTACCTGCACATCCGCGTTCAGATGATGCGCGTCATAACCTTGCATGAGGGAGTAGAAGAATTCGTGCAGGTAAATCGGTTCGGCGTTGTCCCAGCGCTTGCGGAAATTGTCCCGCGTCAGGAATTGCTGCACGGTAAAATTGGACGCCAGGCGGAAAATTTCTTCCATGCTCAACTTGGAAAGCCATTCGGAGTTGTAGCGTACCTTGGTTTTCTCAGGGTCGAGTACACGGAAAGCCTGCTGCGCGTAAGTTTCAGCGTTGTGCATGACTTTCTCGATGCTCATCTGAGGGCGGAGCTTGTCCTTATCGGAAGGGTCGCCGATAAGGGAAGTAAAAATACCGATCAGGAAGGTGACTTCGTGACCCAACTCCTGAAATTGGCGCAGTTTGCGCATGGTGACGGTGTGCCCGAGGTGTAAATCGGTTGAGGTTGGATCGTAGCCGCAGTAAACCTGCAGCGGGCGGCCTTCGCGCTCGGATTCAATCAGCCGTTCGCGCAGTTCCACCGCCATGGCTTGTTCCACGGCGGGGTCTCCGTAGTCGACGCCTTGCATTAAATATTCGACCTGTTCATCAATCGTCATCGTATGCCTCCATCTTGCCTGCAGGCCGCCCCCCTCATGTGCCGGTCAGGCGCTGCCAGTAATGCTGAATTTTACCGCACTTTAAATCCGCGTGGAAAAGCGCAAAAAGAGAGGGTGTTGAAAAACACAGGTTAATCGATTACATCCAAATTT
>DIXT01000031.1:43624-58444 GCA_002436085.1 Anaerolineaceae bacterium UBA6073
AATATAAAGTTGTTCATTTTTTATTCTTCTGGACATTTTCAACACCCTCAAAAAGAGCCTCCGGGTATTCCGGAGGCTCTTTGCCCAGGTTATTAAAGATTTAGTCCTCAGGAAAGTGAGTTTCGTCCTCAACGCTGCCATCGTCTTGGTCGGGTTCAGGACTCTCCTCCACCGCGTCAATCAGCGGTTCAAACGGGCTCTCCATATCGGCCACATCCTGCACCAGCTCCGGCGCGACTTCCTCCACTTCGGTCAGCTCAGATTCACGCCCGGCTTCTTCAATCGC
This sequence comes from Anaerolineaceae bacterium UBA6073, assembly GCA_002436085.1. GTDB lineage: Bacteria > Chloroflexota > Anaerolineae > Anaerolineales > Anaerolineaceae > Mesolinea. The sequence continues at coordinate 43,911 of DIXT01000031.1, forward strand.
AACCGGCTGCATGTCCGAAATATCAATACCTTCGGTCTCGAGCTCTTGCACGTCTTTAGGACGGCGAATGGTATGGCGGATTATCAGTATTGTGATAGACAACACCGCGACGATGCCCATGACAGTTTGATTGATATTGATGCCTGCCACGGGGGACGGGTCCAGGCGCAGGTATTCAAGCGCGAAGCGGATGACGGGATACAGCACCAGATAGAGCAGGAAAATGTCGCCCCGGTAAAACTTGTTTTTGTACTTCCGCCCCACGTAAAGCAGAATTCCGGCTGCCAGCAGGTTCAACACCGATTCATAGAGAAAGAGCGGGTGGTATTTCGCTACTGTTTCAAAGCCAGGCAGCCGGTAGCGCGGATCAATCGTAATCGCCCAGGGCAGGTTGGATGGGCTGCCGTAAAGCTCCTGGTTGATGAAATTGCCCCAGCGCCCGATAGCCTGCCCGATCAGCAGACTGGGAGCAATGATATCTGCCCACTCGAGGAACTTTTGTTTGGTCGCTCTGCAATAAATCCACAGCGCCAGCGCTCCGCCGATCAGCGCGCCAGGGATTCCCAATCCGCCGTTCCAGATCATCAAAATTTGCAGAGGATGGGTGAGGTAATATTTGGTGGTCAGCCCCATAGCTACGTTGGACGCGGAGGGCGTAAACACATGCCAGAGCCGCGCGCCAATAATCCCGCCGACAAGCAGCCAGGGCAGGATATCCCAGACGAGGTTGCCATCTTTCCCGCGGCGCTTAGCTTCCACGGAGGCAAGCCAGGCCCCCAAAAGGGCGCCAGCCAGAATGATCAGGGCATAAAAACGAATTGTAAGTGGTCCGATTTGAAATCCTTGAGGCATAATGAAGTCCTTTTCACTTTATTCAGGCCGGGCGTTTTCGCCGGCTTGTTTTTTGACGTAAAGAAAGCGTTGAATTGCGGTTGCGTTTCCTAAGACTGCAATTATACCAACAGAATAAATCGTCAAATTAAATAGTAGACCCAGAATCAAAACGATGTAACGTTCCACGCGCGACAGCAAGCCAACTTTTCCGTCAAAGCCCAAAGCTTCCGCGCGCGTGCGCATGTACGAGACCAGCACTGAGACGGCTGCCGCGGCATAAGTGAGATAAATTCCAGGAGTATTCGCGCCCCGCGTAAAATAAACCAGAACGCCGCCCAGCAGCAGCAATTCATCATAGCGGTCAATAACTGAGTCTAAAAATCCCCCAAAGCGAGTGGGTGTACCAAGTTTGCGCGCCATTGCCCCATCCACCGCGTCCAACGGACCCATCAGGGCAGCTGTAAGCCCTCCCCACACCAGGCGTCCGCTGCCAATAAACACTGCAGCGAGGATATTTCCGCCCAGCCCCGCCAAGGTAATGTGGTTGGGTTTCAGCCCCAAGCCCAACAGAAAGCCCGCAATACGATCAAGAACCTGGCTGAAAGTTTTCCTCAGCAATAATTCCAAAGACTTCTTGTCCTTCTTTTGTTCATTCATGCGTGCTCACCTGAACGTCTACTCATCTGTTTCGTCAGACTCGTCGTCAGTATCGTCCAGCAGGATCTGACGGTTTTTTCCTCCGCTTTGCGCAGGACCAATGATGCCGCGGTTTTCCAATTCATCAACCAGCCAAGCCGCCCGGGGATAACTGAGGTGCAGTTGCCGCTGTAAGAACGAAGCGCTTGCTCTTTTCGTGCGGCGCAAGACCTCGACAGCCTGCTTAATTATTACTTCATCGCTGTCCTCGGTATCTTCGCTGACTTGCTGCTCCCAGGGTGTGGCCGCTTGTTCAGCCGCGACAGGGCTTTCATCTGCCGGGACGGATTTGCTTTCCGGGCTGCCCATTTGCTGCTGCCACCAGGTGATTATCCGGCGGATTTCCCCATCGCTTACAAACACACCCTGTGAACGCTCAAGCTGGCCAGTCAAAGGGTTCAGGAATAGCATGTCACCTTTACCAAGCAGCGTTTCAGCCCCGGGTGAATCCAGAATGACGCGTGAATCCATCAGAGAGGCAACGGTGAAAGCAATTCTTGCTGGAAAGTTAGCTTTAATGCTCCCAGTAATGATATCAACGCTTGGCCTCTGCGTAGCCACGATCAGATGCATGCCTATCGCGCGTGCTTTTTGCGCCAAGCGCACCAGGGTGCGGTCGGTTTCTTCCGCCGCAGCCAGCATCAGGTCGGCAAGTTCGTCAATCAGGATCACAATGCGCGGCATCGTTGGTTTTCCGCTGTGTTTCATACGCGCGTTGTAGGAATCCAGGTTGCGGGAGTGGGCTTCCTCCAGCAATTTGTAGCGGGCATCCATCTCCCCAACCGCCCAGCGCAGCAGGCTCTGGATGCGCTCGAGGTCTGTCTCAACTGGCCCTAATAGATGCGGAAGCCCATTAAAGCGGGTCAGTTCCACGCGCTTCGGGTCGATCATCACCAGGCGCAAATCTTCAGGTTTATTGTTCATCACCAAACAAGCGGTAATCGCAGCGATACAGATGGACTTGCCGGAATTGGTGGTGCCGGCAATCAACAAGTGCGGCATCGCAGCCAGGTCAGCGACTATCGGTGTACCGGAAACATCTCTGCCTAAAGGGAATGCCAGGGGCGCGTTTATCCGCTGGAACTGTTCCGATTCCAGGATGGGGCGCAGCTTGACAATGGTGTGCACAGCGTTTGGCACCTCAATGCCCACGTAGGATTTTCCTGGCACAGGCGCCTCGATGCGCAGACGTTCTGCTTTTAACGCAAGCGCTAAATCACGGGACAGGACGGAAATTTTGGAAACACGCACTTTCTGGCGTTCTTCCGGGCTGCCGTTCTTTTCAATATAACCGGGCTCGACCGCGAATTGCGTAATCGATGGCCCAACGCGGTGCCCGACGACCTTGGCAGGAATGCCAAATTCACCCAGGGTTCTTTCCAGGATTGCGGCATTCATTTGAATTGCCGCTTCGTTGGTCACCACGGGTTTCTCCACTTCCAACAGGGCAAGTGGCGGCAGCACATCCGGTCGCTCAGCCTGAACTTCTGGCTTTGCCTCCTGGACGGGTTCTGTGCGTCTTTTCTGGTAGGTCAGCGGCAGGGTCTCCTGCGTTTTGATTTCCTTCTTCGGAGATTGGCGGGGCTGCCGAACCGGCGCGTTCTCTACTGATCGGGAGGGTATCGCTGCTTCAATCACTGACGCGGCCTCTTCAGGTAACGCTGCGGCGGCGCCTGCTCTGGCTCGCGCCCATGCCTCTACGCGTCCAAAATAGTTGAATCCATAGAGCAAAAAGAGCAAACTGAGCAGCCCAAGGAAAATGCCGGCGCCAAATGCGCCCATCAAACCCTCCAGCGGGTGCGCCAAGCCCCAACCTGTGCTGCCGCCCAGGCTGGTGCCTGCCTCAATCTCCAACACCGTGTCTCTTGAAAACGCCGAAAGCGAACCCAGCAGACAAAGCAAACCAAGCTCCACCAGCACAACCCGCCCGGCAGAAATGGAGCGGTGCTCGCCTTTTCGCCACAGGAGCAGCAGCCAGCCGCCGGCCAGCAAAGCCAGCGGCAGCAAGTATCTGCCCAGCCCAAACCAACGCCGGGCTGCCCCGAGGATCAGGTCAAGGATTAGGCCGCGCGTAAAGCCCAACACTGCCAGCAGCAGCATCAAGCCCAGCGCCAACAGCAGCACCCCTATTAAATCCCAGCCAATGCTTGATGGATCAAACCAAGATTTTTTGTCGTGTTTTGGGGCAGGAGACTCAGCCTCCGGAGTGGATTGCTTTCGCCCGCTCCGCGCGGGGGAAGTGCTTTTTTTAGTCTCTGTTACCTTTGCTTGTGTCGGGCTCACGATTTAACTCCGGGCAAGAATATCTGCTTTCAAAATAAAAAAGGTTGCAATATTTGTGCCTCAGAGCGGTTCCGCGGAGCCGTTCAAAGGCACGTCCGCTTCCACTTTAGGTTGTTTTTCGCTGGCGATTCTTTCTGCTTCCTGGCGCATAAGGATCCTGGCAACGTTTTCCAGCGCCACGCGCTGTTTGCGATAGAGATCCGCCTCGGACATGGCCAGTTTTCGCGCAACCTCCCGTACTTTTTCCCCCTGGATGAACTTGAGGTCAAGAATGTTGTACAGGATCCAGTCGCTGGTGTACTTGCGATCCCCTTCTGGCTTGCTCTGGTCAATAGCTTGCTTGAGCAAGGCCCGCAGCGCGTTGGTCTTGCTTCCATCGTAGTTTTCGCTGGTAATTTCTACCAGGCGCAGATTCAGTAGCGGGTTGTTGGTCAGTTTTGGACCGCCCCAGTAGTGCGTGAGCGCGTCTTTAACCCAATCGGTAAATTCTCCCGGCACCTGCGCGCTGCCATTGCGATAAATGCCCTTCTGGTTGTAGCTGGAACTGGCAATCAGTTCCTGGATGTAATCAACTTCCGGCTGAAGCAAAGAAAGGGAAGTGAGCACTTGCATCTGCAGCGCGCGGTCCTTCAATGCCAGAGTCGCCCGGTCTGCCAGCAGCCGCACAGCGGATATCTGTTCTGGTACAAAAGCGTCTGCCGCCCCTACCGGAAAACCGCACACTCCGAACAGTCGGGTTTGCTCGATATCCTGCTGATAGACAAGCGGGATAAGCTGGAAAGACCCCAGACGCACCATCTCCCTGGAGACTTGCTGATCAGTCTGAACCGCGCGGATGAGTTCGCCGGTTTCAGGCAGTTTATCCATAATATGTCGGTCCCCGGCGTGAATGAAATAGTTCACAGAGCCGTTTTCGACAACAGCAATGAACGCGCCGCGCACCTGAAGTTGGTCGCAGATTGAAGCAGCGATAATTTCCAGAAACTGGTCCAGGTCTTTTTCCGTCAGCATGCGCTCTTCCAGCGTGCGGATCAAACTCAGATCTTCACGGTCCGAGCCAAAAAACAGCGTTTTTTCAAGGCCTGGAGCGAGCAGCGTGATGAAATATTCCAGGATCAGCACGGTGCCAACCATCGCCACCGGCACATATGGGATGTATGGATCCCCAAGAGTCAAACCGTAGCGGCGCACAACAGTAGTCGCGCCGAGCACCATCATCGCCACAAAGGGTCCGCGCATCAGCCATCGGAACAAGCGGCTCTTGATAGCCCGGTCAGTCCAGCTCAATCCAAAAAACGAGACTACGTAAGCGATCACCACCAAGGCAATGCCGGTGACGATCGCGCCAAGATTGGTGAGCAGCCAGAAAAAGTCCGGATTGCGAGAAAAAAGTGCGCTGCCGTGAAAAAGAAAGAGCACGCAGGTGATTGCAGGGGCGCTGGCCCCTATAAAAAGGTAAAAAAGCCGCCGGCGGGTAGTGGTAGTGTTGCTGCGCAGCACCGCCCGGGCCAGGTTGTAGAAGGATAGGACGAGCACCCCCAGGTAGTAAGCTCCAAACACAACCGAAACCGGGCTCCGTAAAAGGTATGCCACCGGATTAGCGTCGGCGGCGAGCGCGCCTACAGTGATGCGAAGCGGGATGAGCACCGCCCAAACCAGCGAAATCAGCATAAATACACGCGCCAGCAAAGTGCGCCTGCCGCGGCTGGGCCGCCCGGTGATGGTTAGCAAGGCGTCTGAGAAGTAGAAGTACGCCGCCGGCATCAAAGCCATGGCCGCCCAGCGCAGCTGCAGCCAGGCCTGGATAATCGCAGAGCTATTGGAGATATTGGCGATGGTATCGCTTGTAAAAACAATCGCGACAAGCGCCAGGATGATCATGAAGGTTCTGGCGATATGGTCGCGGAAATCGAAGCTCAAGGCATACATTGCCAGCGCTATGGCAGTAATAGCCACACCGGCATTCAGGATTTGAGCGATAATTTTCAGGACGCTAGTAAGTGAAATCATTGCAGCGGCTGTAAAGAGTGAAAAATTCATCAGCTGATCGGTTTGTCGAAGAACAAGGCGGTATCGTGATTAGGAAAGTATTGGTCCAGATACCCGCACATCTGATATCCCAGTTTCTTAACCATTTGAACAGCCGGGTCGTTGCGCATTTGGATTTCCATCAGAATACGCCGGGCTTTCTGGTCATGCGCCCAACCTTCGCAGGCTAAAAGAATACCGCTGCCAACGCCTTTGCGGCGCATGACAGGGGCAACAACCAGGTCAGTAACACGCACGGTATCCTTAATGCGCCCCATTTCGAGCGCTACATAAGCGATTAGCTCACCCAACACCAAGCCAACAAATATCGCGCTGGCTTCACTCCAGGAATTTATTAATGCCGTCTCGTCTCTTGGATACTTGATATTGACCGCGCGGGGTAAATAGACGCGCTGAAAGCTGTGCGTGAAAATCCCTTTATCGTTGGTCAGCTCAAGCTTGTAGGCATACTCGCTGCCGGAGTGGTGGTTAAGCGCAAGCATAAGGTCGAGATCTGCTTGCTTAGCTGCCCGAATTTCCAATTCAGCCATAATTTTCTGTTCCTTTATTCCTGCGGCGCGCTAACCTTTACCACAATCACACAAGCTGCTGTTCTTTCACCCTGGTTATCCAGTGCGACCAGCCTGAGCATGTAATCTCCGGGTACAAGATTGGTGGTATACCAGAAGCCCAGACTGGCTTGAATGCGCATCCCACTGCCAGCCGCAATGGTCTGCCAGTTGGGCTGCCCCATCACCGAGTATTCGTACTGGTAAGATCCAAAGTTAGGCGTGTTTACCGACCCGATTAGTTCAACAACGCCGCTGACCTCACTGCCTTGCTTTGGTTCAGAGATTTCAAGGACCTCTGCCTGGCAGTTGCTTTCAATCCCTTCGATTTGTGCCTGTGGGTAGGGCGTCGGCGTTGGGGTGGCATCCGTAGGTACGGGACCTGCCGGCAGCGTCGTCGTTGGCGTGGTCAGCACGGTGATGGTGGGTGTTGCGTAGAGGGGCTGTTGCGCCAGCTCCCCAGCCAAAAAAGTGGCCACAATAAATTCACCCACAGCCAGCAGCGCCACCAAAATCATCACGGTCGCAGCGGAAACAACTTTGGTTTGCGCTGCCTCGCGCTCCAATCCAAAAACGGAGCTCTTGCGTTCGTCCAGCGCAAGTGTGAGCCTGCGCAAATAGACGACCGCAACAACGCCCAGAATCAGGTAAATCGGGACCTCCAGGTCCGCGAGGAATTTTATAATGGCATCCATTTACACAACTAACAGCCAGGATGGCGCGATATTCGGTCTGAAAAACCCAACGCTACAATCTCGCAAGTACGCCTTTGATGAGCGCGCTGAGCTTTGGCACAATAATCTTTCCGGCTTCCAACACCTCTTCGTGGGAAGCAACATTGTTACCATTGATATCGATTTTATTTGAAATTCCAGAAATCCCCAGCACCCGTAAGCCTCCATGCCGGGCAACAATAGCTTCCGGAACAGTGGACATCCCTACCGCATCCGCGCCAGCCTGGCGAAGGAAACGGCAGTCCGCGGGCGTTTCAAAGGAGGGACCTGAAAGTCCGGCATAAACGCCGCGGCGGACGTTCAGGTTTTGTTCATCCGAGACTTGCTGCGCCAAGGCAAGCAGTTCTTTATCATAGACCTCGCTCATATCCGGAAAACGGGGGCCAAATTCATCCAGGTTGGGACCTCGCAAGGGATTGGGACCGGTCATGGGCAAAAGCGATAGATGGTCAGTAATCAGCATCAAATCGCCGGCGAAGAACTCTGGATTGATACCGCCGGCCGCGTTGGTGAGCACGACTGTTCGCACACCCAGGCGCTGCATCACGCGCACAGGCAGCCCGATGCGGGACATGCTGTAACCTTCGTAGTAATGCGCGCGCCCCTGCAGCACCAGAATGGGTTTTCCCATCAAGCGGCCGATTACCAGGCGGCCTTTATGCCCCTGGACGGTCGAGACAGGCCAATTCGGAATTTCGTTGGTGGGGATAATGGCCGGGCTTTCCACTTCATCAGCCAGGGGACCTAACCCGGAACCAAGAATCAACGCTATTTGGGGCTGGATGGAAATTCTGCCGCGCACACACGCAGCCGCTGCATCAATCTCCAGCATCGTAATCGTATCGGACATAGTCACCTCGTGAATATTGGTATTTTGATTATATCATCGCAAGGCTTATGCGAAAAAGTAACAGGAAAAAGTAACAGGAGAACGTGTTAATTGAACACCCACAGCCTGCATAAGCATCTTTGAAATCCAGATTTGAGTATGGACATCCTTAGCGTGCTGCGAGGCGCTTCAAGTAAGTCAATTGTTAACACAAAAGGCTGACCCTATCGGTCAGCCTTTTGGGATTGTTGGCTCTTAAGGTCTAGAGGACCTTTACATCTTGGGCCTGGGGGCCTTTTGCGCCCTGGGCAACAGTGAATTCAACTTCCTGATTTTCCTGCAGGGTCTTGAAACCTTCGGAGATGATGGCGCTGTAGTGCACGAACACGTCTTTGCCGCCTGAATTGCGAGCGATGAACCCAAACCCTTTTTCACTATTGAACCATTTCACGGTTCCAACTTCACGTTCTGACATTATGTACTGATCCTCTCTATATATAAAAAAGTGTAATTTGATAGATGGGGGTTTACTGCCGGATGACAAGCACTTTGAATAGCAAACTACCATATACAACTCGAATATATTACTACGATATTTTTATTTTGTCAAAAGCTTTTTTCTTAGAGTTACAGTTTCAAAAATCGTTAGATGTAGAGAAAAGGACAAAAAAGATATAGTTGCTGACATAATTGAGTTTGGCAATACAAAAAAGAGAAATCCCAAATGACAGACCAGGCTGTCCAGATAATTTTGACGGTAAAGATAGGTGATGAAAGTAGAGAAGTGGACCAAAACATTGCGCTTGAGAATTGGAGGGTGGGATCTCCAGTCTCAACCAAAGCTTGCAGGTCTCTTTGGGGGGTCTGATTTTCGAGATGTTGGATACGAAGATCCATGAGCAGCGTCCAAAGACATGGCAAAGCCTGGGAACAGCAAAGCGCAGTCTGTTGACTGAGCATGGAGAGATAGGCTTCAAGCGGCATATCTACTGGGATTAAAGAGGCCGGCGTTTTCCCCCCCCCCTGGACTTGCTGTTGGACATTACGCCTTATGCCCGCAACAGCAAAAAGCTGGAAGCCTTTATTCTTGCATGGTCTCCTGAGTGCGAAGCCTCCTGTAAGGACTGTGCAAGGCCTTTGACAGAAGATCTTTCATTGCGCGCTTGCTCAGAGCAGCAGACCTAAATGTCAACTGTGGCGCACGACATTCGCCCCCCTATTGTTAAGATACCCGGCTTATCTAAGGCGAATTTTGCGATTGCGCAGATACTCCAGGCAATGCCTGAGTGGAGCCCAGCTCATATTAAGGATCTGCCTCAGATGGTACAATACTTTTCAATGCCCCTGGAAATTGAATTATCCAAAACAGGAATCGGCCAAAATTGACCATTCGTTATTGTTCACTAGCGAGTGGCAGTTCCGGCAACTGCCATTTCCTCAGCAGCAGCAGGACGCGCGTATTGGTGGATGTTGGCCGCAGCATGCGATACATCCGCGACGCGCTGCAGCAAATCGATGAGGATTTGGGGGATATCCAGACTGTGTTCATTTCCCACGAACACACGGACCACGTCAGTGGGCTGGGACCGCTTGCCCGTAGGTACGGATTTATGCTCGCGATGCACAAGGCTACCTACGAAGCCATCGGAGATCAATTAGACGGAGTCAGCAAGGACCGGATCTGCCTGATTGACGCGGGGTCCTTTCATCTGGATGACTTTGAGATTGAGGCATTCACCCTAAGTCACGACGCGGAAAACACCTTTGGCTTTACCTTCTCGAACGGACCTTCCAAACTTGGCATTGCCACGGATTTAGGATACGTAGACAATGCGGTCAGGAAGAATCTGGAGGCATGCGAATTGATTTCCATCGATTGTAATTATGACGATGACATGCTTGAGAACGGTCCTTATCCAAGAGTCATTAAGGAACGCATTTTCAGTAAAAAAGGGCACCTTTCCAATCAAAACGTCGGCGATTTATTGACAACTCTGCAGAATAACGGGCAGCTCAGAAGCGTTCTACTTGCACATATGAGCGCAGAGAATAACCACCCGGCGCTGGCCTTAAGCACAATTAAAGATGTGATGCATCAATCCGGTATCTTTGCCGAAAAAGCGATCAAATTTGAAGTAGCTAAGCGGAATAGCATAAGCGATCTCCACGTGCTCTAAGTTCTACCGCATCGTATTTTAAGGTTCAGCGGGTTTATTCAGAGAAGCAAAAAAAGGACGGAAACTTAACGCAATGGCCTATCATGAAATGCGAGGGGAAAAGGGTTTGTGATAACCGCCATTTATAGGGGATGAAAAGAATTTAAACCCCTACATATAGTGGCATGGCGAGGCGTGGATTTGCCTGTACCCATAAGGGCAAACTCAGAACCAATGGTGTAAATTGTGAGGTATTTATTTGACCTAACCGTTAGTAAAAAAATGTGGATACACACTAGAAATTACTACGCCCACATTATTCTAATAATGAATCGGCTTTTAGTAAAACTAAATCAACTAATGAAGCCCCTGATGCTCTTCCAATTATTGTTCCTTTTCTGGCAAGTTCTATTACTATATCTGTCAAGGTAAAAACCTTGATTCCAGCCTGTCGAAAAAGATCTAGTTCCTCGGGGTGAAGAATCTTGTGCACAACCAGCTCATATGACCATTTTCCTGGATATAAACTCTGACGTAACTTGTTTTTCTTGGGTAGGTTGTATTTCTTTTCAATCCACTCAGAAATCCCGACCATTAACTCTTCGGACGTTCTTTGTGTAGGGGATTTTGGAGACCGCCCAGTTCTCTTGATGGTTTCCTTGGGTAAATCCGAAATATAACTCATTGGTCGCATCGATGCAGTTACTTCTATGTGCCGGCACTCAATGGTATTCTCACAGACTTTCATTGCGAGTAAGTCAATCTCGTAAGCTCCAACTACTATACCCCTTATCGTGAAGTAGCCCTGTCTATTTAGCCATTCTTCTACAATTTCTTCCGCAAGTAAGGCCATAACCACATCCAATCTACATAAATATGATTACTCAACTCAATTAATATCACTCTTCATCATCGATTATCTTCGGCTGAAGCTTTCGTTATTCTACCATCTTAATATTTGAGATTCCATGTAGAATGAACAAACCTTATAATTTCTCTTTGTTATTAGTGAGAGAAATTTTGGTTATTACTAATATGCTTGGTAGGTGCAAAAACGCCGACCAAAGCTTACAAAACAACTGAATAGAACTACATTTTTACTTTTGAGATCCTTATGTAATTCTGGAAGCAGTTTGGTTTATGTCCAATTGATGAGAGCGTTTTTGAACTTCAATAACACCTTTGGTTTATCAATGAAAGGCTTTGAAGAGACGAAATAATGACACGTCTACTTATAAGGGTGTCATCGAGAAAAGAAAACTTTTCTTGAAAACATGGCGAGGCTGGGATTTGCCTGTACCCGCCAGGGCAAACACAGAACCAATGGCCTATGAGTCCACTTCTCGACCATTGAGCTACCTCGCCCCTAAATATTTAGTTATAGTTGGCTTTTTCGCTTCCATTTAAACGAGAGGCGTTTACCTAAGAACTTCGCGATGTATCAACGTATTACTTATTTACGCAGGAAGGGTAAAAGTTGGCAACCTTTTCAATCAATTTTTAACAACCTCGCATTGATGGAAACGATAATCGTGCTGAGGGACATAAACCCGGCGCCAAGCGCTGGCGTGATTAGTATGCCCTGGCTATAAAGAACTCCAGCCGCAAGGGGAATGGCAATCAAGTTGTAACCTGTCGCCCATAAAAGATTTTGAACCATTTTTCGGAACGTTGCTCGGGATAACTTTAGAATGCTTACCACATCCAACGGATCACTTCGAACGAGGATAACATCTGCGGTCTCAATCGCAACATCTGTTCCAGCCCCAACCGCAATTCCCAGGTCTGCTTTTGCCAAAGAAGGAGCGTCGTTCACGCCATCACCGGTCATGGCCACAATTCGATGTTCCGCGTGCAACTCGTCGATCTTGGATACTTTTTCCTGCGGCAGTACCTCCGCATAGATTTTATCAATACCCAGCATATCCCCAACTTGGTCGGCCACTTTGCGATTATCGCCAGTTAACATGATTGATTCAACCCCCATCGTCTTGAGTGTGTTTATTGCCTCAAAAGATGAGGTTCGCACGATATCAGAGAGCGCGATATATCCTAATAGTTTTGAACCTTCCAGGATGAATACAACCGTTTTTCCCTTGGCAGCCAGGTTCTCGTAACTTGCCTCGTCAAACTGGATGCTTTCATGCCTCAGATGGCTTGGACTGACAATCATAATATCCCTGCCATCCACATTAGCTTTCAATCCCATGCCGGTCAGATTCTGGTAATCTTTTACCGCCAGCCTGGGCAACTTTCTTTTTTCGGCTTCATTTATGATCCCTTTGGCAATCGGGTGTTCGGAGTTCAACTCGACCGAATAGGCGATGGTTAATAGTTCATCATCGGATACCGCCACACCTTTCACAGCATTTACACCAAAAGCCCCTTCGGTTAGAGTTCCGGTTTTATCAAAAACGATCGAATTCACTTTGCGAGCATTTTCAAAAGATGCCCTGTCTCTTATCAGTAATCCCTTCCTAGCCGCAATATTCGTTGAGACCGCGGTGACAAGTGGAATAGCCAGCCCAAGCGCATGCGGACAGGAGATCACAATTACAGTCACTGCTCTTTCAACCGCGAAATTGATATCCTTGCCGATCAGCATCCAGGCAATGAAGGTTGCAGTACCAGAAACCACAGCAATATAAAATAACCACCTGGCGGCGACATCCGCTAAACGCTCTGTGTTCGATTTTGATGCCTGGGCTTCCCGCACCATTTTGATAACCTGCGAAAGAAAGGTTTGATCCCCAACTCGAGTAACTTCGAATTTGAGAATTCCTTCCCCGTTAATTGACCCTCCGACGACCTCATCACCATCCTTCTTATCTACTGGCACCGATTCACCGGTGATCATGGATTCATTTACGGATGAAGCACCAGCAAACACCGTTCCATCGATCGGGATTTTCTCGCCTGGTTTGACCAATAACCGATTACCCGCTTTCAAATTCTTCACGGGAACATCAATCATTTGACCATCTTCACCGATCAGGTGTGCGATTTCAGGCATAAGCTTGATCAATTCTTCAAGCGCCCTGGAGGCGCCCTCCACAGACCTCATCTCGATCCAATGCCCAAGCAACATTACCACAATCAGGGTGGCCAGTTCCCAGAAGAAGTCATGACCTTCGAGAACGAACACTGTCAACGTGCTGTAGATGTAAGCCACCGTAATTGCCAGGGCGATCAGCATCATCATTGCTAGTGATTTTTGTTTGGCCTCATCGCGGGCACCTTTCAGAAAAGGCCAACCGCCATAAAAAAATAGGACGGTAGAGAGACCAAATAGCAGGTACTTATCTCCAGGAAAGCTGAGATTAACTCCCAGGAAACTTTGAATCATAGGAGTAAGGAGAAGGATGGGTATCATTAAGAATAAAGATGCGAAGAACCTTTTCCGAAAATCCGCTACCATCATTTCGTGATGATCGTGGTGGCCGCCATCTTTGCTGCCCGATACTTCATGGTCCATGTGCTCGTGATCCATCTGTTCTAGATCCAGCTGTTCATGGTTCATGTGTTCATGGTTCATTTGATTTTGATTATGTTCTTTCAAATTCTCATTTGTTTCTTTCATCTCAAGCCTCCCTGGGCTTTTAATACTCTGAAGAGTCCATTAACTTTTCCAAGTATATTTATGTTAATCCTGCAATAATCTCGGTGACCGGTAAGCTTATACATATCCAGCAACTGTTGTTGGTTATTATGATTCAACCTGCAACAGTTCATTTTTGAAATGGTGATGATTTATCCATCAGAAAATTGCCGGATCCCTGTTCGACATAATCAAGATTTGATCTGCCTTTATCAAAGGCCTGCTGGTCCGGCTGGAAGTGTTCGGAGAAGGTGCGGACGGCGGACAGGGTTTTGAGGTCGGCGAGGGTACGGTCGAGGAGGGTGTCGTAAGTTTTGCAGAAGTTGGCGCGCAGGTAGGGCTCGGAGGAAGGGTCGGTGAGGGTACGGCATCCGAAATAATGGATGACCTTTTCGATAAAGGGGTATGAGAAAGGGGGGTTCTCAGATTGGACGTTGTAGAGGTAGTAGGCAAGGCATTGGGAGCGCTGGCGCTGTATCTGGTTCCAGGCTTCGGCGGCAGTGGAGACGCGGGTTTATTCAGGGGTGGGGGAGCAAAAACCGACAGAACTTTAACTCAATGGACTATCATGAAATACAAGGGGAAAAGGGTTCGTGATAACCGCCCTATATAGGGGTTAATAAGACCTCTTACCCCTGCATATAGCGTAATAGCGAGGCTGTGATTTGCCTGTACCCATAAGGGCAAACCCAGAACCAACTTTCTGCCATTAAATAAAAACATGGCGAGGCTGGGATTTGCCTGTACCCGCCAGGGCAAACCCAGAACCAACGTTCTGCCATTAAATAAAAACATGGCGAGGCTGGG
>DIXT01000005.1 GCA_002436085.1 Anaerolineaceae bacterium UBA6073
CTATTCCATCATACTAATGACGGACAAGCGGGCGACCGGACATTGCACCCCCTGTGGGTGTTCGAACCGGCCTGGGTCTATCAGAACTTAAATAAAAAAAGCGAGCAATCGGACATTGCACCCCCTGTGGGTGTTCGAACCGGCTAAATGATAAATAAAAAAAGCGGGCGACCGGATTCGAACCGGCGAATGTTAGCTTGGAAGGCTAATGCCTTACCACTTGGCGACGCCCGCGTGCACTCTATTTTATGCAATTCAAAGCCCGGCGTCAATGCCGACAGGCTGCCCCCTTAGCGCTTCAACTGCTCCAGCAAAAGCTCACGCGTGCGTTTGGGGTCGGCTTTCCCGCCAGTGCGGCGCATCACCTGGCCTACAAACCACCCAAGCAAGCTTTCTTTACCGGCTCTAAAGCTTTCCACCTCAGCCGGGGACTCTGCTATTATTGCCGCAATTTGCCCGCTTAAGGCGTCCTCGTCCGCAATCAGGCCCAGCCCTTCGCGCTCCACAATCTCCGCGGGCTTTCCTCCGCCGGCTTCTACCTTGCCAAGCAGGCTCTTGCCGGTGGCCGGGTTTATCTTTCCGCCTTCCACCATGCGGATAATCTCCGCCAGGTCAATCGGGCGCAGGCGCAGTTCCGCGGCGCTCTTGCCCGTGTCGTTCATCAGGCGGCTGAGGTCGTTCATCATCCAGTTGGAAACCACTTTCGCCGCGCCGCCGAAAAGCCGCACGCTTTCCTCGTAGTAATCCGAAAGGCTGCGTTCGCTGGTGAGGATATCCGCATCGTAAGCGGAGAGCTGGTAATCCTGGATGAAGCGCGCCCGACGTTCAATCGGCAGCTCGGGCAGGCTTGCAATCACCTCCGCGATTTCCTCCGCGGAAAGCACCACCGGCAGCAGGTCCGGCTCGCGGAAGTAGCGATAGTCGGCTTCCGTTTCCTTTGAGCGCATTTTGCGCAGGGTGCCGGTGTCAGCATCCCAGTCCAGCGTGTAGGACTGGATGCGCTGGCCGGCTTCCACGGCCTCAATCTGGCGTTTAGATTCCTCAATAATCGCCAGGCGAACCGCGTCAATGGAGTTGACGTTCTTGATTTCGGTTTTGGTGTTGAGCACGGTGCTGCCGGCTTCGCGGATGGAGACGTTCGCATCGCAGCGCAGATGACCGCGCTCCATATCCGCCTCGGAAACGCCAATCCAGCGCAGAAGCTGGCGCAGTTGGGTCAGGTATTGGGCAGCTTCCTCCGCGGAGCGCAAATCGGGCTCGGTGACCATCTCCACCAGCGGCACGCCGCAGCGGTTAAAATCCACCAGGCGTTCGCCGTCCTCAATTTTGGTTTTGCCGGCGTCCTCTTCCAGGTGCAGTTTGTGGATGCGCACCCGCCGGCTAGTGCCGTCAGGCATCTGCAGGTCCATGTAACCGCCCTTGCCAATCGGCTCGTCAAACTGAGTGATTTGGTAGCCTTTGGGTAGGTCTGGGTAGAAGTAATTTTTACGGTCAAAGTAAGAAACCGGGTTGATTTCCGCGTGCATTGCGGCAGCCAGCAGCGCGCCTTTGCGCACGGTTTCGACATTCAAGACGGGCAGCACGCCGGGCAAACCGCTGCACACCGGGCAGATGTTGGTGTTTGGCTCCGCTCCCCACGAATCCGCTTTACAGGAGCAAAAAATCTTGCTGGTGGTATTGAGTTGAATGTGGGTTTCAAGTCCAATGACAATCTCGTAAGTTTTCATGCGCTCACCTCGCTTTCACGCAAAGCCTGCGGGATAGCCCGGCGCCAGTCCGCGTTTTCGGTAGCCTGTTCGTAGGCGTAGGCTGCTCTCAGGATCAAGTCCTCGCGGAAGTCCATACCAAAGAACTGCACGCCAATGGGCAGCCCCAGCGGGTCCAGCCCGGCAGGGATGCTGACGGCGGGGATGCCGGCATGGTTGCCGGCCACGGTCATCTGGTCGGAGTACTGCATCAGCACCGAGTCGCCCATAACTTCGCTGCGGCGGAACGCGGTGGTCGGGGTGGTCGGCGTGAGCAGCGCGTCCAGACGGTAGACTCCTTGCGGGTCGAAGGCCAGCTCAAAGTCCGAACGGATCATAGAGCGTACGCGCAGCGCCTTCTGGTAGTACTGGGCGCTGTGTTGGGCGGCGCTCACGTACATGCCCATCAGGATGCGGAGTTTGGGCTGCAAGCCAAAGCCCTCAGCGCGCGTGGCGCGGTAGAGTTCGCTGAGCCCGCGCACCGGAGCGCTCGTGCGGTAGCCGTACTTAACGCCGTCGAAGCGGTGCAGGTTGGAAGCCGCTTCCACGCGGGAAATGACGAAATAAGTCGGGATGCCGTGGCGGGCGTTTGGCATCGGCACGTCCTCAACGATTTCAGCGCCCAACCTGGCGAGCACTTCTGCAACGTCGCGCACGGCGCTGTTCATCTCCGGTTGGATGGACTGAACGCTCATTTCGCCGGTGAGCGTGTCCGGGTAAGTGATGTGGTCGTAATCGCGCGAGAGCCCGATGCGCATTCCGCGCACGCCTTCCTGCAGCGCGGCGAGATAGTCTGGCACCGGTGCGAGCGCGCTGGTGCTGTCTTTTGGGTCCAAGCCAGCCAGAACCTGCAGCATCAGCGCCGCGTCCGATACATCGCGCGCCAGCGGGCCGGGGCAGTCCAGCGAGGAGCCGAAGGCAATCAGGCCGTAGCGGGAGGTGCGCCCGTAGGAGGGCTTGAGCCCGACCACGCCGCAAAAGGCCGCGGGTTGGCGAATGGATCCGCCGGTATCCGTGCCGAGCGAGAGCGGCGCTTCGCGCGCGGCGACCGAAGCCGCGGAACCGCCGGAGGAACCGCCCGTGACGCGCTGGGTGTTCCACGGGTTGTTGGGGTGCGGCTGAAAGGCGCTGGATTCGCTGGAGGAACCGTAGGTGAATTCGTCCAGGTTGGTTTTGCCGATAATCAGCGCGCCGGCTTTCTCCAGGCGCTCCACGGTGGTGGCGGTGTAGGGCGGGCGGAAGTTATACAGGATGCGCGAGGCGGCTGTGGTGGTGGTGCCCTTCACGCAAAAGATGTCTTTGATCGAAACCGGCACGCCGGCCAGAGGGCCGGGGTCTTCGCCGCGCTGTACCATTGTTTGCACTTTTTCAGCCTGCTGGCGGGCAAGCCCGGTGGAAACCTCGATAAAAGCGTGCACCTTGCCTTCTTCGGCCGGGTCCAGGCTCGCGTTTTGAAGGCTGCCGGGGACGCCGTCCACAGCTTTGATTTGCCGCAGGTGGTCTTCCAGCACATTCAGCGCGGAAAGTTCTCCAGCGCGCACTTTTTGGGCAATCTGACGGGCACTGAGGCGAATGCTGCTCATTGGCTCACCTCACCGCGCGAAAAATCCGGAACGCGGAAGTAGCCGCCTTCACTGTCCGGCGCCTGGTCCAAGATTTCTTGTGGGTTTGGGAAAGGGTTCCACGTATCCGCGCGCGGGGCGCTGCCGCGGCAGTCCAGGCCGTGCAAGCTGGGCTGCACGTCTTCCGCCAGTTGGATTTCACTCAGTTCTTTCACCGCTGCCAACTGGTGGTTGAGTTCCGTACGCAGGTACTCGCTTTCTTCGGGCGTCAGCTCCAGGGCGGCCAGCGTGACCAGTTTAGCAAACATTTCCGGCGTTATGCTGTCAGGCGTCATAAACACTTCCTTCTTTCATTGCGTTACGCGTTATTATAGCAAGTTTCCGGTCGGGGCGGGCTGCGGGCGCCCGGGAGGAATAAGCAGGCACGCTTCGGATGCTATAATCTGGGTCTATGGAGAACATAAAGCCTCCAGATCTCCCGATGAAACGAAAAGAGCGCCCCAGTCTGCGCGCCTGGGGTAAAAAAAACTGGCTGTTTGCTGCCGGGCTCCTGCTCTACCTTCTGACCCGCTTCATCCAGTTGGACAAATTCCCGATTTTCTTTTTCACCGATGAAGCCGTACAGACGATGTCTGCGGTGGACCTCATCGCGCGCGGATTTCGGGACAGCGCCGGGCGTCTGTTTCCGGTGTACTTTGAGAACGGCGGTCAATTTAACCTCAGCTTGTCCGTGTATCTGCAGCTGCTGCCGGCGCTGCTGCCGCGCTCAGTCTGGCTCACGCGCGGGGTATGCGCGCTGGTGACCCTGGCGGTACCTCTCAGCGTGGGGCTGGCGCTGCGGGATTATTTTAAGGCGCGCGCCTGGTGGCTGGCGCCCGTGCTTATCGCGGCTGTACCGGCCTGGTTCTTGCATTCCCGCACTGCTTTTGAAACCAGCCTGGGCGCGGCAATGTACAGCCTGTTCCTTTACTTCTACCTTGGCTACCGGTTGAAGAACCGCAAACTGCTCCCACTTGTGCTCCTTTTTGGGGCGCTGGCGTTCTATTCTTACAGCCCGCTGCAGCTGGTGGTCGTGCTCAGCGGCGCGGCGCTGCTCATCGCGGATTGGCGCTACCACCTGCAGAACAAGCGTATTTTGCTTCTCGGCCTGCTCATCCTGGCGCTTGCGGCGCTGCCGTACGCGCTCTTTCGCATCAACCATCCGGACGCGCTGGCGCGGCACCTGACGCAGCTGCAGTCTTACTGGGTTTCGGGGGCTTCCTTGCCCGCCAAAGCCGGCGCGTATCTGCGCAACTACCTGCGCGGATTGGACCCGCGCTACTGGTTTTTCCCAAACGAGGTGGATTTGATCCGGCACCAGATGAAGGGCATGGGGCACTATCCCTTGCTCAGTTTGCCCTTGGTTTTGCTGGGCTTGGTGCAGACCGCACGCGGCGTGCGGGAGCCTGAAAAGCGTACAATTCTAATTGTCCTGCTGGCTGCGCCCTCTGGTGCGGCGCTGGTCGGGCCGGCCATCACGCGCCTGCTGGTAATGATTGTGCCGCTAAGCTACCTGGCGCTGCTTGGCACGGAGAGCATCCTGGTTTTACCGCGCCCGGAAGGATTTGTGCGCAAGCTGCTTCCGGCGGCTTTTTGCGGAGTGTGGGCGCTCTCCAGCCTGTTCATCACCTGGGACGCCTTGCGCAATGGTCCCACCTGGTTTGAGAATTACGGTATGTATGGGCTGCAG
This sequence comes from Anaerolineaceae bacterium UBA6073, assembly GCA_002436085.1. Lineage (GTDB taxonomy): Bacteria > Chloroflexota > Anaerolineae > Anaerolineales > Anaerolineaceae > Mesolinea. Next base: position 5,037 of record DIXT01000005.1, read on the forward strand.
TGGGGCGGGCAGACGCTCTTTGACGAAGTAAGCGAATACCAACGCGAGAATCCGGACAAGGAAGTCATCCTCAGCCCGAATTGGGCGAATGGAACCGATGTTGTCGCGCGCTTTTTTTTAGGGGATCCGCTGCCCATCACGGTCGGGGATATCGCGCCCTACACGCTCTACCAGCTGCCCCTGGACAATCAAAAAGTGTTTGTGATGACGCCGGAAGAGTTTGAGTGGCTGCCCAAGACCGGCAAATTTACTGACGTGGAAGTGCTAAAAGTCTTGAACTACCCCAACGGGAAGCCGGGTTTTTACTTTGTCTCCCTGCGTTACGTGGACGGCATTGAGGCAATTTTTGCGGCTGAGCAGGCGGAGAGGCGCCAACCTAAAAGCGCCGTCGTGGAGCTCTTGGGGCAGCAGGTGCAGGTAGAGTACTCGCCGTTGGATATCAATGACATCTACCAGGCGTTCGATGGCGACCAGGCCACCCTCATCCGCGGCTTTGAAGCCAATCCGCTGATCATTACGCTGGAATTTCCACAAGCAGTCAGCCTCAGCCGGGTTTCGGCGCTGCTGGGGAACGCCGCCAGCCGGCTGGAAGTGGAGCTGAGCCCCGCGGGCGGCGTCGAGACCTTGCGTTACAGCGCAGAGACCAACGGCTCTGCGCAGGTGCGCCCGCTAAGCATTGAATTTGATGAGGCTGTTAGCATCACGGCACTCAGGGTTTCCCTTTTAAACGTGAATGAAGGCGAGCCCGCGCACGTCCATTTATGGGAGCTTATTCTGGAATGAGCGCGAGCCCCGAGCAGAAGCCAACGGTAGAAAAAAACGACCGCGCTAAAGGCCGGGCGCCCGCAGGGCGGGATGAGCTTTATGACCTTCTCCGGGGACTGCTTGCGTGCTGTAGGCAAGGTGCCCGCAGGGCGGATGTGGGTCTTCCGGAACTTCCCTCGGGGGGCAAAGTACCTGCAGGTCGGGTGAGGGTTTTCTGGGTATTCCTTCAGCGGGAAAGGTACCTGCAGGTCGGGTGAGTGTCTTCCGGACCTTCCCTCAGGGGGAAGGTGCCCGTAGGGCGGATGAGGGTCTTTTTGACTCATCATGAAAACAGCAAGACTGCCGCCAAACCAATTGTTCAGGTAATATTAACTGGCACTCAGGCAGCGCGGATAGTTAGCAATAAGGAGTTTATGGGCGCAAAACTAACCCCAAAAGTCATCCTGGAAGGCACACGCCTGACCTTTAAGACGGAAATCGCGTTCCGGCTGAATGAACACCCCCGCTTTGTTGGTCCGCGCAAGTACCGCTACCACTCGCCCCTCATTTCCGCGGAGTGGTGCGCGTTCACCAACTTTCCGTGGGGCAGGGGCTTGATAAATTACCAGCCGGAAGAAGAAGCCCAGGCTTTGGAAACCTACCAGACCTGGGCGCGTCTTTTTGAGCTGCAGCGCTATTATTCCTGGGTGGTGGACCGCTTTCACCTCTCAACGCAAGTCTACCAATTGCAGACCTACGGCAAGTGCCCCGACTTTGGCTGGCTGGAAGAGCGTTTGCTGCCGCTCAACTTCCGCTTGATTTTCCTCACGCGCAGCCCGGAGTCCTTCGCGCAGGCGCGCGAGGAACGGCTGAAGGTCTCCGGCAACCCGCGCCAGTATGGCGACCTGGAAATCTTTAAGCGCGAACAGGAACTGCTTGAGAGCCTGGTTTCGCGCAGCCGCCTGCCCTGCCTGCGGGTGGATATCTCGGACAACGACCTGGACGCGGCGGTGGAGCGCGTGGTGAATTGGATGGAAGCAACGGGCGGTTTGAGCATGCCCGATTGACAGAGTGTTGAAGGAGATGTGATGAAAGAGCGCGTCAGAAATTCGGTTAAGGCTGTCATCATCAGCGGCGGGAAAATCCTGCTGCTGCAAAAACTGGACGCTGTCAGCCGGTACACCGTGCTGCCCGGCGGCGGGCAGAGAACGGGCGAGCCGCTGCCTGAGGCGCTGCGGCGCGAGTGTTTGGAGGAGATTAACGCGCGTGTGAATGTGGGGGCGCTGCTCTTTGTGCGCGATTACATCAGCGACAACCACGAATTTGCTGGACTCTCCGGGCATGTGCATCAGGTGGAGTTCCTGTTTGCCTGCGAGCTCATGGACGATTACCAGCCCGAAAACGGCTTAGAACCGGACCGCGGGCAGCAGCAGGTGCTGTGGGTGCCGCTGGACGCGCTGGAGCAGGCGAACTTTTACCCGCGTGCGCTCCTTCCATACTTGCGAAATCTTGATGCAGCAGACCGCCCGGTTTATCTGGGGGACGTCAACTAAAGCGCTCGCAACCCGCCAGGATTGCACAGAAAAAGCACGCGGCTTTCCGGAAGGTATAATACTTTTTAACGGCTTTATTTGTTTCTGCTCCCAAGGAGAAAATCATGCGCCAGACCCTGCTTACCAATGACCAGATGCTGCACCTGCAGCGTGAAAAAGAGGTGCTGAATGAAGCCCTCAGCTGGCTTTCTGCTTTTGAACTGCCGCAGGAGGCTTTGAGCGCGCTTGAGAAAGCCGCGCGCCAGTTGGATGAGCTGTTCCTGATTGTGGTCGTGGGCGAGTTTAACTCCGGCAAGAGCGCGCTGATTAACGCGCTGCTGGGGGAACGCGTGCTGAAAGAAGGCGTGACGCCAACCACCGCCCGCGTGACGCTGGTGCGCTGGGGCGAGAAGCCCGGCGAACAAATTGTGGACGAGGGTTTTGCCATCTTTACCTACCCGCTGGAGATGCTGAAAGAACTCAATATCGTGGATTCCCCCGGCACGAACGCCATCATCCGGCAGCATGAAATTCTGACCACCGAATACGTGCCGCGCAGCGACCTGGTGCTGTTTACTACCTCCTCAGACCGCCCGCTGACCGAGAGCGAACGGCTCTTCCTGGAGAAAATTCTTTCCTGGGGCAAGAAGATTGTGCTGGTTGTCAATAAAGCTGATATCCTGGAAAACCAGGAGGCAGTAGAGGAAGTGCGCGCGTTCGTCTCCGCGAATACCGCGGGTATTCTAGGGGCTGAGCCGGAGCTTTTTGTGGTCTCCGCGAAACAGGCGCAAAAAGCGCTGCTGGCAGACACACAGGAGCAAAAAGCGGCTCTGCGCGCGGAAAGCGGCATGGACGCGCTGGAAACCTACATCACCGAAACGCTGGACGACCGCGCCAGGCTGGGCTTGAAGCTGAACAGCCCGCTGGGCGTCGCCGAAAACGTGCTGCGCCAGGCCCAGGAGCTGAACCATACGCAGGCCAAAGAGCTGGAGGCCGACAGTCAGTTGGCCGCCGACCTGGAAGGCATGCTCGGGACGTATAACAAAGCTCTGCAGTCCGAAACAGCGCCGCGCCTGGCGGAGGTCGAAAACGTGCTGCAGCGCTTCGAGACGCGCGGGCAGGACTTTTTTGACAACACGCTGCGCCTGACCAATATCGCTAACCTGACCAAGAGCGAAAAGATTAAAGCGAAATTTGAGCAGGAAGTCATGGCAGATGTCCCCCAGGAAATAGACGAAAAAGTGCGTGCTATGATTGACTGGCTGGTGGATAAGGACCTGAACGTCTGGTATCAGGTGATGGGCGCGCTGGAACGCCGCCAGGCGGCTGCCCGCGCGAACCTGGACGGCTCGCATCTGAGCGCGCAGGCGGAACGCCGCAAAGACCTGATGGAAAGCGTCGGGCAGACCATTCGCGGGATTGTCAATAGCTACAACCGCAAGAAAGAAGCGGAGGACTTGAGCGCGTTTGTGGAAGGCGCGGTGGCGCAAACCGCCCTGTTTGAGGTGGGTGCGGTGGGCTTGGGCGCGCTGGTTGCCACGGCGCTGTTCTCCTCCGCGATGGATGTGACCGGCATTGTCGCGGCGGGCACGCTGGCGATTTTGGGCTTGTTCGTGATTCCCTACAAGCGCAAGCAGGTCAAGCAAAACTTCAAGGAAAAGATGGAAGAGCTGCGCACGAACTTAATGAGCACCCTCTCGAGGACCTTCAGCCGGGAATCCGATTTGGCAATTCGACGTCTGAACGATAAAATATCGCCTTACACCGCGGAAGTGCGTGCCGACCAGGAGAAAATCAGCTCCGACGCGCGCAGTCTATCCGAACTGGAATCACTATTGAAGGAGACGCGGGACGCTATACCAAAGGTCCTGTAAACATAGGCTATGGGAAAACTTAAAAACTTGAGAATAATCGCGCTCAGCCTGCTTATCTGCGCGCTTTTGCTGGGCGGCTGCAAGGCTGGCAGCTCTGCGGAAATGGTAGAAGCGACCCCACAAAGCCCCAGCGCTGCTCTTCCGCTGGACCTGGAGGTGAAGGGGTCTGTTTTTGAGGTGGTTCAGGGCGGATACAGCTTTGAAGCCCCGGCAGGCAGCGACGTCAGCATCACCGCCTCGGGGGCGCTCATCAGCGCGCTGGACTCGTCGCTGCTGTTCTCGCTCAACGGCATCAACGCAATGTCCAACGAAAAGTCGGATGAGGAGATACTGGACACCTTGCTCACGTCTCTTTTCAGCGGGGAGCAGAGCAGCTATAAGCAGTCCGAGCTGATAAGTTCATCGGTGGAGGGCTACGAAGGGGCGGCCTACGATTTCACAGGCAAGTTTCTTGGTTCTCAGGTGGAAGGCCGGGCGCTGGTGATTAAACCCGAAGCCAAACGCTATGTTTCAATTATCGGGATGGCTCTGGTGGAAGAAAAACCGGATCTCTGGAAAACTACCGGGAAAGACGCTTTCAATTATCTACTAAGCCGTTACCAGATTTTGCCAGCTGAGGCATTGGCAAGCGCGGAGCTTTGCCCTATCTCTCCTAACGCGAACTACGGTTTCTATCCGGATGAAGCCGTGAAGGTGGGCGGCGGTTTGCTCAGCGGACCGCTGCGCGAACGGGCCTACCTGGATAACCTGCTCGGGAGCAATGGCGAGCCGGTGACATATGTGTGGGTGCGCTCCGTGGAGACGCCTGACAGCATCGTGGATGAATATACCCTGACGGTCGGTGAGAAAACAATAACGTTGTATCTGGACCAGTATTCCTTTGGGATTATCAACGCGCCGCGCGGGCTGGGCTGCATGGGTGCTTTTCCGATCAGCGAGCCGTAAAAGGCGCTGCCGCTTGATTCGTCATTACCGTTTTGCCGCTGCTGCCTTGAACCGCAGGAAGTGCTGTTCGTCAGGCAAAACGGTGTGGCATAGCGAAGCATCCCTTGTGGAATCTGCCTGCATGCCAGCAGGGAGATCGCTTCGCGATGACGATGAAAGGGAGATCGCTTCGTGCCTCGCGGTGACGTGCGCGTCGTCGTTGCGAGCCCCCGCTGCAGGGACTGCACGAGACCCGGAAGTACCGGAAGGGGGCGCGGCAATCTGCCTGTGAATCTGGTATTGAGTAGAGAGTCGTAGGTTGGGTGCAGCGACGCAGGAGCGCAACCCAACACCGACATATCCCCGCCTACTGCATTTTGTTGGGTTTCGCTTCGTAAATATAACTACATGATAACGACCCGATGCCGCTCCACCCAACCTACCAATGGTATCGCGCAGAGGGCCCGAGCTGTGCTAGCAAGGAGATCGCTTCGTGCCTCGCGGTGACGCTTGATTCGTCATTAGTACCGTTTTGCCGCTGCTGCCTTGAACCGCAGGAAGTGCTGTTCGTCAGGCAAAACGGTGTGGCATAGCGAAGCATCCCTTGTGGAATCTGCCTGCATGCCAGCAGGGAGATCGTTTCGCTTGTGACCTGTACCCAAAGGGTATCGCGATGACGAAAAAAGGGAGATCTCTTTGACTGCGCTCGCGATGACGAAAGATTAAAAAAAAACAGGCGCGCGAGTCTCGCAAGCGCGCCTGGGAAGTTCCCTCAAAAACCACACAACTCAATCGCTGCTGACCAGCGTGCCAACCGGCTCGCCCAGAATGCCGCGGATGAGCGCTTCAGGCTCCCACAGATTGAGCACCAGGATCGGGATATCGTTTTCCATGCACAGCGTGACGGCAGTCGTGTCCATCACGCTCAGGCGGCGGCTGACCGTCTCCATATAGCTGAGCTGGTCAAATCTGACAGCCTCAGGGTGCGTCTTGGGGTCGCTGTCGTACACGCCGTCTACTTTGGTGGCTTTGATGACCACATCGGCGCCGATTTCAGTCGCGCGCAGGGCGGCAGCGGTATCGGTGGAGAAGAAGGGGTTGCCTGTGCCTCCGCCGAAGATGACCACGCGCCCTTTTTCCAGGTGGCGAATGGCGCGCCGGCGAATGTAAGGCTCAGCGACGGTCGGCATTTCTATGGCGGATTGAACGCGGGTGATGACATCGACGCGTTCCAGCGCGTCCATCAGGGCGAGCGCGTTGATGACGGTGGCGAGCATGCCCATATAGTCCGCGGTCGCGCGGTCCATACCGCGGTTTTCGCCGGTTGCTCCGCGCCAAAGGTTGCCGGCGCCAATCACAATCGCCACGTCCACCCCCAAGGCGTGCACTCTTTTCACCAGGTTGGCGATATGCGCCGCTTCGGTGGGGTCAATTCCAAAACCTGAGGGACCCGCCAGCGACTCACCGGAGAGTTTCAGGAGTATCCGTTTGTATTTGGGTGCGGAGCTTTGCTCGGTCATGCTGCCTCCTTTTTCTTAATTTCCAAATTCTCCAAATACGCGCTAAGCCTCTTGATTTTTTCATCCTCCGGCAAATCACGCATATCATACATAAGGCGAGAGATTCGTTTGTCTGCGTCTCCTACCTTAAAATAACCCGACTTCCACATTTTCTCTTGCAGATCATGATAAAACCCAACCATAAAGCGAGACATTTTCGCGGAATCGCAAGCACCACGCCAATCATAATTATCTCTTTCCGTACTCATACTAACTCTCCTTACATTCTACCGATCCCTAAAATCTCATACCTCATTCTTAACTATCCATGTCATTGTTCTGTTGAGGATATTGTAACGACCTATTCCTTTTGAGTATATGACATCAGTGCTAAAAATAGAGCCAACTTTTGGTTGGCTCTGGTTTGCGGCTATTCAGCGGGTTCCTGCGGCTGGGTTGTTTCCCCCAGCGACCAGCGCACAAAGCGCCGGACAATGAGGTTTTCTCCCAATGAGCTGACTTTGTCGGTGATCAGGTCCGCTACCGTCTTGGATTCGTCACGGATATATTTCTGATTCAAGAGGACTTTTTCGTCCTTGAACTTTTTCATGTAGCCTTCCACGATCTTGGGGATGATGGCCTCGGGCTTGCCTTCGGCGCGCACGCGGTCGCTCACGGCTTTGGTTTCGGCTTCGATGACCTCAGCGGGGATGTCCGCTTCGGAGATATAGGTGGGCTGGGCGGCGGCAATCTGCAGCGCGATTTCGTGGGCTAACTCCTGGAAGGAGGCAGTCTTGGCAACAAAATCAGTTTCGCAGTTGAGCTCAACCATCACCACCAGGCGGCCGTCGCTGTGGATGTAAACCTCCAGGCGGCCTTCCGAGGCAACGCGGTCCGCGCGTTTTTCAGCGGTCTTGAGGCCTTTTTCGCGCAGTTCCATCATTGCCTGTTCCATATCGCCGTTGGATTTCTCCAACGCTGAACGACAGTCCATGATGCCGCAGCCGCTCTTTTCACGGAGCTCTTTAATCATATCAATAGTGATTTGCATAGTTATCCTTACTCTATACGCAAGCAGTCTCGCGTCTGATTAGTTTTCCGAAGAATTAGGCTTCCACCGCGGGGGTTTCGTCGGCTTCCGTCTCTTCCCTGGCAGGGATCTTGGCGCGGGTTGCGTCCCCGAGCAGTTCGTCATCGCCCAATTCAATGTCTTCGTCAATCTTACGGGAAATGACGGAACGGGATTCGGGCAATTCTTCTTCAATTTCCTCATCCTTGCGCATCAGGCGGCCTTCTATGACTGCGTCAGCGATGCGGCCGACGATGAGTTTGATGGCGCGGATAGCGTCGTCGTTGGAAGGAATGACGTAATCAATCATGCCCGGATTGCAGTTGGTGTCCACCATTGCGATAATCGGGATTTCGCGGATGTAGGCTTCTTTCATGGCGGTTTCTTCGCGTTCGATATCCACGATAAAAACCAGGCTGGGCAGGTTTTTCATATTTCGGAGGCCGCTCAGGCGGGTTTCCAGACGGCTGATTTCGCGCTGGATCAGCAAGCCTTCTTTTTTGGTCAGCTGATTGATTTCACCGGTCTCGACTAGTTTTTCCAGGCGGGTAAGCTCGACGATACGCTGTTGGATGGTGACCCAGTTGGTCAGGGTACCGCCCAGCCAGCGCTGGTTTACGTAGGGCATGCCGCAGCGTTCAGCTTCTTCCTGGATGGTTTCCTGCGCCTGGCGTTTGGTGCCGACGAAGAGGATGGTGCCTCCGGCAGCGACAGTGTCGCGCACTTTGTTGAAGGCTTCATCCAGCAATTTGACAGTTTGCTGCAGGTCAATAATGTGGATGCCGTTGCGTTCGGTGAAGATATACGGCCGCATTTTGGGGTTCCATTTGTTGGTACGATGTCCAAAGTGGACGCCGCTCTCGAGGAGCGCTTTCATAGATACAGCGGGTGACATAAATACTCCTTTGCGTTATGCCTCCGCCCGGCTTTGCAGCTGCTCCGAACCCTTGCGGGCACGCGGGAGCGCCTATGCCGTGGCGTGTGTGATTAGTGTCTCGGGCTATTGCCCGAGCGTCCCATAGTATAACATAATTTAGTGTCAATGGGAATAGCGCAAGACATAGCGCGAAGACAAGCGAAGACAAGCGCGAAGACAACACGTAAACTGATCCGGCTATATAAAGGAGAAGGGATTGTTGGGCGGCCACCTTTTGATCCGGCATTGGTGCTCAAGGTGGAATTGATTGCCTACTTGTACAACCTCTCGGAACGCCAGGTAGAAGTGTATATCAACGAGAACTTACCGGCCAAGTACTTTGTGGGGTTGGCCGTTGATCAGAAAGCGCCGGATCATTCGACCTTGACGGTTTTTCGGGAGCGGCTGATCCAGCGCGGGAAGCTAAAAGTCTTCGAAGAAATGCTGGATGAAATTGTGCGGATTGCTCTACAAAGCGGGGTTCAATTCGGGCCCATCCAGATTGTAGATAGTGTCCACAGTATTGCCAACGTGAATACGGCCAAAGATAAAAAGCGACAAGACAAGGGCAAAGGCCCGCATGACCCGGATGCCCAATGGGGGGTCAAGCACAAACGCAAGGTCAAAACAGAAGAGGGCAAGGAAATCGAACAAACCGAATACTTTTTTGGCTACAAAGCTCATGTCAGCCTGAACGCGGAAGTCGGGCTCATCACCAGCCTGGAGGTCACTTCAGGAGAAGCTTGGGGCGGGCATCACTTTTGTTCGTTAGTGGATCATGACCTGGAGCAGAAACTTCCGCTGAACACCTATGCGGCCGATAGAGGTTACGACGATGGCAATAACCATTTTTATTTGGAACAGTGTGGTTTGCATTCTGCTATCCATTTGAAAGGCAACCGCATTGGAAAAAAGGACGACAACAAAGAGGTCTGGGTGGAACTGGTCAAGACGCCGCAATATCAGCAAGGTTTGAAAGAGCGTCACAAAATCGAACGCAAATTTGGAGAAGGAAAACAAGGGCATGGCCTGGGGCGTTGTCGCTATATAGGTCAAGCCAAGTTTGCCATTCAGGCCTTTTTCACGGCCATCACCCTCAATCTTAAGCGCATGGTCAAACTGCTAACCGGAGTAGGGTTTAAAACCCAAGTCGCTCCCGCAGCTTAGCCCAGGGTGATTTATCGCTCTGGCTGGAATGGAGATCAAAAGAGCCAAGACTAAGGTCAAATTTGAGCATCTACGTTACATTGTCAGCCTATTTTCTAATTGAAAACGTCATCCAGTCAGCTTTTTCTAGAAATCCAGCCTTTTTTCAACACCCTCATGGAGTCAAGTCGATAATCAGTACAACAAACATGTTCCTAAAATTACTTAAAGACTTTGATTGCTAATCAGCATGAATGTACAATAAAACTATGGCTGATTCCTTTGATATTGAACGAAAAATTTCTGAAATCGAAGCAGAATTAGCGAATCTGGATTATCACCGTGACCAGTTACTGGATGAGCTGACACAATTACGCCGGCAGCTCCTTCAAAAAGATTCCCCAGCACAACTATTGCTGAACATTCAGGGAATTACAGTCAATAACCAATCCTCTCAAGAAGAAAAGATACGGTTGTTCCGTTCTTTATTCAAAGGGCGGGAGGATGTGTTCCCACGCAGGTTCGAAAATTCCAAAACCGGAAAGTCAGGCTACGCCCCCGTCTGTCGTAATGAATGGCAAGCGGGTATCTGCCAGAAGCCGAAGATCGCCTGCCAGGAATGCAATTTTCGCGCGTTTGTTCAAGTTAGCGATGAGACCATCCGGAATCATCTCAAAGGAAATGACCCCCATGACCGTTCAGGCAGAGACTTTACGATGGGGGTTTATCCTTTGTTGGCGGACGAATCATGCTGGTTTCTGGCAGCTGATTTTGATAAGTCCACCTGGACTGAAGACACCAAAACCTTTCTGGAGACGTGTGTCAGTTATCAGTTTCCTGCCGTCTTGGAACGATCACGATCCGGAAATGGTGGGCATGTATGGATATTTTTTGAAACACCAGTTCCTGCAGTATTAGCGCGAAAACTTGGGTCATTACTGCTTACCAGTACGATGAACCGGCGACCGGAAATCGGAATGGATTCTTATGACCGGCTTTTCCCCAGTCAGGACACCTTGCCCAGAGGCGGGTTCGGTAATCTGATTGCACTACTGCTGCAGAAAAAACCACGCGAACAAAATAACAGCGTCTTTTTGGACAATGATCTCAATCCCTATCCCGATCAGTGGGCTTTTTTGTCATCAATTCAGAAGATGGCTCATCAAGACCTCGAAAGAATTGTTAAGAATGTTCAAGACGAAGGTGAATTCACCGGCGTCCGGGCGGTGGTTTTAGATGAAACCGAGAACGAACCCTGGAAACTGACCCCATCACGAAAATATAAGGAACCCCCAATAACTGGTCCTTTGCCAGATCAACTCAACCTGGTCATCAGCAATCAGATTTACATTGAAAAAGAAGGTCTGCCCGCGCCCTTGCGAAATCGCCTCATCCGTTTGGCCGCCTTTCAAAACCCGGAATTCTACAAAGCACAGGCGATGCGCCTCTCAACGTTCGGGAAACCCAGGATTATCAGCTGTTGTGAGGAATATCCGAAACACCTTGCCTTACCCAGAGGGTGCCAGGAAGAACTGTTGCAGGTACTGGGTGAGCTAAAAATCAAAACAAAGATAATTGACGAACGTGCGGCTGGTGATCCTCTATTATTAAACTTCCAGGGAATGCTTCGTCCTGAGCAGCAGCTTGCCGCAGATCAACTGATTAAGCATGATATTGGTGTTCTTTCTGCTTCCACAGCATTTGGCAAAACGGTCATTGGTGCATGGTTAATTGCTCAAAGGAAAGTAAACACCCTGGTGATTGTTCATCGAAGACAGCTGATGGACCAATGGGTAGAAAGCCTCCAATCGTTTTTAGGACTGGGGAAAAAGGAAATCGGGCAGATCGGGGGTGGAAAACATAAAATCACCGGAACGGTAGATGTAGCGATGATCCAGAGCCTGATCAACAAGGGCACAGTCAATGATCTGGTGGGGAATTATGGCCATATCATTGTGGATGAATGCCACCACATTTCCGCAGCCAGTTTTGAGCAGGTGATTCGGCAAGCAAAAGCCAGGTTCATTACCGGTTTATCTGCAACCGTCACCCGGCAGGACGGTCACCACCCGATCATTTTTATGCAATGTGGACCTGTCCGATACCGGGTAGATGATCGCCAACAAGCCGCCGCACGCTCATTTACCCACAAGGTGATTGTCCGTAGAACCAATTTTGTTTTGCCAATCCGGGCGGACAATACTCCAGAACCAGGCATTCAGGAAGTATATGCGATGCTAGCAGCGGACTCGCACCGGAATCAAATGATTATTGAAGATGTTGTTGAAGCCATTCATACCGGCCGGTCGCCTGTATTGTTGACAGAGCGGCGAGAACACCTCACATATTTTGCAGACACCCTGGCTGATAAAGTGAAAAATATCATCGTGTTATCCGGCGGGATGGGTCGCAAACAACGAATTTTACTGATGGAGCAATTAAAAAATATTCCGGAGGATGAAGAGCGTTTGATCATTGCCACCGGAAGGTATCTGGGGGAAGGGTTTGATGATGCTCGCCTTGACACTTTATTTTTAGCATTGCCGATTGCCTGGCGCGGAACGGTAGCGCAATATGCAGGTCGACTTCACCGCAATTATGACCGAAAAAGTGAGGTGATCATCTATGATTATGTCGATGACCAGGTGCCAGTACTGGCTGGTATGTTTGGAAAGAGGAAAAAGGGGTATAAGGCCATCGGCTATGAACTAAGTTAGCCAAAAAATTCGAGGATATTCTAGAAATTTGCAATTGACATGACGTTGGTAGAAAGATTTGTTAGACCTTACAAACACTTTTCAACCTTGAAAAACCTAAAATTGTTAGTTTTTCCACCAGGAGCAGATGTTTGGAATGATGTGAGCGGGAGAAGCGCAGGCAAAGGCGTTTAAACAAAAATGGGAAACTTTTTTCGAAAGCACTCTTTCGCACATCGAGACCTTATGATCTCCAGGCACCGCTGCTGTTTCCAAGCCAGTTGCCAGTCCGCGTTTGGCGGACGTTCCTGATGTTGAAATTATTATACACCCGACTCGCAATTTTGTTGGAAAGGGGATGCTTTGAAAATGATACAGGTCAAGTGATGACTTGAGTTGGTATTTATATTAATGACACTACCCTGCATCACCGGTAAGAACTTGTAGCCATGGACGATAATGCCGCGGTCGCCACCCAGGTTGTACTCAAATTATTTTTTCATCTCATTGACGTAATTCTCTATTCGTTTGTTTCTTGAATTGATGAACCCAACCACCCTGTTTTTATATAAAAGATATTGATTGACATCAGTAAAAGTTGGACGAGTTCTAAAACCATCAAACGGCAAGTAAAAGTCAATCATCTTGTTTTCAGTAATAAGATCATCCAACAAGAAAAAGTGTATGTATCCCAAAAAATCATCAAACAAATCGAAAAACCCCTTATATCTCAATAAGGTGTCATAAAGTGGACTTTTCTCCTGAAGGTAAAAGCGACGAATACACTCTAAGGTCAAATCAAACCTGTCATCAATTAAACCAATCACTCCACGAGCCTGGTTGATTGTGTGCTTTCCGTCAATCCTGTTATTCGGAAATATGACATAAGCCCCAATGGTGGAACCTGTGTCGAAGAGCTCATTTACTTCACTTGGAATTTGCTCGGTAAGCCACTTCTTGCGTTGATGGTTTTTATAAGAGTGTGTGATTGCATCACTGCCCAAGAAAAATTCTCCAAGTTCTGAGTTGTGATATAGATACGCGCCTTTTTTGTCATCACGCAATTCCAGGAGGCTTCCAATTGGCAATGGCTTGCTCCACAATAGCTTATGATACTTGCGAAGTGTTGGACTGGCACTGTCGGGGTCACCGCCAATGGAATCGGAGTAAAAATTAAAAGTAGTATCAATCTTCATTTTCGTTTTAGAAATAGAACCCCTTTTCCAGATACATGAACGCTTACACCTGACTGCTGGAGTTACTTGTATCTCTGCGGGCGCGAATTGCTAATTGATGTGTGCTGACTGGAACAGAAATACATCGAAATGGGTTACAACGAAAGTGAAACAACATCTGCAAGTTTTATAAACCCTGTACTTTTTATCAAGTTTTGGGATGCGATATTTGTTGAAGTGCATGATGCAATGGGCACTTTTGGGATATTGATTATAAAATTCAACATTGCACCAAGGACGATTCTCGCATATCCCTTGTTTCGGTATGCAAACAAAGTGTTCATACCTATCTCAACAGCGCGATCCTTCATATAAGGCATATCTGGAGCGTCAGAAACGCTTACGAGATTACCACCGACATAGAACCCAAAAGCATAACCCTTTTCTACAATTTCTTTGTAGTAATCGGCTAGCCAGGTTTCTGCTTCACTATCAGGGTATTGCGTCTTAAAGAATTGGAGATATGCAGGATAATCCTTTAAGGTAAGCTGATTTGCTTTTGAGCAATCGATGTCCGAGGGCAATTTGGAGAAATAGTACTTATAGTCGTGCTGTAAAAGTTTTCCAAAGTGGTCGTAAAAGATTCCTCTGAGTTTTGATATATCTTTGGTGTTCTTGAAAGACGACTGAATCCAATCAACGCTTTGCAACAATGCTTGTCCATAAGTAACAATAGTTGTTTCAGCTGAAAGATAGGCGTACAAATCAAATGGTTTGTTATATCCTTCCTGAACAGTATCTCTGTGTGGAGAAAACGACAAGTAAAACGTCCCCGCTTGGTCCACTAGTTCGGGACTGACTCCAAGCCATTCAGCGTAATATTTTGTTGTTTCGTCAAGGTAGTTCATATCTGTCATGTGGGTGGTAAAAAGTCCATGCGACCTGTAATTGGGTGGGATGACAAGGTAAGTTTGTCAGTCGGTAGGGTGGGTTCAATTATGGGAACCTCCAATCCCATCAGTACTTAAAATTATAAACCTCAATATAAAAAAACGCCCTCCATCTCTGGAAGGCGCTTCTATACTCAATAATAGAGCTACCCCTGCATCACCGGCCGGAACTTATACCCATACACGATAATCCCGCGCTCGTCGCCGTCATTGCGGACCTTGCGGGTCACCATCTCCACCGGCATGCCAATGCGCACCGGCTCATCCCCCAGGTCCGTCAGTTGCGCGGTCACCATGGGGCCTTCGGTCAGCTTCACCAGCGCGATGGTATACGGCGCCTGCTCCTCAAAGCCCGCTGGCGCGTTGGCCATGTGGGTATAGGAATAAACCTCGCCCTGACCGCTGAAGGTGAAGGGCGTTTTGGCTTCTCCGCCGCATTCCGGGCAGATATCCCGGGGCGGGAAAATCTTCGCGTCGCAGTGCGGGCAGGTCTCTCCCACCAGCGCGTAGCGTTGTTTTTTCAATCTCCAATAGCGTGGAACTTCCATTGTTATCTCCTTACAGCATTTACTGTTTCAGAGTTTACTGACACCAGACTCTCATTTTCTATCAGGTTTTCTTCCATAGGCTGGAATGCCTCTCAAACGCGGGCTTTCATTCCGCCTTATCATGCGTAGATTTCATGCTCTGTTGGCTCCGGGCAGCCTTAATGCCATACAATTGCTGTTGTGCCGGAAATAAGCCTCTCACTTCCACAGGCGCGCGCTCTGATGCTCACCGCGCAAGGTCTGGCCTACCCGCCCAACTGCCCTGCTCTCAAAGCCGACATCCTCGCCGCCATACGCGGGATCCACAACCTGCAGATTGACACGATCAGCATAGTGGCGCGCGCGCACCTGCACGTCCTCTGGTCGTGCATCGGCACGTTCAACCCGCGCTGGCTCGACGGGCTGCACGCAGAAGGCAGGCTTTTTGAGTAATGGGTGTTCGCCGCCTGTTTGCTCCCGGTTGAAGACTATCCGCTTTACCGCAGCCTGATGCGCGAAAAAAACTGTTCCTGGAAGAAGGGGTTCCCCCGGAGGACGCACTGCTGACGGAGCTGGCAGAAACGCTGCGGGCTTACACAAGCTGGCAGGGCTTATCCGAAGTGAGCTTTAGTGCCTCTGAGCCCGGGCGAATGCCAGGAGCGCTGAACGCCCGGCTGCGGAGCTAAGCTAAGTACTGGCGTTAATAAATCTGCCCCTGGCCGAACTGAAAGTGGTGCTCCAAAGCCACCGCGCCGTCCGGGTCATGCTGCAAAACCGAAAAATGGTCAATCATCACGCGCCAGTCGATTTTTTTGGACTGGATAAACTCCAACGCTTTGGGAAGATCTTGCCAGCTCAGGTCCTGCACCGCCAGCGTAATGTGCGGATGCCAGAGCGCCGGGCTGTAAAGCAGGTTTGGCTCAGCGGTATGCTCCTGCAGCAGCTGCCAGATATTCAAATGGGTCTTTACCAGACCGGGATTTTTGAGAATTTCCAGGAAAACAACGGGCGACTGGCTGATGAAATGTTCCACGCCTTGTACAACGATATCAAAGGGCTCAAGCGCTTCAGCGCTGTTTTTTAGCAGCGGGATGACCGCTTCCAGGTCGTAGCGCTCTCCCAATTGCCAGGTGAAGTGCGGCACGGTCGCCGTCCGCACGTACTTACACCCAAAGCGTTCTTCCAGGTCGTCCCACATCTGCAGGACCTGATCTTCGTAGGGTTTGGGGAGCGTAGAGATAAGCGCGTGCATGAGTCCGTCCTTTCCTTATAAGTGATTATATCAAGTGAAGGGCTGCCCGCGCCAATAAATGGTGCTGCGGGCTGCCCGAAGAGCCTTCGACTTGGCTCAGGAAGACGGTGAACTTGTCATTCAGATACCCTGAAGAGTACAGGCCAAACTGAAGAATCTATTCATTATAAAATCCAGATCCTTCGCTGCGCTCCAGGATGACAAGCACCTTGTCATTAGGAGGAGTGGCAGCGACTGAAGCAATCTCCCCCTATGCCAGAAGGGAAACGCTGTACCCATTAGGGTATCAGGATGATAAGTACATAGGGAGATCGCTTCGTGCCTTCGCGATGACGAAAGAATAGGATAAACAGGGAGACCGCGGTTTACAGCTCGGCGCGGAACTGCGCGCGTGGGTGGTAATGCACATGCACGCTGCGCAAGTCCGGCAGACTATCCAGCAAAGTCTTTTCCACCTGGCTGGCAATGCGGTCCCCGTCGTGCACGCTGATCTGGTCGCTTACGCTGATGGTCAGGTTGATAATGTAGTACTGCCCGAAGCGGTGCGCCAGAATGCTGTCCACTTCTTGTACGCCAGGGACTGCACGCACAAGCGCCGTGACCTTGTCGTTCAGGGGTTTGCCGGGCACGGTATCCATCAGTGCGTTGGTCGATTCCCGCACAATGGAAATACCGGTGCGCAGGATGAAGAACGCGACCAGCCCGCCGGCAGCGGGGTCCATCCAGAGGTAACCCAGCCTGCCCATAAATATGCCCAGCGTGGCAGCCGAGGCAGCCAGGATGTCGTTGCGGTGGTCCGAGGCCAGGGCAATCACGGTCTCGTTGTTGGTGCGTTTGCCGATGCGGGCGGTTATCAGGAAAAGCGCGATTTTAATGAGGACGGTGCCAAGCGCAACGTACAGCGCCAATTGGCTGCCTCCGTTGAAATCGCCCTTGCCTTGCAGCACCTGCAGCAGCGTGTCGATGGCGTTCCAGAAGATGGTGAGCGCGGTGGTGATTACGAACGCGCCGACCACCAGCGCGCCGACGCTCTCGTACTGGGTGTGCCCGAATGGGTGCTCGTCGTCCGCGGGTTTGTTAGCGGCGCGCACAAAGACGGACACCACCAGGTAGTAAACTACATCGGAGGTGGAGTTGATGCCGTCAGCCAGCAGCGCCGGGGAGCTGCCGAGGATGCCCACGATGGACTTGACCAACGCCAGGATGATGTTTACGCCCAGGCCGAGGCTTACCGAGAGATTTGTTTGTTTGATGCGCTGCTCGTTATCCATATGGTTTATTCCTTTGGGCGGGCGTTTGGGTTAGTTTCGCTCCCCCGCCGCTTTGCGCCAGGCAGATTGGCGCGCTTTGTTCGCGCGCCTGATGGATGATAGAAGTGCCTTCCGTTACTCCGGATCTTCCCTGCCTTACGTGTCAATCCCGACGGCTTTGCGCATGCGTTTAAGCACTGGCACGGCGATGGCGCGCGCGCGTTGCGCACCCTGGGCCAACACCTGGTCGAGAAAGGCGCGGTCCGCGATGAGCGCGTTGTACTTGCCGCGGGCTTCCGCGAAGTAGACAAGCAGCAGGTCCGCCAGTTCGGCTTTGAGCGCGCCGTAGGCCAGGCCGCCATGCAGGTACAGCCCGCGAACTTCCGCCAGACGCTCCGGCGGGGCGAACAAGCGGTAAATTTGATACAGGTTGCAGGTATCCGGGTTCTTGGGTTCCTCGGGCGGGGTGCTGTCGGTGACGATGCGCATAATCTGCTTGCGCAGGTCCTTTTCCGGGGCGAAAATGGGCAGGGTATTGTTGTAGCTCTTGCTCATCTTGCGCCCGTCTATGCCTGGAACAGACTGCACATCCTCAGAGATGATGCCCTCCGGGAGTTTCAGCGTTTTGCCGTAGATGCGGTTGAAATTCTCGGCGATATCGCGCGTGATTTCAATGTGCTGCTTCTGGTCCAGCCCGACCGGCACAACGTCGGAGTTATACAGCAGGATGTCGGCCGCCATCAGCACCGGGTAATTATAAAGGCCGGCATTTATGCCGTCATCGGGGTCGCGACCGGTTTCCAGGTTCTTATCCAGCGCGGCTTTATAGGCATGCGCGCGGTTGAGCAGCCCTTTGGGCGTGACGCAGCTCAGCAGCCAGGTACACTCGGGGATTTCGGGAATGTCGGACTGGCGGAAGAAAATCGACTTTTCCACGTCCAGACCCAGGGCAATCCAACTGGCAGCCACCTCGTAAATCAGCCCCTGCAGTTCCTTGCGGTCGGGGGTGGTTGTTAAGGCGTGCAGGTCCGCGACGAAATACATGCCCAGGTATTTTTGGGTGAGGGCCAGCGCGGATTTGTACATGCCGAAATAGTTGCCGATGTGCGGGTTGCCGGTAGGTTTGATGCCGGTCAGAGAGATGGGTGGCATAGCTTAATCCTCAGTTTTGTTTGTGGAGGCTAATTATAATCCAGCTTTTTTTCGCGGCGCGCGAGCCGCGGATTGGAAAAGGACCCCCGGAAATTGATGGGAGGAATGGGACTCAACATGCTGCACTTAAAGGGGGCAACTTCGTTGGTACGTTCCTTATGCAGAGATTTGTAAATTCAACGAAGATGTAATAAGATGGCAAGCTGTTAAATAAAAATACATAAAAAAGTATCAATGTACTGACCGGGAAAGGAACACAATGAAAAGACATTTGTTAAGAATAATCCTAGCACTCAGCGTGGTCTTATCCGTCGGGTCGCTGATTGTTTCCCAAACGCAAGCCCAGGGCAACAGCGGCGCTATCTGGACCACCCGGAACACTTGCGGCAACCCCGACCAGAATGTGAACCTCTATAACGTTGGTGAGACAGTTTACATCAACGGCGCAGGTTTTGACCCGGGCACTTATTCCTGGGACATCGTTGGTCAACCCGGAGGCGCTTCTGGCGACCCCGGACAGGCAGTAGCTGCTGGGACTGTGACCATAGGGGATGACGGCGCCTTCTGTTTTGCTGCCTATACGATCGCAGCGGATGATTGGGGAACGTACAACGTCAGCGTTGGCAACAAGAGCGATAACTATCGGGTCAATCAGCAGCCCACCTCCACGTTTACGCCCACTGCCACGCAAACTGCAACAAATACACCCACGCCGACCGTTACCGCTACC
>DIXT01000009.1:0-53701 GCA_002436085.1 Anaerolineaceae bacterium UBA6073
CTATGCAAATATGAAACAGTATCATTGTGCTAGTTTGATAGTACGTATGCTGAAAATATCCACTATGTAATATGTAGTTTCTCTGCACAGCTTATTGCTGGGAAATCATGACAAGTTGACATAATGGGCGGTTTTTATTCTTTCAACTTCAGTGTATTTTGGATATACTCAATGAGTATCTATTAGCATTGATATCTAGCAAACTTCCAAGGGGTCTTGTATGCAAAAAACAGCTTCGCCCAAAGTCTTTCTGGTATTATGTGTCATTATTGCTATTGTATTTTTTTCTGGTTGTCTATGTCCACTGAGCTCCATTTTCGAACAGGCTCTCCCTCAAATACCCACATTTACACCCACATCTACCCAAGCCCCTACCCTAACCCCGACAATCATGCTGACCCCGACGCCCACTTCCACCCCAACACCGCAACAGTTGGACTTATATTACCTTTATGACAACTGCAGCGCACTCAGTCAAAACCATGAGACTGTCATTGTTGAGGGGAGGATTTTTTTGCCCGAGTTTAAAATCCTAAGTCTAAGCCTTGAAAATACCACCTGGACCGGGGTGCAGTTAAAACAATTTCTTGAGTCCGAAACCAGATATTTGACAATCTTGATCCCAAACGGAGAAGGCCCTGGCACAATTGATACGATTCCAATCCCTTTTCATGAAAAAGACCTCATTATTCATGATGATGACAATCGCACGATAAGGCATTACCATTCTGTAATAATCAAGGGACAAGTGGATTATGTAAAAAAAGAAGATGGAAGCAGATGTCAAATCTGGATAGAAAGCATTCAATCCAATACACTTGAAGAGATACAAATTCCGAAAGAAGTCAATATAAATTTCCTCCAAAAAAGATTCAATATTGGCACAAATATTGAGCCGCTATTTGTCACGAATTGTGATTTATTGGCTCAAAAACACCAAATGGTAACCGTAAGTGGTTCAATATTCTCCCTGGGGACGAATCTATGTAACAACGTAAGTTGTACATTTCAGTTTTCGGATAACACCGGTTCCTTAGGAATTTCCTTGGCTTATCGAGAAGGTCCAAATTCAGTATTCAAGCCTAAGGGCAAGAGCTGGGAAATCTTTGATAAATCTAACAATCCAATTTCCTTATACAGCTTAAAATTGACAGGTGTGCTGTACAATTTGCGTGAAGGATGTACGTTATCAGTTTATGAAATTGAGAATCGGTAAAGCTTTTATGGAAAACCGATGAGGAAAATTCGTAATAGGAAACTAACTGTTACGCATCCAAACTTATTCAATTCAGTTTAAATCGCGCCCGTCCGTCCGAACTGCCGTTCAAGCAGCGCAGCGCTCAGGTGTATCATTGTCGGTCGGCCGTGCGGGCAGGTGCGCGGCGACTGGCTGGCTTCCAGGTTCAAGAGCAGCGCCTTCTGCTCGCTCTCAGAAAGGATCTTCCCGGCTTTAACCGCCAGGCGTTTGCACACTCGGCCGGCAATTTTGGCTTCAATTTCCGCGGCGAGAGGTTCCTCGTCTTCCTCAAAGTCTTCCACCAGCGCCTGCAGAACCGCTTGCGGGTCCCCTGCAGCAAATACTGCCGGCACAGACCGCACCAGGAAGGCATTCGGGCCAAAATCTTCCACCTCAAAACCCAGTTTACGCAGCCCAGGCAGCTGCTGTGAGAGGATCAGTGCTTTTTCCGCGGGGAATTCAACCGCAACAGGCTGGACCAGCGCTTGAGTCGGCACAGCCGCGGCATGGTACTGCGTCATGAGCTGATCAAAAAGCACGCGCTCATGCGCTGCGTGCTGGTCAATCAGGTATAAGCCGTCCGGCCCTTCGGCAATCAAGTACGTGGCTGCCACCTGTCCGATCAGACGCAGCAGCGGCAAGCGTTCCAGTGGCAGGTAACTTTGCGGCTGGGCAGCCTGGGGCGCTGTTGACGCATCTCCCCACGCACCTGCAAACCCCGACGGACCAAATACCGTTCCGCTTTCATCATGGTTAGCTTGTCTCCCCCACAAGTTAGCCGGACGCAGCTCAGGCACCGGCGAGTAAGCCAGCAGTCCGCGCCGAATCGCCCGCTGCAGCGCGCTAAATACCTGGTCCGAATCCCGAAAACGCACTTCTGACTTGGATGGATGCACATTGACATCCACCTGCCCGGCAGGCAGCTCGATGAAGAGCGCCGCTACAGGGTAGCGCCCGACCATCAGCAGGGTGTTGTAGGCTTTAATCACCGCGGCGGTCAGGGCTGCATCCTGTACCCAGCGCCCGTTGACGAAAAATGTGATGTCTTTCCGGTTCGAACGGTTAAGCGAGAGATTGCTGATGAATCCATTTACGCGGATTTCGCGGTCGGTAAAGGTAATCGGGAGCAGCTGCTTGCTGTCTTGCGCGCCAAAAAGCTCCTGCAGGATTTCCATCTGGCTGCCGCTGCCCGAGGTTTTGAACACCAGGCGCTGGTCCTGAACAAGCGTCCAGCGAATATGCGGGTACGCCAGCGCGTAACGTGTCACCAGTCCGGTTATCTGGCGGTTTTCGGTGCTGTCTGACTTCAAGAATTTCATGCGGGCAGGCACGTTAAAAAACAAATCCTCCACCCGTACCTCGCTACCGGTGGGGGCAGGCACTGGGCCCACAGCTCCGACAACGCCGCCGTCCACGCGGATGAGATACCCCGCCTGCTGCGCTTCGGGCTTGGAGGTCAGCGTCAGGCGCGCCACTGAACCGATGGAAGCCAGCGCCTCACCGCGAAATCCCAGAGTATGGATCGCGAACAGGTCTTCTGCGGACTGCAATTTGCTGGTGGCGTGTCTGGCCATCGCCAGGGGCAGCTCCTCAGCCGGAATGCCCGAGCCGTTATCCGCCACGGCGATCAAACGTTTACCAGCCTCGCTCGTTTCGACAGAGATAGTGCTTGCGCCCGCATCTATCGCGTTTTCAATCAATTCCTTTACGGCGGAGGCGGGGCGTTCAACCACTTCCCCCGCGGCTATCTGGGAGGCAATCGTTTCTGGAAGAATTTTTATGGTCATGTTTTAACCTGTTGGAATTATACCTTCCTGCCAGGCTGCTGAAAGTCGAGACCTGATATTTCAGTTAAAATAGACTGGTCATGGAAATTTCTGAACATATTACCGGGATCCTGAATACCCTGCCCGACAAGCCCGGCTGCTACTTGATGAAAGACGCCGCCGGTACGATTATCTATGTGGGCAAAGCCATCAACCTGAAAAACCGGGTGCGCTCCTACTTCCACGAGTCTGCAGACCATGCCTTCAAGACCAGGCAAATGGTGCGCAAAATCGCGGATATAGACATCATCGTGGTTAATTCGGAGCTGGAAGCGCTGATCCTTGAAATGAACCTGATCAAGGAGCACCGCCCGTTTTACAACGTACGCCTGAAGGATGACAAGCGCTACCCCTACATCAAAATCCACTGGGCGGATGACTTCCCGAAGCTGAGCATCACCCGCCTGATGGTAGAAGACGGCTCGCGCTACTTTGGGCCATACACCTCCGTCTGGGCAGTACACCAGACGCTGGATATCCTCAGGAAAATCTTCCCCTATCTGACCTGCGCCCGGGAAATCACCGGCAAAGATCCGCGCCCCTGCCTGTATTACGACATCAAGCTTTGCTCCGGACCTTGCATCGGGGCGATTGACAAAGCCTCTTACCGCCAGATGATCGACGACCTGAGCAAATTCCTGGAGGGCAGAACCGATCCGGTAATAAAGCGCTTGCAGGCGGAGATGCAGTCTGCTTCTGAGAATCTGAACTACGAGCGCGCGGCGGCCCTGCGGGACCAAATCCAGAGTATTGAACATGTTGTGCAGCGTCAAAAAATTATTTCGGACGACCAGAAAGACACCGACATCATCGCGCTGGCGCGCACGAACGGCGAAGCCTGCGTGCAAATCTTCTTTGTGCGTTCCGGTAAGCTGATCGGGCGCGAGTATTTCATCCTGGAAGGCACAGAGGACGAGAAGAACGAAGCCATTCTGAAAGAATTCATCAAGCAGTTTTATTCTCAAGCCGCTTTCATCCCCAACCGCGTGCTCCTGCCGACAGAGGTCGAAGAAGCGCGTATCATCAAAGAGTGGCTGAATACCCGCCGCAGCGGCGAAAAAATCGAAATCCAGGTGCCCAAGCGCGGCAAGAACAAAAGCCTGGTGGACATGGCCACTGAAAACGCTGTTGAAACCCTGAAGGCGCTGGAGACGCGCTGGAAAGCGGATAAAGACCGCCAGCACCAGGCGCTCGCGGAACTGCAGGCCGCGCTCAACCTGCCAGAGCCCCCCAATCGTATCGAATGCTACGACATCTCGAATACGATGGGAACTGCCAGCGTGGGCAGCATGGTGGTATTCGAGCAGGGCGTGGCCAACAAAAAACTTTACCGGCGCTTTAACATCCGCAGCGTGGAAGGACCGGACGACTTTGCCTCGATGGAAGAAGTGCTGCGTCGGCGCTTCAGCCACTACCACAGCGCACAAGCCGAGAAAGACCTGCCCGGGAAAACGCCGGACCTGTCGTTCAGTATTCTGCCCGATTTGCTGATCGTGGACGGTGGAAAAGGCCAACTGGGGCGCGCAGTTAAAGTCATCAGCGAGCAGGAATTGGAAGGCCGCTTTGCGCTTGTCGGACTCGCCAAGCAGGAAGAGGAGCTCTTTTTACCCGGTCAGAGCAATTCGGTGCGCCTGGAAGAGCGTTCCCAGGGTTTATACCTCATCCAGCGCATCCGCGATGAAGCTCACCGCTTCGCAATCACCGCACACCGCAGCCGACGTGGTAAAATCGGTTTGATGTCGCGCCTGGATACCATTCCCGGGCTGGGGCCTGCCCGCCGCAAGGAACTGATTTTACGGTTTGGCTCGATCGAAGCCATCCTGGCGGCTAAGCCGGAGGAAATCGCGGGCATCAAAGGCATTAGCCTGGAATTGGCGCAGCAAATCAAAGCGCAACTGGAGTAATATGGCAAAAAGACATTCGCAAGCTAACACATCCCGCATCGTTATGGCAGTGCTCGCGCTGACCATCATTCTGGCGATGGTTCTCTCGCTGCTTCGTTTTTAAAGTAGGCTGTGATGGACAAATTTGACCGGGTTGGCGCGGAATTCATCCGGAATTCCTTGTACAGCCATATGGAACCGACACCCGAAAAGCAAGGCGCTCCGTTTCCAGACTATTTACCGCCAAATTATCCGGATTCCGATCTGATCCCACTCCCTGACCCAACCCAATCCAATCTCGGGCATGCCGATCTGCGGCAGATCATCGAGCAGCGCCGATCAGTCAGGCGCTACGACGAGAACGCCGCACTAAGCATGGAGGAATTGTCGCTGCTGCTCTGGCTCACCCAGGGCGTAAAGAAGCTCTCGGAGAAGACGGGCAGGTCGCTGCGCACGGTTCCATCCGCCGGAGCGCGGCATCCCTTCGAAACTTTTCTGGCAGTGCGGCGCGTGGAAAGCCTGCCGATCGGCGTGTACCAGTTCATCGCCCACAAACACGCGCTGCTGCCTATCAGCTCAGGCGAGGAAATCCTTGGGCAAATTGGGGCGGCTACCGGCAATCAAGCCCAGGTCTTAACCGCCGCCGTGACCTTTATCTGGACAGCCCTGCCATACCGGACCAGCTTCCGCTACGGCGCGCGCGCCTACCGCTATTTATTCCTGGATGCCGGGCATGTGTGCCAAAACCTGCATTTGGCCGCGGAGAGCATTGGCTGCGGCGTGTGCGCGATAGGCGCTTATGATGACGAAGCCGTGAACGCGGCGCTTGGGCTGGATGGCCAGCAGCAGTTCGTGATTTACATGGCCTCGCTGGGCAAAAAAGCTGCGTAATCCAGCAGTATGAACACCCCACATCCCATTATCGTCCTTATCTCCGCAAATACGGAATGGCGCTCGGTTTTGAACCTGTTGCGCCCGGAAGAAACCGGCGCCACGCCGTTCGGCGGAATCTTTTCGGCGCAGTCCGGCCAGCACAATCTGCTCTTTGCGCACAGCGGCTGGGGCAAGACGGCCACAGCAGCGGCCTGCCAACACCTGATTGACAGCTACCATCCCCGCTTAATTATCAACCTCGGTACATGCGGCGGCCTTGAAGGGCACACCCAGGTTGGCGAAGTCCTGCTGGCAGAAGAAACTGCCATGTACGATGTCGTAGAGAGTATGTCTGGTTATGCACCAGCGCTGGAACGTTACCGCACGCGTGCGGACCTTAGCTGGCTGCCGGATGCGCTTCCTCAAGGCGTTTGCAAAGCCTGCATTGTCTCAGCCGATCAGGACATCCAAACCCAAAATTACGACTTAATTGCTAACATTTTTCAAGCGCCCGGAGCGGATTGGGAATCAGCAGCCTTTGCCTGGACCGCCGCAAAAAACAAGACGCGCTGGCTTATTTTGCGGGGCGTCAGTGACTTGGTCAGCAAAGAAAAATCAGAAGCGTATCACAACGTGCAGCTCTGGCGGGAACGCACAGGCCAAATCATGGCAGATCTGTTAACCCTGCTGCCCTGGTTTCTGGATCGCTTCCCCAACGAGAAAGAGACAGCCTAATTTGCGCTCTGCCCCAGGCGGGCGCGTTCCTCTTCCACGATGCTGTGGTCCAACTTTTTCACCAGCGGCTGCGGTTGATTAAACGGCTTACCGCCAGTTAGTTGCAAGGGCTGCCACAGGTCGTTGCCGCTACCGCTCAGGGAATTTTCAGACTCGTAAACCAGGATTTCATGTGTTCCCAGCCCGTCCTCAACGCTGCGCGTACCCTGGCTGCCAAAGAGCGGCTGTTCGTAGCCCAGGATTTGGTGCAGGTTTTCTGAGGTATAAGGGATAAACGGAGCAAACATCAGCTTCAGCCAGTCAATTGCCTGAATTGCAGTAAAGACGGACTTGGCGGCTTCGGCCTTGTCCGTCTTGATTTCAAACCAGGGCGCGTGCACATCCAGGTACTTGTTTACTTCGGTCGCCAGGCTCATCACTTCCCCCAGCGCGTCGCGCAGCTGCACGCGTTCCATCTTCGCCGAAACGCTCTCAAAGCCCGCCCGGATTGTTTCAAGCAGCGCGCGGTCGCTCTCACGTAGATCTCCTGGCTGGGGAATGACTCCCTCCCAATGCTTGTAGGTGAATGCCAGCACGCGGTTGACCAGGTTTCCCCATGTGGCGACCAGTTCGTTGTTGTTGCGCTGGTAGAACTCTTCCCAATCCCAGTCGGTATCCCGGCTTTCCGGCATGGCGGTTGTCAGGTAATAGCGCAGCGCGTCGGGGTCGTAACGTTCCAGGAAATCCAGTCCCCACACCGCCCAATTTTTACTGCCGCTGATCTTTCGCCCTTCCAGGTTCATGAATTCATTCGCGGGCACATCGTACGGCAATATGAGCGGCTGGGGGTTTACTGCGCCGTATGCCTTATCGATCCCGTCGCGAAAACCGATAAGTTCAGCCGGCCAGATGACCGCGTGGAAAGGAATATTGTCTTTGCCGATGTAGTAGAAAGTCTTCGCGTCCGGTTTAACCCACCAATCCCGCCAGGCAGCTTCGTTCCCAGAGAGTTTGGACCATTCAATGGCAGCGGAAAGGTACCCGATGACCGCCTCGAACCACACATACAGGCATTTTCCCTGCCAACCTTCCAGCGGAACCGGGATGCCCCAGTCCAAATCGCGGGTAATCGCTCGGCCCTTTAAGCCATCGGCCAGGATTTGCCCCAGGGATTGGCGAATGACATTCGGGCGCCAGTAAGATTCGCGCTCTTTCAGAAAGGCCACAATTTCAGGTTCAAGGCTGGAAAGGTCCAGGTAGAAATGCTCAGTTTCTTTCAGGACCGGCGTAGAACCGTCCACCTTGGAGCGGGGATTAAGCAGCAGCTCAGGCTCCAGCATGTGGCCGCACTTTTCACACTGGTCCGAGCGCGCGTCGGGGTTGCCGCAAATGTAGCAGGTGCCTTCAACGTAGCGGTCGGGCAAAAAGCGCTGCTGCGCCGTGGAAAACCACTGCTTTTCGCTGGCAGTGTACAGGAAGCCGTTCTCTTTCAGCGTGGTAAAAGCCAACTGAGAAACCTGAAAGTGGTTTTCGGTGTGTGTGCTGGTAAACAGGTCGTAGGTTAACCCCATTTTCTGGAACAATTCCAGAAATCTGGCGTGGTTGGCGCGGTAAACCTCCAGCGGTGTAGTCCCAAGCGCGTCGGCTTTGACTGTAATCGGGGTGCCGTGGGAATCTGATCCGGACACCATGAGCACGTTGCGGCCGCGCATGCGGTGGTAGCGCGCGCAAATATCCGCGGGCAAGTAAGAGCCGGTCAGGTTCCCGACGTGGATATCCGCGTTCGCGTAAGGCCAGGCAACAGCAATCAAAACGTTTTCAGTCATGTTCAATCCTCCGGAGGAAATGCGAGAAAATTCTATCATGAAACAAAGGCGCCTGGATCTCAGGCGCCTGGCAGTTTCAACTCTTATTCAGAACTATAAGGAGCTCACTGCTCGTCAGGCAGAATGATCCGGCGGTCGGTGTGGGGGCAATCCCCCAGGTTCAGGTTCTGACCGCACTCGACGCATACGCCCTTGCAGTCAGGTTTGCAAAGATAGTTGATCGGAATTTCCAGCAAGAGATAATCCCTGAAGATATCGGCAAGGTCTATATAGCCATCCACAGGTACCAGCTGATCCGTCTCTTCCTGGGTGCGTTCGGGGAAGTAAAACAGCTCCTCGAAGTTGGTACTCACCGGCATGCTGGTTTCGCTCAGACAGCGCACGCACTGCGCCTGAATCTCTCCGCTCAGCTCTGTTTGCAGCAGAAGACCTTCCCGGGTGCGGGAAAAGCGATAGGCAGCTTTCATATTTAAAACGTTTAAATCCGGCTCGAGAAAGATTTCAGGAAATTCAGCATGAAAATCACGGGAGAATCCGATCGGCTTATTGAAAAATGATCCGACATTCGCGCGTAAAGAATAGTGTTGTTTTTCCATTGGCAATGTACAATTCCTAAGTGATATCGCGATTATAACATGCGCCCATTTTCTGCTCTGGAGAAGCTTAGACGGATGAAAGAACTGCTGCTTGCAACTTCTAACCCTGGCAAAATACAGGAAATCAAGGTTATTTTGGCCGGTATTCCCCTGCGATTGATTAGCCCCGTGGACATTAACCTTCACCTCTCTATCCCGGAAGACTGTGCTACGTACGCTGGCAACGCGTACGTGAAAGCTTTAGCTTACGCAAAAGCTGCCGGCATCCCGGCGCTGGCGGACGACTCCGGCCTGGAGGTTGAAGCCCTGGGTGGTGAACCCGGCGTCCAGTCCCACCGCTTCTCGCCGAATGTCTTTGCATCGGATCGCGACCGCTGTCTTTACTTGCTGGAAAAGCTGGAAGACATTGCGCGACCATGGAAAGCCCGCTTTGTGTGTGCTGTGGTTGTGTGCGGCCCGTCTGGCGAGCTTCTGCGCGCGTGGGGTGAATGCCCCGGAGAAATCATCCCTGAATTTCGCGGCGAAAACGGGTTTGGGTACGACCCGTTATTTCTGGTGGCCGGCACAAACAAAACGATGGCCGAACTGCCGGATGAGGAAAAGAACCAGCTCAGCCACCGCGCGCGCGCATTAGAGGCAGCCCTGCCTGGTTTGCGCGAATTTGCCGAGAAAAAAACCAGGATTACCAGCGATTAATGTGTACTTTCGCCGGATCATAGCGGTCCGCGGGCTGATAAGTATGCGCGGGTTGCCCGACCGCGATGAGCCCAAGCGGCTGCACGTCCGTGGGCAAGCCCACCAGAGCGGAAAAGGCTGCCATGCGTTTGGCATCCGGGGCAATTCCCAACCAAACCGCCCCTAATCCAATGCCGTGGGCAGCTAATAAGATATTCTCAGTCGCCGCGGCGCAATCCTGCTGCCAGTACTTACCCATCTCGCCGGGGACGACTTGTCCGCACACAAGAATCCCAAGCGCGGCCTCTTTCATCATGTCTGACCAGGGATGAACGGACGGGATTTTGTCCATTAAAAGGCGGTCATCAATGACAACAAAGCGCCAGGGTTGCCCGTTATCCGCGGAGGGCGCTTGCATGCCTGCCCGCAGCAGGGTTTCCAGGTCGCTATCGGAAACTGGTTCCTGAGTGAAGTGGCGCACGCTTCTTCTTGTGAAAATAGCTGTGAGAATATCCACTCTCCTCCTTTATTACTTACAGTTTGTACCCAAAACGCCGCAGCAGGCTTTTCCGCGCAGCGATATCTTCTTCGCCTTCAATGCCGAGCGGGGTCTGCCCGTCAATGACACCCATAATCCCGCGCCCTTGTTCTGTTACTGCGATAACCACCTCGGTCGGATTAGCAGTCGCGCAAAAAATGCGGCAAACCTCAGGCACCTGCTTGATGGCATTGAGCACATTTATTGGATAGAAGCCCTCAGCAAGGAAGAGAATGAAGCAGTGCCCCGCGCCGAGCGCCATGGCATTTTGGCGGGCAAGCTGGAGCATGGCTTCATCGTTGCCGCTCCAACGCACCAGGCGCGGATTTGAAGCTTCGCAGAAAGCCAGACCAAAGCGGATGCCGGGTACGGCAGTGACCAGCGCCTCATGGATGTCTTCCACAGTTTTAATGAAATGGGACTGACCAAGGATAAAGTTTATCTCTTCAGGTTTTTGAATCCGAACTACTTCGATGTTCATGTTAACCTCCGGGCTTAATGGCTGCATTTTAACATAATACGCGACTGGAATGCGCATCACGCTATTTAGGGTAAAATCTTGGTGTGTCAAAACATCGTAGGGGCTTTTCATTCTTAGTGCTCGTGATGTGCGTGCTGGTCTCCGCGTGCGCGGCGCAGCCTGCCGCCCGGCCTTCTGCGCTGCCTGCCGGGGTGACGCCCACGCCATTCCTGTCTACCGCCACGCCCATGCCGACGTTTACACCTACGGCCGCACCTCTGGGCAGCCCCCAAAACCCGATCGTAATGGCCATCATCGGCGCGGAACCAGACAGCGTGCAGATTAATCAACTGGATAATCTGACCGTCCAGCTTTCCGGATTTTTGGGGCTTTCGGTGAGTGGAAGGACATACCCGGATTACACCAGCCTTGAAACCGCTTTGCAAAAGCAGGAAGTTCATCTGGCCTGGCTTAACCCGGTTGAATACATGCTTGCTTCCGACAAAGGCTTGCTAAGCTCGCAATTGGTCGCCAATCACCTCGGGGTAACCGCTTACGGCGTGCAGTTCCTGGGGCATAAAGACGCCAACCTGACCCGCTACTATGACGCCGGCACCAACCTAGCGACCGCTCCGGCGGCAAGCGCGCTTGCGCAGTTTTCAGGCATGACTCCCTGCCTTACGAATGAAAAATCCCTGCCAGGTTATTGGGTTCCGCTGGGTTTTCTTGCCCAAAACGCGGTATTGACACAAAGCCCCGTCCTAACCAGGACTTACAGCGCCAGCATCCGCGCGCTTTACATCAAGGGCGTCTGCGATTTTACAGCTACCTACGCCATCTCCAGCGACCCGCGCACTTCATCTGAGGTTATTTCTGACCTGCCGGATGTGATCGACCGCCTGCCAATCATCTGGCTCTCGCCGGCCGTAATTCCCAACCTGAATTTCTCAGTCAGCCCACTACTGCCCTTGTCTCTGACCGCGCAAATCACGAATTACCTGTTGGAACTCAGCCGCACCGAATCCGGCAGGTTGCAGCTGACCGAATTAAATGCCTATGAAATTGCCAGGCTTGAACCGCAGCCGGACGATGCATACAACGCGCTGCGCGAGCTCCTGGCAATTCAAAATGTTCGCCTTAGCAACCTGCTTCCCTGAGAAAGTTTTAAGATAATGCGGAAATTTCTCCGGTTCCTCTTTATATCCTTTTGCGCGCTTTTCTTCCTGGTCGGCTTCCTGCGCCTGGGAATGATTTATTACGCGGACAGGAAAACCGTAGAGATTGTCGCGCTGAACCCGGTCCCCGTCGTAATTGTTCCCGGGGCAGGCCTTAGCGCGGACGGCACGCCTTCCGCGCCGCTGCGCGACCGCGTCCGCGCCGCGGTTGAGCTCTACCAGGCTGGCAAGGTACAGAAGATTCTGATGAGTGGGGATAACAGCACCGTTTATTACAACGAACCCGAATCCATGCGCCAATATGCCATTTCGCTTGGCGTGCCAGACGACGCTATTGTGTTGGACTATGCCGGCCGCCGTACGTATGATACCTGTTACCGCGCGCGGGAAATTTTTGGAATAGAGACCGCTGTCATTACCACCCAACCTTACCACTTACCGCGGGCAGTATTCCTGTGCGACCGCCTCGGTATTGACATTCAGGGCGTGGAAGTTGAGCAGTCGCGCTACGTCCGCGCCCGCTATATTTTCTGGCAGGTGCGCGAGGTTTTCGCCACACTTGCGGCTGTTTGGGATATTTACGTTGCCAAACCGCTGCCAATTTTGGGCTCGCCTGAACCCATTTTCCCATCATTGGAGCCATAATGAATCGCGATGAAGCCCTGCAGTTGGTCCGTCAGTACGTAAAAAGTGAAAGTCTTGTCCGACATATGCTCAGCGTTGAAGCAGCTATGCGTTTTTACGCGCGAAAACTAGGCGAAAACGAGGAGGAATGGGCTTTAGCTGGCTTGCTGCATGATTTCGACTGGGAAATCCATCCAAATGCCGAAGAACACCCATTAGCCGGCGCCCCAATTCTGCGGGAAGCAGGCGTACCGGAAGAAATTATAGCCGCGGTGCTCTCCCACGCGGACCACACTGGCCTCCCGCGCGATACGCTGCTCAAGAAAGCATTGTTTGCCTGCGATGAAATCACCGGGTTAATTACAGCCGTGGCATTGGTGCGTCCTTCCCGCTCGCTTTTTGATCTTGAAGCGAGTTCCGTGCGAAAGAAATGGAAAGACAAAGCTTTTGCAGCCGGTACAGACCGTCTGATGATGGAAACCGGCGCACGTGAATTTGGCGTTGAACTGTGGGAGCATGTAACCAACGTTATCATCGCGATGCGCGGCATCGCAGTCGATCTGGATCTGGTCGGTTCTAATCCCGAATAAAGTTTTCCTACGCTTTTTCCCAATAGGCCGAAAAGTCATCCAGCGCGGTTGCTCCGATCAACTCGTCACCGGCTTTCAGCGTGAACACAGATTGCCCGTTGGCTGCGCGCGTGCGTTCTACCGCGTTTGTAATCGTAAACACCTTACTGGCTGACTTGCGGAAATGGCAGATCAATTTGTCCGAAAGCTTTCCTGCGGTTTGAATTACTATCTGGTCGTCTTTTGCCAGCTTCCAACTAATGACGCCCTGACCGTATCTGCCCTGAAGCGGATAATCCTCGGCTTTCACGCGTTTCGCCAGGCCTTTGCGCGTCAGCAGCGCGACGCTGTCCTTGTTATCGATCAGGCTGATTCCAACCACGTAATCCCCCTCTTTTAGCTTAATCCCGTTTACGCCGGCCGCCACCAGCCCCATCGGGCGGATTTCAGACTCATTGAAGCGGATGCTCATCCCGCTGGCAGTCGTGATTAGGATATCCTGTTTGCCGTTGGTCAGTAAAACCTGAAATAACTCATCGCCGTCGTTTATCTTTGTCAGCACGAAACTGTTGGCTGATGCTCCGGGCAGCTCATGCAGCGCGGAGCGCTTGACCATGCCCTGCCGGGAGACTGTCAGCACGAAAGCTTCGGGCAAATTTGTGCGCTCCATCGGCACGCTAAAAATGCCCTGTAAAACGTCTTCTTCGTTGAGCGGTGAAAGTTTATGCGCTGCGATACCTTGATCGCCGTTTTTTGGCACTGGAATTGCGAGAGAATGAATTGCGGCAGCCTTACCCTCAGTAGAAACAAGGAAAACTGTCTGGTGTGAATTTACCCGCAGCATACTCCAAGGCGCGTCATCCCCGCCCAGGCGCTTTGGTTTATCGCCTTCCGTCCGGGAAAGGAACCCGTCCGCGCTGGCTTCAATCCAGAAGTGTTCCAGAGGCATAACGTCCGTTTGAGTCAGCAAATCCGCAACTTTCTCGCCTTCACCCAGGCGGATAATCTGCGTCCGGCGCGGATCAGCGTATTTTGTTTTCAAGAGCTTAAGTTCATCAATTTCGACCTGGCGCATCTTCTGCGGCGATTTTAGGAGGACTTTCAGATTCTTGATGATTTCGCTTACCTGCTGATATTCATCCTCAATTTTCTGGCGTTCAAGAGATGCCAGCCGGCGCAGCTGCAGATCAAGAATCGCCGTTGCCTGAATTTCGTCCAGGCTCAGTTTGCTCATCAAGTTTTGGCGCGCTTCTTCTGCTGATTTTGATTTTCGAATGATCTGTATTACCAGGTCAATATTTTTAATAGCTACGCGCAGCGCCTCAAGAATATGGCGTCTTTCTTCGTTTTTGCGCAGTTCGTATTCGCTGCGCCGCCGGATAACTTCCAGGCGGTGCTCGGCAAATACGCGCAGGCTCTGTTTAAGGGACAGCCTGTGCGGGCTCCCCCCAACCAGCGCCAGGAGATTTATGGCGAATGTGCTGTGCATTGCGGTCTTTTTGTAAAGCACGCTCAGGACTTTTTCCGGGTCAGCGTTCTTGTTGAGGTCGATCACAATACGCATCCCTTGTCTGTCGGATTCGTCCCGCAGGTCAGTGATGCCGTCTACCACTCCGTCGCGCACAAGTTCAGCTATTTTCTCAATCAGAGTTGACTTGTTGACCATGTACGGAAGTTCGGTCACAATAATGCGCATCCTGCCGCGCGACATTTCCTCCAGCCGCGTGCGGGCGCGAATCTGAATGACGCCGTTGCCGCTCCCATATATTTGCGCCAGCGTATCGGTCGTTTCCTCCTGCAATATCAACCCGCCGGTTGGAAAGTCCGGTCCTTTGATGAAGCGCATAATTTCTTCGGTAGAGATATCGTCGATCTTGTCCCAGTTTTCAAGCATTAGGGTCAGGGCGTCGATAACCTCCCCAAGGTTATGGGGGGGGATATTGGTCGCCATGCCAACCGCGATACCGGATGCCCCGTTCACGAGCATGTTTGGAAGGGCTGAAGGGAGCACGATGGGTTCCTTCAGAGAACCGTCGAAGTTATCCGTAAACTCCACGGTATCCATGTCAAACTGCTTGAGGATTTCTACTGCGGCTTCGGAAAGGCGTGCTTCGGTGTAGCGCATTGCAGCCGGAGGATCTCCGTCAATGCTGCCGAAATTGCCCTGTCCGTCCACCAGCGGATACCGTTCGGAAAAGTCCTGCGCCATGCGAGCCATGGCTTCGTAGACTGCGGAATCGCCGTGCGGATGATACTTTCCTAATACCTCTCCGACAATTCTTGCGGACTTCCGGTGGGGTTGGTCCGGGCGCACGCCCATGTCGTACATCGCGTAAAGGATGCGCCGTTGTACAGGTTTTAGCCCGTCGCGGGCATCCGGCAGCGCGCGCGACACAATCACGCTCATCGCGTAATCCAGGTAGGATTGCTGCATTTCCGTGTTGATATTGATTTTCTTGATCGAGGTTGAATCCATAAACTGCTCGCTTAACCTTTGTTTTGACTCCGCTTCAAATCCGGCATAAATATAGCATAAAAAACCCGGAGCGTTTCAAGCTCCGGGTTGGTACTACTCTAAAACTTCGGTCTAATCCTCGTCCATACCGAGGTCATCGGTATCCGGTTCATCATCCATGTCGGGATATTCATCAGCGATAGGATACTCGTCGTCGTTGAAATCTACCTCAGCGCTGTCATCTTCCATGAAGATATTCATTTGTTGAACCTGAATGTCTTCCTTTCCTGGTTGATGTTCCACATCCTGCGCGGCAAAGCGCGTCGGGTCAAACCCGGTACCTGCCGGAATCAGCTTGCCAATGATGACGTTTTCCTTCAAGCCGAAGAGCTGGTCTTCCTTGGAGGCAATCGCCGCGCCAGCCAAAACCTTGATTGTGTGCTGGAATGAAGACGCCGAAAGGAAAGAGTCGGTGTTCAAGGATGCTTTGGAGACCCCCAGCAAAACGTTGATAAAGCGCGCCGGGCGTAAACCTCTTGCCATCAGATCTTCGTTTACCTTGCGAAGTTCAAGCCTGTCAACCAGATCCTGAGGAAGGTACTGCGAGTCGCCGGGTCGCGTAATCTGCACTTTGTTAAGCATCTTACGAATGATGACTTCAAAGTGTTTGTCATTAATGTTCTGACCCTGGGTGCGGTAGACCTTCTGGATTTCGGTCATCAAGTAGAGCTCGGTCGCCTCGCGGCCTTTAATGTAAAGAATCGTGTGCGGGTTCAATGAACCTTCTGTCAGCGGCTCGCCGCCTTCCACTACTTGACTTTCTTTGACCAGCAGGCGTGCAGTCGGGGGAATTTCATATTCTTCCGTCTCGCGGTTCTCGTAGGAGACAATCACATTGTTTTCTTCGATGCGTACGCGACCGGCATGCTGGGCTGTAATGGTTGCCTCATCTGATGTCGCAAGCGCATCGCCAATGGAGACCTCGCCCTCGTCCTCAACCTGGACATTCCAACCTTCAGGAATTTCGTAGGTATCGGAAGTCATCTCGCTGTGGTCTACACGAACCATGCGCTGCTCAGGATTCTTCTGGGATTGGACCAGGTGCACAACGCCTTTGATACGGCTGATAACAGCCTCGCCCTTAGGCATAACGCGCGCTTCGAACAGTTCCTCAACACGCGGGAGACCGGTGGTAATATCTCCTGATGCCGCGACACCACCGGTGTGGAAGGTACGCAGGGTCAGCTGCGTGCCAGGCTCACCAATGGACTGCGCTGCCACAATACCAACAGCCGCGCCAAGGTTCACCATTTTTCCACGCGCCAGGTCCATTCCATAGCAGCGTGCACACATGCCGTGCTGCAGCTCGCAGGTAAGCGGAGAACGCACCTTAATGGTCGGAACTTCTGCCTGAATTATGGTACGCTGAAGTTTGTAATCAATTAATTCATTGCGCTCGGCAATGACCTCTCCAGTCTGCGGGTGCGTAACGCGGTCGGCTAACAGGCGGCCGTAGATGCGTTCGCCGTACGACTGCCCTGCAACATCATCTTTGGCGTTGATGAAGATGCCTTCTTCGGTTCCGCAGTCTTCGTTGTTGATAATCATATCCTGGGCAACATCGACCAGGCGGCGGGTCAGATAACCAGCATCCGCCGTACGCAAAGCCGTGTCCGCCAAACCCTTGCGCGCGCCGTGCGTGGAGATGAAGTATTCCAACGCTGTCAGTCCTTCGCGGAAGTTTGAGCGAATAGGCATCGGGATAATTCGGCCGGAGGGGTCAGCCATTAAGCCGCGCATACCAGCCAACTGCGAAATCGGGCTGAAACCACCTTTGGTCGCACCGGAATTTGCCATCGTGGCAAGATTGCCGTTGGGATCCAAATGCGCTTTGACTGCCTTGCCTACTTCTTCGGT
This sequence comes from Anaerolineaceae bacterium UBA6073, assembly GCA_002436085.1. Taxonomy (GTDB): domain Bacteria; phylum Chloroflexota; class Anaerolineae; order Anaerolineales; family Anaerolineaceae; genus Mesolinea. The sequence continues at coordinate 17,369 of DIXT01000009.1, forward strand.
CGCGTCCTGCCAAATCTTGATGAAGTTCTGGTTTTGTTCGTGCTCGGTTTGCAGACCGCGGCGGTAAGCTTTTTGGGCTGTTTCGACCTTCAGAAGGGCTTCCTTGATGATATCGGCTTTCTCTGGAGGAACCTCAATATCCGCTACGGCAAGCGTAGAGCCGCTCTGGGTAGCATAACGGAAACCAATATCCTTGATGTTGTCCGCGGCCTCAGTCGTTTTGTCATCCCTCAGAATTTCGTGAATTTCTGCAATCAAATCGCGAATACCGCCCTTATCAAGAGTTTTGTTGATAAAGCGGATTTCTTCCGGCAGAATATCGTTAAAAATAGCGCGCCCAACAGTAGTATCGAGGAGACCTTCCACCGGTGACAGAAGGCGTTCAGGTTTAGGCGAATCGGAATACCAACTCTTCACAACTAATTTAATGCGGGCGTGCAAATCAACCTGCCCGAGCTGGTAAGCTAAGATTACCTCGTCAATATTGGCAAAGGCTCTACCGTCGCCCTTTAATGGTCTGTTGACCTGCATTGTCAGGTAATAAACGCCCAGAACCATATCCTTTCCAGGAGAAATAATCGGTTCACCACTGGCAGGTTTAAGCAGATTTTTGCTGGCAAGCATGTATTGACGGGCTTCCTGAACCGCTTTTTCCGAGAGCGGCACGTGGACAGCCATCTGGTCGCCGTCAAAGTCAGCGTTAAAGGCTGTGGTAACCAGCGGGTGTAATTGGATGGCGCTGCCTTCAATCAACACCGGTTCAAAAGCCTGAATACCCAATCTGTGCAGAGTCGGGGCACGGTTAAGCAGCACCGGACGGCGACCAATGACTTCTTCCAATACTTCCCAGACTTCCGGGCGATTGCGCTCAATAAACTTCTTAGCACCCTTAATATTGTGGGCGTAGTGGTGTTCTTCTACCAAACCAGCAATCACGAACGGCTTGTAGAGTTCCAGCGCCATTGTTTTTGGCAATCCGCACTGGTAAAGCTTCAGATTAGGACCAACCACAATCACGGAACGGCCGGAATAGTCCACGCGTTTACCCAACAGGTTGCGGCGGAAGCGGCCTTTCTTACCCTTTAGCATATCGCTCAGGGAACGCAGTTCGCGGCGGCCGCGGCGGGACAGCATGCGACCTCGCTGGGAATTGTCGATTAACGAATCAACAGCTTCCTGGAGCATGCGTTTTTCGTTGCGAACGATGACATCCGGTGCCCCAAGCTCCAATAAACGCTTCAGGCGGTTGTTGCGATTGATGACGCGGCGGTACAGATCGTTTAGGTCGGACGTCGCGAATCTACCGCCATCCAACTGCACCATCGGGCGCAGGTCGGGTGGAATAACCGGCAGAACTGTGAGAATCATCCATTCAGGAAGATTGGAGGAGCGGCGAAAAGCCTCTACCACTTTCAAGCGGCTGGTGGCTTTCTTCCGCTTTTGCTTGCTGCGGGTTGTGCGCACTTCCTGCCACAGATCTTCAGCCAGGGCATTTAAATCGAGGCGGTGCAGAATGTCGTGAAAAGCTTCTGCGCCCATATCGGCTTTGAAGACCTGCCCCCACCTGGACTTCAGCTCGCGATAGCGGGCTTCGCTTAGGAATGTAAAAGGCTGCAGTTCGTACAGTTCATCGCGCAGCTTGGCGTTCTCAGTCTTGGTAATGGCTTCCTGATCCTCAAGTTGGTTGCGGATTCCCTCCATAACTGTCTCAGCTTCCGCGCGGATTGTTTCTTTTTGAAGCTTCAATTCCTCGAGTTTGATTTGCTTTTCATTCCGCAAATCCTTCTCAAGGTCTTCCATACGTTCCTTAACAATTTTCTGGACGCGGGAAATATGTTTTGAGGCTACTTCCTCATTGGCTTCCACCAGTACTTTTTCAAAATTATCCAACACAAAGACAATCGGCTTGCGAATAGTTTTACTGATTTTTTCAGTCAGCTCGCGTTCAACGCGCTGGCCTTCGGCAATCACGGGTTCAAATAAGCTGGAAACATGCTCGTCGTACTCCGCATTGATGGCTTCCATCTGACTGTCAATCTCGCGCAGCTTACGGTCGCGCTGCTTTTTGGCTTCAGCAATCTGACCATTAACTTTTTCAATTAACTCGCGTTCGGAGAGGCTGATTTCGTCCTCAAGTCGTTTCAATGCCTTCTGGCGTGCATCTTCATCGACATAAGTCACAATGTACTGGGCAAAGTACAGCACCCGGTCAAGGTTGCGGCGGGAAATATCGAGCAGCAAACCGAGGTGAGAGGGAACTCTGCGCGTGTACCAAATATGCGCAACAGGCGCCGCAAGCTCAATATGTCCCATGCGTTCCCGCCGGACGCTTGACTTGGTAACCTCGACGCCGCATTTATCGCAAACAACACCCTGGTATTTTTTGTTCTTGTATTTGCCGCAGTAACACTGATAGTCCCTGGTAGGGCCAAAGATGGCTTCGCAAAACAAACCGTCCTTTTCCGGGCGCAAACGACGATAGTTAATTGTCTCGGGCTTTAGAACTTCTCCATAGGACCATCCGCGAATTTTTTCAGGGGAAGCAAGGTTGATGCGAAGTGCTTTCATTTGATTATTTTCCACGCGAGCCTCCATGTCGTGAAAGAAGGTACAACACGAAAAAGAAGCTGAGAGTCGTTTTCTCAGATTCCATAATTTTCGTGTGTTGAGTTAATTCATGCAACTTATCATTATACTAAGAAATAATTGGGGTTGTCAAGATTTTTTTTGGTTTCCCTGAAGGATATTTTTCGTTATCCCTTCCTGACTGGTATTTCGATGGTAAATATACTGCCTTCTCCCAATTGGCTGTGTACCTTGATTGTACCACCGTGTTTGTCAACAACGGACTTCGCAATCGCCAGACCCAGACCCTGACCAATGTTCTCAATATTATTTGTTTCCTCAATATGGAAAAAGCGCGTGAATAACTTGGGTTGGTCCAGCGGGGCAATGCCTTTTCCATGATCCTGGACTGTTATGCTGAGCTTGGCGCTGTCCTTCACCGTGCTGACCAGCACCTCCCCACCCATGGGACTGTATTTTATGGCGTTCTCCACAAGATTAAATACAGCCTGATGCAAGAGAAGCCGGTCCGCAGAGATACGCGGATTTTTTAGCCCGCTGTAGTTCGTTTTGATGCTGACTTTCCGCTGGGTTGCTTGCAGTTCCAGCAGCGCCAGGGCTTCGTCAATCATTTCCTTTACATCAAAACCAGTTAACTTTAAACTATCGTTTGAGTCCAGCATCTCCAGGCTTAGTACCTTGCTCACCAGCCTGGACATGTACTCAATACTTAGCTTGATGCGGTCTATGAATTTGAGCTGCTCTTCGCTCAAGTTCCCGATATTCTCAAGCAGATTCAGATAACCGCGCATGTGCGAAAGTGGAGAGCGCAAGTCGTGGCTGATATTGGTCACAAACTCATTCTTTTGCAGATTCTGACGTTTCTGCGATGAGGTTTCGTTGAATACCAAAAGTCTCCCGCTTATTCCACTGAGCGGATCAAGCTGCCGTGCCTCAACCTCAAACTCCCGACCTTTGGCCTGAACAATAAACACATTGCCCGCTTCAGCGTTTGCCAGGTTAGCAGCAACAGCCGGAAAGGCAGCATGGAATGGAACCGACTTTATTTCCTGCTGCCCACTTGTCTCCATAAGCTGCCAGGCGGATGAATTAGCAAAGACAACATTTTCGGCACTATCCAGGACAATTACAGGCGCAGCCAGCGCCTCAAGCGCTGCTGAAAGGACAAGCTTTTCATTTTGTAGTTTGCCATACTGTTCTTTGGCGCTCAGCACAGCCGAAGCCCGAAAAGCCAGCTGCTGGTAAAAACGGATATCTTCCTGCGAAAACCAATGGTTCTGGTCAAAACCCACCCACAGGATGCCCTGGGTAATATCTTCGCTTTTCAGCCGCAGCGCAGCAATAGATTGTGGATACGGCATGCCGGACGAAAGACCAAAATACTGGTCGACCTTCAAGTCGCTTAAAATTAGTTGGTCCTGGCTGCCGAGTTTATCGAGAATCATCGCGTCCAGATACGCGTAAACCCGGGTCTGGTCGCCTTGACCGAGGCGCAGGCGCATCTCAACCTGCTCATCGCTGGTCCCCTGGCTGAGCAGGATCAGGCGGGCAGTGGACGCATCCCGTCCCAAGGCGGCGCGCAAGATGGAGGAAAGGACCAGGTCATATCCTTCGCGGGAATAATGCGACGGATCAAGGGAAAGCAAACGGGCTTGCGTATCATTGCGGAGACGCAAATTTTCACGCAAATCCTCAAGCGCTTTTGCCAGTTTTGCATCGCTCGGGCTGTGGATTTCAAAACTCAGGCTGTGGTCATAACGCCCCAACGTGAGCCGCTCAATTTGGGCGATGGTCTGTTTTATCGGACTGTAGATTTCCCACTCCGCCAGGTAGTCCATCGGGTTCCATTCGCTGCCCAACCAACCCTGCAGCAACTGGCAGGCAGCGCCAGCGATAAGTGCCGGCGGAAGCAGAACAGCGCTGACCAGCACAAACTGCTCCAGAATGGTCATCAAATCATTCTGACCAAAACTCAACGAAATGACAAGACGGATAAGGAGCAAGAGCGGAAGCGCGAGCAGGTAAGCGAAAAGCGCGTTGATCAGCGGTTTCCGCGTGCTTTGGCTGCTGCCGCTCATTTCGGTCCGGCGGGTAAGCGTGCTGAACACAACCGTGAGGGCGGCATACTGCAGAATGATGCTGAAATCCTGCCCGAACAAAAGCCATTGCGAAAGTCCTGAAGCGGTCGCCAAAACAGCCGCAGGCAGCGGACCCGCAAAACCGAGCGCTGCGAAAGCCGGGATTAGACCAAGGAAAAAGATTACGCCAGGGAACTGTGTTCCATCATAACCCGTAAAGGAACCCTGAAAAGGTGTGAACTGCGCAAAATAGCTGCACGGAAGCAGCAAAATAGCCAGCAGCGCCAGCCATCGGATTTCTTTTTTATGGAGAGCAAGCGGAAATTTCAGGCTTTTCCAAAGTCCATACAAGATGCCGCCTGTGAGCACAGCCGTCAGGAGCCATATCGCCGCAGGCAGCGGCGCCTGAGGCGACGGCGCTAATCGAACTGCTGAATCGTAAAGAATTCCGGTCATATCCCAACAAATATTATAGCACCTCCCCCAACAGAACGACCCGGAAAAGCCGTCTTAGGAAACAGGCGAAGCGGGCGGAACAATCATTGCGAGTATCCGTTCAACGACTTGCGCAGCGCTTAGAGCGTCTGTGTTGATAACCACCGCGTCATCCGCTATTTTTAAGGGCGCATACTTCCGCGAAGAATCAATCTTATCCCGCCTGCGCAGCGATGCCACCACTTGTTGGAATGTGATCGTGCTGCCGCGCGCCTTTTCTTCCTTAAAACGGCGTTTTGCCCGGACTTTCAGCGAAGCATCCAGGTAAATCTTCAACCCGGCGTCCGGCAGAACCACCGTGCCAATATCCCTCCCCAGCATGACGATCCTGCCCCTGGAGGCAATTTTCCTCTGCTGCAATGTCATCGCAGCCCGTACTCCCGGATATGAGGAAATAAGTGAAACGTGCTGATTAACCTCCGGGAGTCGGATATCCCAGGTGTGGTCCTGGTGATTAATGAGCACGTCGAACGCACGGCCGTCAGAGACGCTGCCCGGCTGGACGTCAATTTCGATTGTCTCAGCAAGCTGCGTGACCGCTGACTCATCCTCCGGAACAAGGCCCTCCGCCAACGCCTGCCAGGTAATCGCGCGGTACATAATGCCCGTATCCAGGCACAGATAACCCAGATGCGTGGCCAGCTCCGCCCCAACGGTACTCTTGCCGCTGGCAGCCGGGCCGTCTATCGCGATAATCTGTGGGTACTGCGCTGAGCTTTCATTGGTTTGCATTATGGGACAGCTCCTGTCATCAGATCCTGACGGATCCAGAGGTAATATTCGTTGGCTTCAGCCGGTAAGCTCTTGCTTACCGCGGATCTCAGAAGGTCTAAAAGTGAGACTTCACGCCAGTTTACGCTGCCATGGTTCACGATGGCTGTTCCACGATAGGATTCCGCTGTTTTTTCCTGGTCCGGCGTACTCGAAATGATAATCTCCGGTGCACGCTCCTCCGGCAAGGCAGAAGATACCTCAACCAGGCGATACTCCAGGAATTCCCAGCGCAAGTATGCCAATCGGGGGTCTGTGATGACAACACTTGAAACCTGCGGTTCCATTTTTCCGAGCTTTTCGATTTCATTGAGCAGCAAACTTTGCGCGCGGGCGTTCACCTGGAGGCTGGAATCCGACCAAACCAGGGCTGGATAGGGATCTGCCGGTTTCAGCGCCAGGAAAGTGAGACTAAAGCTGAAAGCGAGGACGCTGAGCAGCACCGCGCTAAGGATGCCTTTACGCGCAGTCTGCAGCGACCAGCCCAGCATGATCAGGATGAAAATCAGCACGAGCAGTAATAAACCCAGAATAAAAGCTATCGCACTTGGACCAACGGTTAATGCTGATTGAGCGGGATTGACCAGACTTTTCGCGCTGACAGCCAGATAAGCGCAAATAGCCATTCCTAGCAAGAATGCGCCCAAGGCAATATCCTTCTGCCCGGCTTCAAGAAGAATCTGATTTTCGAGCGTTCGGGCAGCCAAAAACCACAGCAAACAATGCAGCAGCGCGTATCCAGCTGTCCCCTGGGTACGGAACAGGAAAATGCTGAGGAGCATTACACCCGCCACCAAGCTGACAATCTGTCCCCGCCCGTCTTTCTCCTTCCACGCGGAAAGCGCAGCAGGAAAAGCAAACAATATTATTGGTAAGCTATACGCACTAACGCGATATATAGGGAGTATGTATGCTATTGTTGCTACTTCCTGGCTGGACGACCATAAACCTGCCAACCCGCTCGCGATGCCGCTAAGGCCCGCTGGATTCAAAATAAACGCGCTTGCTAACAGTATTAAACTCACTATGAAGCTTAATCCGGCCGCTTCCCGAAAGGTTTTTGTCCGGAATGGACAAGCGTTCGCCAGACCATTCGCGGCTGCTTTATTTTGGGTAAGCATATAAATCCCCACGCCAATCCCACATGTTAGTACAGCAATCCAGAACCACGAGCCGCTCAACCATGCGACGGCCAGCGCGATCCCGAGGCCGATAGATTTGCGCTCCATAAAGAAGCTAAGCGCCCAAATGAGCCCGACCGCGGTAAAAATCGCACCGCCGGCTTGCCGCGAAAGGGTAAACAGGACCGGGTCAAACGCCAACCCCGTGGCCAGCAGAACTGCCTGCAGCGCCCCTACTCTCCGCCGCCAAAAAAGAGGTACCAGAGCCAGGCTGGCTCCGGCCAGCGCAGGCCAGAAGCGCGCAAAAAACGGGGCAGCCCCCAGCACGAAAAAGGTCGGTGCCGACAAACCTTCGTAGACCGGGCTGACAGCCGTGCCGGTCGATAGTCCATTTGCCACCAAAAAGGCTGCATAGGCGTTTTGGGCTTCTGCGGTATTGAAAGGTATTTTGCCAAGGTTGACCAGGCGCAGGCAGAGGCCGGCAAAGAATATTGCCAGAATAATCAGGCGCGCGTCCGCGTACCAGTTTTTCGACTTTCCTTCTCCCAAGAAATCATCCATAATTATTTTCCCGGACTATAGACATACACGCGCGCGTTGGCAGATTCAAAGCCCAGGCTGAGATGTTCCCCAAACTTGCTCTCATCCAGTGAATATGTGCGGGCTTCCAGTTCTCCAACGTAAACATAGGCAATATTATACTTGTCGAGCACCGCCCTGGCTTCATCCCAGTTATTCGTACTGTATAAGACCCGGATGTCGTCTTGCCGGCTGCCCATCTCCTGGTATCCGCCGCGCCACTGCGCCACATGCCCGATCCATCCCAAAACGGTTGGCATCCCCGAAAAGGTGGAAACCGACGCGTAGGTGGTGTAGCTGCCGCCAGTATCGGAGACTGCTTCAACCATCACGCCCAGCGGCTGCTGCTTCAGCCAATCCACAGCGCGCATCTGGTCCGGCCAATAATCCCGGTAATACTGCGAACCATCCAGGGTCAATTGCTCGAGCGATGCCGAGCCTCCCAGCTTGTTCCAGGTCGAGACGACCGGATACACCAACCCAGCCGCGAACGCGCACACGCATAAGGCAGCCAGAGCTCCAGCTCGCCGGCGCGTAATAAACTCCACCAACGCCCACAAAATACTGAGCCCGAAAATCCCCGCGATGATGTAATCAAGCGGCGCAGTTCCAAAAGCGCCAAGGTTCTGATTGTAGCGGGCAAAGATAGCATCCGCCCGATAAAGCCCCAAAAAGGTGGCTGCTGCACCAAGTAATAGCATCAGAGCGGGAATAAGCCTGCTCCAGACCTTGGCGCTGCCGCGCGCCTCAAAGAAGCGCGCCGTGAAGTACGCGCCAGCGGCAGACCACAGAATCCAGGCCTGAAAGTAGAACTTGAAAATCGTGTTCATGCGCGTCCCGAACTGGTCGCGCAGGTAGACGAACTCCGGAGCGAGCGTTAGCAGCCCGCCCAGCAGCACCAAAAGGATGACGAAAACATCCACCGTACGCGCGGGTTGTTCAGGCTGCGGACGGTCTTCCGGCTGCGGGCTGCCTTTAGGTTTGATCAGCGCGCTCAAACCCAGAAAGAGGAGCAGGAATAGGGTTATGCCCGTTCCAGGCGATTTCAGACGCGCAGCAAGCGCAGCCGTTAGCGGATTTTGTCCCTCTGCGGCGCCCTGTAAAGACAAAAAAAGCTGTCCAAGTTCCGGCAGTCGGGTAGCGACAAAGGAAATGCCCCAGGAAAAAGCAAACAGCGCGGCGAAGAGTGCGCTTGTTATCCAAAAAGCCGTCCGAAGCCCGTGTTTTTCTTTATTTCGCAAGAGCTGCCAGACCAAACCAAGCAGAATGGGCACCAAGAGCGGTCCGAACATGATCCAGAAGTATTTTCCCTGCGTAAAGAACGCCAGACTCGGAAGAATCCCGCCCGCCTGGGAGGAAAAACTGAGATAGAAAGGCAGATAAGCCAGCACAGCCGGAACTGCCAGAGCGACACAAAGCAACAAAAATTCACCAATGCGTTTTCCACTCCATCCAAGCGCCAACCAACGCCGATAAACCAGAGCGGCAGCAATCAACGCCAGGTAGAAGGGGAAATCCCAGGTGTTCAGGAAGGCAATCCCGCCTAACGTGAGCACCGCTAAAAGCATTTCAGGCAGGCTCCAGGGTAGAACCCAACGACGAATGCGGGTCTTGCCATCCCAGCCGCCCAGAATGGCGTTCAGCGCCTGACCAATAGCTGCCAAGACGAAGGGCATGCCAAGCACATGTGGATGGATATCGGAAAGCAGGTAAGAAAAATACGGGAATTCGTCAATGACTTCCAGCGCGTTGCCATTCAGTTGAAAATCCTGCACCACGCGGCTGGCTCCCCACCACTGCACCCCGCCCCAACGCAGGGGGAACCAGGAGAAATCAGGGTTCACCCCGCTGATTTCTTTCAGGTTCAGCCAATCCCAAAAAGTTGAGCTGACAGTCCCGTCTACTGCGGTAGAAAAGAACAAGCCGCGCGCGTGCATAACGTCCAGAAAGCCGTGCCAGTTCGAGACTATCAAAAGCAGCGCCGGGGCAAGCAGGCTGGCGGTATAAATCCATGCAGGCTTTTTAACGCTTTCTTTTTGGCGAGCCACTAAAAGATCAAAAAGTAGGCCATACGCAGCAATAGCTGTAAGAGCGAACCACATCGCGGCGACCAGATTGTAGCCTATCGCGGCTGCGGAACCGCTTATGCGGATAAGCATCGCCGCGATAACGTAACCAAAATAGTAATAAGAAATCGCGTACCCTGAGAGCCAGGGGTCATTGGGTGGGAAAGAGGGGGACCGTAAGATAGCATTGATAAATGCCATTTCCATCGGCTTTTCGGTCCCAAGTACGGCGGGGTTGGCGGCGCGCACAAAAGCCCAAAGCGCGAACGCAAAGAAGAATAACAACTCGACGCACAGGATTAACTTGCGATTTTCCCGCACCCATGCTGCCAGCGTTTTCAAAGCTCCGCGTCCGAGCAAAGCAAGATTAAGAGCGGCAAGCAGCAGCAGCGCGGTTAGCTGACCTGCCAGGTCGTTATTCAGCAGTTTCAAGGAGGTCAAGAGCCAGAAAAGGTATCCCCACAGGAGCAGCCCAAGCGGACGACTGAGCGCAAAGCCGCGGCTGGGCAGCGCTTTGAACAAACGGTGCGTCAGGGGGAAGTTCATCCAGCCGATAAGCAGAGCCAGGGCAAACCATTTCAGGAAGTCTATCAAGTTCACCTCACCTTGTAAACCACAGTGCTGTCATACTGGAAAACCTGGGCCCACAGGATGCCCGCCTGCGATTCAAACTTTTCCAATCCCCCGCCTGGATAAAAAGCTTTTTCCAGCCGACCGACAACGATGTAACTGACCTCGTACTTGTCAATAAATTCTCTCACAAAATCCAGGTCGTCTGTCAGATAAAACTTATTGACCTCATCCACACGGTTTTGCACTGCGTTGTTTTGCAGGATTGCCCGCTGCTGCCGCTGATGGTAATTCCACCCGACTACGCCCGGCAGACCAGTGTAAATCGTGTACCGGTTGCCCCAGCGGTATTCATAAGCCTGCGCTTCCACAATGACAGGCGAGCCGCTGATGTTATCCTGCATCCAGCGGATGGTGTAGTAATCATCCTGCAGGGGCATGTCCACGCCCATATCGTAGTAGCTGGAGCTCAGCATGTACTGCATACCGTCCAAAGTCTTCGGCGCCGAAGGGTTCATGCGGTCGTTTATCTTATCCGTGGTCCCCAAAAGTGGGAAGAGCAGCGCCCCAGCCGCGAGCAGGATGAGCGGAAGTTGGAATAGGAGCTGCGTGCGCAGCGTCCACTTATGCTGGCTGGTCCAGAGCATCACCAGACCGCTCCCTGCTGCCAGCGCCAGCAGCAGCCAGGCTTGCATGTACAGCTTGAATACCACATTCATCCGCCCGATATCCCCGACCAAATACACCAGCTCTACCACCAGCGTTTCCAGCAGCGCGGTCGCGACCAGGAAAAACATCAACTTTTTCGCGTCGCTTTGCCCGGAGCGCAGGAGCAAAACGAGCGACCACAGGCACAGTGGGAGCACGATGATTGCCGCGCTCACTTTCATAAACAGAAGCACAAGCAAGAGCGCACCAAAAAGCGCTCCCCCAATTTTCAGCAAATTCTGGTGGGGTTCAAGCTTTTTCAGCGCGGAGAGCGGCGTAACCGCCAGCCACTGGTACGTTTCCCATAAATACCAGAATATAATAATGAACAGCAGCAGCCCCCAATGGGTGAAGTACGAGCTGAGCGGCGTCCGGTCGCCAGTCCAGATTCCAATCTGGTTATAGCCAGGATGAAAGAGTTGGTTGAAGGGTGAATACAGCAGCATGCTAAGCGCGACGAGCATCACGATCATCCCGGCAGCCGGCAGCAGCCTGGCCAGCCATTCCCGGCGTACGTATTTGACCGGTTTCAGATATCTCCAACCGCAGTAAGCAATGATGAAGAGGTTCAAGAGGAGAAAAGTGTAATAATCCCAGGTGTTGGTAGGCTTCAGCGCGCCGATTACCAGCGCTCCAATAAAGAAGCTGAGCGCGAATCCAAGCCATTTTCCCACGCCGCCCGTACCCCAGCGGCATTTCGAAAGGAGCGCGGAGAGCCCCCAGGCAACCGCAAACACTGCGATGGGCATCGCAATGAGATGCGCGTGCAAATCCGCATAAATAAATGTGAAAGATGGGAATTCGGTGATGGGGTCGCCCGGAATAACACGGCTGGGGAACCAATACCAATCGCCCGGGTAGAGCGGCATAGGAGTACCTTTCAGCAGCTGCCCAAAGCCTCTGAAAAACCAGGAGAGTTTGCTTAACACGGACGCGCCGCTGATGGCCGCCCCGCCCGCGCCCATGACCTGCAGCGTTTGACTAAGCAGCTTGACCGTACCTAGATTGCCGACAAAAGCCAACAGCAAGGCGGTACACAGACCTGCCGCGAAGGGCTTGCCAAAAACCCTGCCCAATTCTGGCGCGCTTTGGCCTTCACGCGCAGCCAAAATCGCGCGGGTGATGTTCCAGCCCACGCTGTATGCCCCAATGAAAAGGAGTGAGTACCAGAGGGGCAGGATAATGTTATAGGCGACGGAGGGGATGATGCCGAGCAGTTTGACCGGCATGCCCAGGATGATAAACCCGTAATAATAGTAATTGATGTATCCCCCTGCATACCAGGGGTCATAAGCTGGGAACGTGGTGCTTTTAATCACCGCGTTGAAATAAGAAAAATCCATCGGCTTTTCGCCGCCCTTATAAGGGTGCCACAGATCTGGATTTTGGTAGCGTACCCACAGGAAGAAAAGGAAAGCAGACAACGCCAGAAATTCGATAACCAGGTACTGCTTCCAGTTTTGCTTCAGCTCCTGGAGTAATTCGCGCCTGCTAAGCACAGCAGCCAGCACACCTGCCAGGGCAATCAGCGCGCAAATCGCGCCGATGAGCGTTCTGGTAACCGCGATTCCGTTGGAACCCAAAATGAGAGCAAAAAAGGCAATGAGTAAAAAACCAGCCAAGCGGGAAAAAGCATAACCCTTATCCGACAACCCAGGCATTGCCAGCCTGAGAATGGGATACACAAAAAGCCCCAGGGCAAAGCTGAACAGATAGAAGATGATGACCGCCGCAGTCTGGCTAGTGTTGACGAGCGAAAGCCTGTCAAACAATTTACTCCAGGTTCCGCCCGCGCGCTGCACGGCTAAGGCTTCGCTGGTGAGCATCAGGTTATTTGCTCTGGCAATGCTGGTGTCGTACTTATCCGCTTGCCTGGGGGTCAGGTTAACCACGTAGCTCAGGTCCACGCTCTCAAAGATTTCCCGGATTCGGGTGGGGTCAAAGTCTGCGTTTTTCCTGAATATCAGGACTTTAGGGTGGTCATACACGGAGAATGCTTCTTCCGCGAATTGGTCATTGAACTGCCAGTTTCCCAAAGTAGGGTACGACGTGACCGTTTTTACCAGGTCAAACCCCAGACTGCCAGAGTACATGCCCGGTTCTGCTGTGTTGTAACAGCTCACCAGGTCCAGATTTTCTGGGCAGCCCAGCAGCTCACGGTAATAAAAGCTGGTCAGGGGGTAACGTTCCAGGACACGGGTGGTCGTGCCCCACTGCCGGTTGGAACTGATGAAGAGGTAATCGCCCTGCTGGAGCAAGTCGATGAAGCGTTCGCGTTTATCAGCGATATCCGGCCAGTATAGCTCCAGATTCAGGTCTCCGCGGAAAATCCCGCCGTTGTCGCTGTAGGGCACGTATCCGGCCTCGGAGACAGGCAGCGCGTCATCCCAGGAAGACTCATGCACGGGAGCGACCGATGAAACTGCCAGGGTACCCTCACCAGCAGTCATCTCCAACGAGAAACTTAGCACCTGGGCGTTTGAGATTTTGAGAGGTCTATCCAACACAATGCGGGTAGTTGTGCCTTTACCGCCCCCCAAATCAACAAAGTGCGCCGAAACCGTGCCGCTAACCGGCTGGTTGTCCTGCTCCGCTGTCGGTCTCAGCGTAACTTTTATCGTTTTATCGGCATAATTCTGGCTGAGGTCCAGGAGATATGGGAGTTCCACCGCTGTGATCTCCCCTGGCGTCATCACGCTGATATCCATGCTGTAGGCATGCGTCGGGGTAATGCTTTCCACGATTTTGTCCAGGGATTGCGGCGCCAGCGCGCCCTCGTTGCTGCGAATGCCCACTTTTGGCACGCCGCTGAGGAATACCTGTGAATTCGGATCCGTTTGAACCAGGCTGAGCACATACTCAGCGTCTTTTTCCAGCGAAATAGGCGGGTCAAACTGAAATTCCAACACGCCAGCGCCAGTACCCGCGAGGTTCGAGTTGGTTCCGGATGAAAGCACAGGCAGCCTGAGGGGCATGCCCAGTCCTCCCGCGCGCTCAATCGTGACAGTGAAACGATTGAATCCGCTTTGGGCGCTCAGGTATTGCGCCGTGGGAATTGAAAAACTTTCCAGGGCGCCGTCCGTCCAACTTGTGAACACGAAAGGCCGTGTCTGGCTTCCATAGAGCGCATCGCCGCTGCGATACGGCGCTTGCTGCAGCTTTTCGCTGTCCTCTGCGCGCATCACCAAATTAACTGGACCAGGGATATTGTCATAAATCCAAGTGGTCGCGGCAACGCGCGTATGCGGCCGCGTGTAAATCCGCGTGAAGGCGTAGGCATAGGCTCCTGTCCCCAAAACGGTCAGGACCGCGAGCGCAATGCCCAGATTGCGCAGCATTTTTGAGGAGAGCTTGAAACGCTTGAACCGAAGGTCGCGGCGGGCTTGCCAAAGGCTGACGATGCCCCAGGCTGCAATCACGGCTAACAACGGGTAAATGAGCAGCAAGTAGCGCATGGCCTTTACCCAGGCCGTCAGCTGCCAGAGCAGGTAAAACAACGTCCAAGCCCAGACAGGTAAAAGCGTGAGGTTCTTCTTGATAATTCCCGCCCACCCCATTGCAGCCAGGCTAAGCAGCGAGAAAACTCCGAATGGGATGCCAAGCCCCCAAACGACAAGGTTGGTGAGCGAAAAACCAACTGAACGACGCGCCCACTGCAGCGCCGGGGGAAAGTCCACATTGCCGGTGCTTTGCTGTGCCAGGCTCTTCAGTCCGTCCAGCCACTCGCGGTTGAGCCCCAGCGTGAAAAAGCTGGTTCCCGAAAAGGCATAAGGCTGAAAGACGCGGAAGCTCAGGAGCGAGACCAGCGCGGCCAGCAGGATCATTTTCAGGCTGAATTTTCCGTAGACCTCGCGCTCTTCCGGCTTCAGCCGCGCAAACCGGACTGCTTCCACCGCCGGCAGCAGCAGCGCGAGCGAAACCGCGTTGATCTTGGAGGCTGCCGCCATCCCGAGCGCGAGGCCAAATGCCGCGTAAGGGAACCAATCCCTGAAACCCACCCTAAAAGGCGGGGCGTCTTCGGTATTGCGCAACGGTAGAGGTCTGGTCAGAATCTCCACGCCAAGATAAACCGTGAGCATGCCGAAGGTGTTCGTGAATGTATCGACCGTCATGAAATGCGATTGCTGAATTGGCAGGACTGCAAAAGCATACAGCGCTGCTGCCAGCAACGCTGCCTTGGAGTTGAACAGGCGCAGCGCGATCAGAAAGACCAGCAGGATGGTAAAAATATCCGCCAGCGCGGAGAGCTGCCTGCCCACGATGGTAATCGGGTCATAGCCCACCTGCCCTACCCATTCGCCAACATAGCGGATAATGAACAGCGGCAGCGTGCCGTAGACAAAAAAATCGTAACCAATATTGCCCGGGTTTAGTGTAGAAGTCTCCGTGTTGAAGTACTCGCCCACGGACTTTACCGGTGTCATGCTGTTCAAAACCATGGAAAGGAAGCGTTCGTCCGGATGCAGATGGCGTCCTGCGTCCCAATCCACCCCAATGGTGCGGAGATACGCGCCCGCGCAGATAATTGCCAGTAGCAAGAAGACGATGACGAGAGCGCGCCAATTATCGTTGCCGCGTTTTCTTGTATTCTTGGATTCAGATGTCTCGCTGCGTTGCATAATTCTATGGTTTTACCAGAAATACAAGAAAATTTTTGTCGGGCACAGACGATTCCAACATTGCGATAGTTCCGGTAGGATACAACTGCTGCAGCGCTTGGACTGCCGCACTGTCGGAGGAATGTATCAGAAACAGCTTGGAGCCAATCACATTCACGGTTTGCTCCAATTGGTCGGATGGCAGCGCCAGGTCCTGGTTGGCACGGCCCGCCTCCAGCGCCACAGCGCGCGCGTCCACCCAGTATGGATACCCGACAACCCAAGCATTTTGTGGCAAACCGGTGTTCAGCTCCGTTTGTCGGATGACGTTCGCCATTTCAGAACTGTTCCAGGCGTTCTGGCGGTAAGTTGCAGGGTAATCGCTAAATGCCGCCCGGTAGTTCAGTCCGATGACCAGAAGAAGCACCAAACCGGTGAGCATAAGCTTATACGAGCCATTGCGAGCTGGCGGCCAGGCAAGAAGCGCGCCCAGCAGTACCCGCAGCCCCACCGCCGACAAAACACAAATCGGTATCAACGCTCCAAGCGCGCGGCTGAGCGAAGGGTTTTCCAAAGGAAACGCCATTGACAGCGCGCTCGGGAGCAGCAGCAGCGGGTAGAGCGCCAGCAGGGCATATAAGCGCCAGTTTTTCGTTTTTCTCAAACTGAACACCACCGCGCAGACACCTGCCACAAAAAATGCCGCGCTCAGCAAGTCCAGTCCGGGCCGCAGCGTCAAGCTGTCCACCCAACTGCTGCGGTTTGACCAGTTGGCGATTCCCAAAGCGCTCCACAGGTTCGTGAGGAAAAGTGACAGGGGGTTCCCGCTCAGCGCGGTTTCGTAGTCTGAGACACGCGAAAGAATGGGGGCAAGGTAGGCTGAAGGCTCGTTGGCAACCGCGCGCAGCAGCGGCACGCTCACCACAGCGCCAAGCAGCAGCGCCTGCGCCATCGCGCTAAGGAAAGCTTTCCCGCTGCCTTGCTGCCGCTTTGCTAAAAGCCATACAATTGAAACGACCAGCGCGACCAGCGGGAAAATCAGGAAGATCTTGTTGGTAAGCAGCCCAAAGCCAGCTAGCAGCGCTGAGAGGGCTAAATAGTTCGCCCTGTGTCTGTGCAAGCCGCTAAACAGAAAGAACAGCGCGGCACTGGCAAGCGGCAGCACCAAACCTGAACCAAGCAGCGCGCGAGTCTGGATAATTTGCCAGAAAGACACACCCAGTAAGAAAGCAGCCCCCAAACCCACCCAACGGTCAAAAATCTCCGCGCCGAGCCGGTAGATGAAATACAACGCCGAGAAATTAGCCAGCGTGTAAGCCAGTTTGAGCCCCACAAAGCCCACCTGACCGCCCGCTGCGAACGACAGCAATGCGCCCCACAGATATTGGAGCGGTTCGCTTACCAGGTTGCGCGAAAAGGTCAGACCGGCGTTCCCTGCCAGGATATCGCGCACCGTGTAAATATGGTCCACCTGACCGCTGACTAATTCCGGCGGAACATCCTTTAGATGGACAAAGGAAAACCACGCGACGACAGCGATAACAAAGAGCACCGCGAAGAACCAGAGCCTTTCCTCTTTTAGCAGCTGTTGAATGCGAGCCGTCAAAGAGACGCGGTTTGACCTTTCCTCAGCGGATTTATTCCACAGCGCCGCCGCGGTTGCAAATACTCCTGCTAGCCAGCAGAAAGAGGATGCCAGGCTAAAGCGCTGAGAACCAAAAAGCAGAAACGCAGCTGACGCGAGCACAAGTCCAGGAATGAGCAGCCAGGTTCTCCCTGTGAAAAACTGCCATTTTCCATGCGTTTCGGTCTGTGATGGGAGCGCCCATTCCTGACCGCTCAGGGCGAGGAACACGCACACGCCCGCTGCCGCGTAGAACAGCAGGCTGAAGAGCGCCATGCGGCTGCTGGCAAATAGCTGCGCAAAAAGCGCAAGGGCGGCAGCCCCTGCGCTAAACCACGGAAAGCGTTGGGGTGGGACCGAATCTTCCTGGGAAGTGTTGTGCAGCAGCTCCAGGTCTATCCCCACTGACTCCTGGCTTGAATCACCCTGAACCGGCTGTCTTCCCTGTTTTAGCAGCGATTTCAGGTATTCAAGGATTGTGATTTCAGTTTCGTCAGACCCGGATCGGTTTTCCATCTCTGGTGGCAGTCATTCGTTGGAATAAAGTTGAAGGTTTAGTCCATAGTATTTTAGCCCGGAAGGGGCTTATCTTGCAACTTAGGGGGTATGCCAGGCGTACAAGTATCCAATCTCAGCCTGGACAGGGTTCGCGTGCAGCCGCACCTGAAAGCCGGCATTTTGCAAATGCTCAGCCAGTTTTTGGTGGTTCTGCTGCGCGTCCAGCTCATGATACTCCATGATGATCCTTTTGACTGCGCCAAGCGTCTCCGGGCTGGCTGAGAACAGGATAGGGTACTCGGCTCCTTCGCAGTCGAGCTTCAGAAGGTCGATGCCTTCAGGGGCAAATTCCTCCAGCAGCTGTCCAAGCGTGATGACCGGGACGCTCTGTCTACTCACAGCGGCAGTCTCAGAGAATTGGGTCTGCGCCTGTAAAGGCTCGCCGTTAGCGGCGTCCAAGGTCATCGCTCCAGCCCGGTTCCAAACGCCGGCGTTCACAGCTTGGGCGTTTCCAATGGAATTCAGCTTAAGATTTTCCTGCAGCAGGGCAAACGACGCGAAATTAGGTTCAAACGCCAGGACTTTTCCCTGCCCTGCTTGTTGTGCGGCAAAGACCGTAAACTCGCCGATGGCGGCGCCAATATCCACAATAGTCCAGTGGGGCTCAATCTCCGTGCCATAACGCGTGTAAAAGCGGTCCAGGAAAGTCTCTTTCACAGACCAGGCGTCCATGCGGCTGCGAACCAGCATATGCGTGTTTTTCCAGCGCAGGCGGAGCTGCACGGGCTCCAGAGCAGTTCCATGCAAGAACAGGCGTGCCAGTTTGCCCCAATCCCGGAAGCCGGAGCCCATCTCCAGCAGCGACCAGGCATAGTAAGTCCACTTCCGCAAAAAGCTCATACGCGTTTCCTTGCGGCAAAGAAAGTGCAGGTGCCGTCCTCACAAAAGGGTTCGTCCAGCAGCGGTCGCAGGCGTTTATAGCGCAGGAATGGGTTTTTCCGGCTTGGGAAGAGCACCCATTTCCCAAAAAGCTTTTTCCAAAGCAAATTTGGCAGGCCAGCAGCGTGCCCGCGTTCCAACATGCGCATTGCCCAGAGCGGGAAATAATTCCAGTGCTCCACTTCAGCAAAGCCTGCGCGTTTCAAGCGTTCCGTCCACACTTCAGGTGCGTCCAGATTGTAATGCCGGGCTATCTTATTAAACAAAACTGAATATCGTTTAGCTGCGCCCCGCAAACCAAGCTTGCGCAGAACCATGCAGCCCCACAGCTCGGTCCTAAAGCGGTGATTTGGCACCGCGAAGTAGAAAACCCCATCAGGCGTGAGAGCCCGGCTGATTTCAGCCAGCACAGGCTGCACATCCATGATGTGCTCAAGCACGGAATTGCTTATGGCGCATGGAAAGCTTGCATCCCCGACAGGCAGCGCCGCGCCTTGAGCCTGCACCAACAGCCGGTAAACCCCAAGGGCTGCAGCTTCCCTGATTGGTTCATACCATGGATCGATACCCAGGCTGTGCGAGCCGGTGCCAAGCGCGTCTGCGAAATTCCCGTCCCCCGCGCCAATATCCAGAATCGGGGCGCGCAGTTCCAAACGGGCATACAGGCTGTGCTCTACCGCGCGCAGCATCCCCCGGAAATAGGGCAGCGTGGAGAGGTGCTTCCAGGCGATTTCGTCCAACTGGTACGGGGTCAAATTCGAATTCATGCCAGCAGCGCCTCAAATAGCGCTTGATATCGAAGCGCGGTTTCTGCAATTCCAAAGTTTGAGAGGTATTCTTGTGGAATGGGATAGGCGTGCCTGCCTTCGGCAAGCACGGAACAAATCGCGTCCGCCAGCGCTAAAGAATCGCGCGGGGGGACGATGCGTCCGAAGCCGGTCTTCAGCACCGGCTGGCGCACGCCCGGCAAGTCAGAGGCGACCACCGGCGTGCCCTGCAGCATGGCTTCGATCTGTACAATGCCAAATGACTCCGTGCTGTTCAGGCTGGAGAAGACCAGCAAATCGCACGCACCAAAGAATGCCCGGAAATCCTCATCGCTTAGGTAGCCAACAGACTGCCAGCGGTCTCCCAGCGGTTTCGTCAGCTTTTCGATACGGGCCTGGTATTTCTCCTCCCCAACCACGCCTTTCCAGGTCCCAGCGTGGACAATCCGCGCGGTCGGGAAACGCTGGAGCACTTGCGGCATGGCTTCAAGCAGGTATTCATATCCTTTTTCAGCCGCGGCTCTGCCCGCCAACCCAAGGATACGCTCCTCCTCAGCGATGCCAAATCTCTGCTTAAAGCGCCGTACGTCCGCCGGGTCCGCCTTATTCAGCGCAACCGGGATAGGAACCTCACGGATTTTCTGTATATGGGGATGCAGCCAGCGGGAATTTTCGGCATAATCCAGGGAATTCTGCACAATTAGGTCCGCCATGCCCAACACCCTTGCGCTGAGGGATTGCGTTACGGAAGCTGCCAATCGGTTAAAACACCCGCCTTGAATGTTTAAATCGCAGTGATAAGTCACGATCAAGGGTTTATGCTGTGTTTTCGCTTCGCGCGACAATAGAAGCGCCTCGAATTGCGGGAGATGCAGGTTCACAGTGTCCGCCCAGGCTGTCCATTTTCGCGCTGTTTTCAGCAATCCCGGCATCAAAACGCCCTTGGAGAGATGCCAGCGCACCGGTTCGCGCACGACCTGAAAGCCTTGCAGTACCTCTTCCCGAGCTAAATCCGGCTTGTATTGCGAGGTCAGCACCACCACTTCGTGCCCCAGCTCCACCAGACCCTGAGCCAGCCGATACGCGTAGACCGACAGACCCGAGGAATACGGTGTGAAGTACGTGGAGGCAATCAGCACTTTCACTCAGTTTCCTCCTGCTGCCGCTTCCAATGCAATGCTTTCCTGCTCAGCTTCCCCAGGCTGTCGCCCAACAGGTAAATGCCGAGCATCCCCAGCAAGCTGGTGACCAGGAACTGCACCGCGTGCAGAATCAGCGCGATCACCAGCGCGGTCGATTGGTCCACGCCCAAAATGCTGAACGCAGCAACGTTGGCAGCTTCGTAAACGCCCATGCTTGCCGGCGCGGTCGGAAGAGCATTCGCGAAAGCGCTGCCAGAGGTCACAAAAATACCCCACCACCATTGGCTTTGCGGGATTAGGGCGCGCGTCAAAACCCATACTTCCCCCATCGAAGACGCCCAACTGGCAGCCAGCAGAAGCAGCGCCACGAAGAAACGCCCCGGGCGCAGTAAAATTTGGAATCCTTCCAGAAAACTGAGCAAACGCGGCAGAAGAGCTGACAAACGCGGTTTTTTCGTCCAGCGGGCTGTAAGGTAATCCGATAGACGCTGCTTATTCCTGGCAGCCAGTGCTGCGCCTAACATTCCGACCACTGTCAGCACAAGGATGATGACCGCCAGGTTTTTGACAGATTGGTTTGTAACAACCAGGGGCAGACTAACCAGAAAGAAAAACGCCGCCAGGAAAAAATCGAGAACCCTTTCCGTAACAATGCTGGCGAAAACCGGTAAAAAACCTGTCTTTCCTCTGCCTGCCAGAAGCGCGGCGCGTCCAAACTCCCCCAGCTTAAACGGAAGCACGTTGTTCAGCAGGTAGCCGGCGTTCATCCCAAAAAAAGCTTCGCTAAAGCTGAATTTCCCTTCCAGCAAAAAGAACCAGCAGATCACACGCAAAAACAGGGACAAACCAAAAAGCGCCAGGACAAGCAGCAGGTTTGCCGCGGAAATCTGCGTAAAAGCCTTGCCAACCTGTGAAAAATCGATCTGCCTGCCAAGAAAATAAACTGCCGCTGCGGTGACAAGGAGCGGCAGCAGCCAACGTAAAATGCTTATCAGGCGGCGGTTATTGTCCTCCTGCGGCATCAGTTCTCCAACTTTAGAATAGCCATGAACGCTTCCTGCGGAATTTCCACGCTCCCGACCATCTTCATGCGTTTTTTGCCTTTTTTTTGTTTTTCCAGCAGCTTTTTCTTGCGTGTGATATCACCGCCGTAGCATTTCGCCAGCACGTCCTTGCGCAGCGCCTTAACGTTCGCACGGGAGATAACCCTGCCCTGCGAATAGGCCTGTATCGGGATGACAAACAACTGCTGCGGGATGATTTCTTTCAGCTTGCTGACCAGCGCCTGGCCTTTGTGGTAGGCGTCGTCCTTATGCACAATGGCGGTGAGCGCGTCGACTTTTTCTTCGTTCAGCAGAAACTCGACTTTGACAAGGTTGCCCGCCCGGTATTCCAGAAACTGGTAGTCCATCGAAGCGTAGCCGCGCGTGCCGGATTTCAGCAGGTCAAAAAAGTCCACAATAATCTCAGAAAGCGGGATTTCAAAATTCAGTTGGACGCGGTTGCTCGCAGGGTATTCTTCGGAGACATACACGCCGCGCTTGCGCCGCACCAGGTCCATCACCACGCCGTAGTACTCGGTTGGGGAAAATACGTTCAGTTCCATCCAGGGTTCGCGGATTTCGGTGATTAAACCTTCATCCGGCAGGTCCGCCGGAGAATCCACGATGATGGTTTTACCGGTTACCAGTTGAACCTCGTATTCTACGGAGGGCGCGGTAAAGACCACGTCCAGGTTGTATTCCCGCTCCAGGCGCTCCTGGATGATTTCCATGTGGAACAGCCCCAAAAAGCCGCAGCGGAAGCCAAAGTTCAGCGCTTCGCTCGTCTCAGGTTCGTAAACCAGCGAGGCGTCATTTAATTGCAGTTTTTCCAGTGCTTCCTTGAGGTTGGGGTAATCTTCCCCTTCGGTCGGGTACACGCCGGCATACACCATTGGCTTGGCCTGGCGGTAACCAGGCACCGGGCTTGCCGCCGGTTGAAGCGCGTTGGTAATCGTATCGCCTACCCGGCATTCCGAAACAGTCTTCAAGCCAGTGGCAATATAGCCAACGTCGCCCGCTTCAAGCTTATCAATCGGTAACATGCTTGGGGAGAAAATCCCGATTTCAACTGGCTGGACGCGGATTCCGTTCGCCATCATCATGACCTTATCCGCGCCTGTCAGATGACCGTCAAATACACGCACATAAGCGATGACACCCTTGTAAGAATCATAATGAGAGTCAAAAATTAGCGCGCGGAGTGGTTCGTTAATATTACGGTGCGGCGCGGGGATTTTTTGCGCGATGGCGTCCAGAACTAGATCGACGTTATAACCGGTTTTTGCGCTTATTGCAATGATTTCTTCTTCAGCCACGCCTAGCAGGATATTCAGGTCTTTCTTGACTGACTCTACCTGCGCGCTGGGGAGGTCAATCTTATTGATTACCGGAATGATGACCAGGTTTGCATCCAGGGCAAGGTAAAGGTTGGCGAGCGTTTGGGCTTCAATTCCCTGGGTGGCATCAACAACCAGCACCGCGCCTTCACACGCATACAGCGCGCGGCTGACTTCGTAGTTGAAGTCTACATGTCCGGGGGTGTCAATCAAGTTAAATTCATAATCCTGAGCGTCGCGGCTGTGGTAGGTCATCCTTACTGCGGAGGCTTTGATCGTGACGCCTTTTTCCCGCTCCAGATCCATGGTATCAAGCACTTGCTCGGTCATGTCGCGGTCCGAAATGGTGCCTGTCAACTGCAGCATCCGGTCCGCCAGAGTGGACTTGCCGTGATCTACATGCGCGATGATACAAAAATTGCGGATTTTTTCCATAAGCGGATTGAGTATAATCTATTTCTTCAGTCAGTTTCGAGGGGGATTACCCGTGCGATAGCCTCGCTGATGTCAAGGCTTTCCCCGCCGTCGCCCAGCCGCAGCCAAAGTAAAAATTCAGTATTTCCGTCGGAACCGGTAATCGGCGAGGTAATAAGACCTGCCAGCGTATAGCCCAAGGCGCGGGCTTGCGTCAGGACGTGTTCCAAAACCTGGGCATGGACCTCTTTATCCCGGATTACCCCGTGGTGTTTCTTCACTTCCTCCCTGCCGGCCTCAAACTGCGGTTTCACCAGCGCGATGACCTCGCCCGGTTTCCCCTCAAACCACTCCTTGACTGCCGGCAGGATGAAGTCCAGCGAAATGAAGGACACATCAATGGTGACCAATTCAGGGGTTTCAGGCAGTTGGCGCAGTTGGCGGGCGTTGGTGCGGTCCATGACAACCACAAGCGGGTGATTGCGCAGGCTGGTGTGCAGCTCGTCCTGCCCCACGTCAATCGCGAAAACCTTGCTTGCGCCGCGCTGCAGCAGGCAGTCGGTAAACCCTCCCGTGGACGCGCCAACGTCCGCGCACACCCTGGCCAGTGGGCTGACCTTAAAGGTTTCAAGGGCTGCCTTAAGCTTTGCGCCCGCCCGGGAGACAAATTCCGGCTGCGCCAGCAGCGCCAGGGAGCAGTCCGGCTGCACGAGTTGCGACGCTTTTACAGCAATCGAACCGTTTACTTTGATGAGCCCTTCATCGATTGCCCGTTGGGCTCTGCTGCGAGTTTCCACGAGCCCCTGGTTTACCAGGTGTTGGTCCAGCCGTATCTTTTTCATGCTTCTATTGTATCCGCTAATACCAGCTCTGCTATTTTTTGAAGTCAATATAAGCTTTGTGATAAGATAATTCCCGTGAGCGCTTATCTTGAGACCTTGCGTCCGAAGCAATGGATAAAAAACCTGGTGATTTTTGCGGGTTTGGTTTTCGACCGGCAGCTCCTGAATTTGGAGCCGCTGCTGCGCGTTTTAGCCGCGGCGCTTCTATTCTGCCTGGTTTCAGGGCTTACCTACATAGTAAACGACATTCTGGACGTTGAAGCCGACCGTCTGCATCCCCAGAAGAAAAATCGCCCGATTGCGAGCGGCAGGTTGAGCTTGGGCAAGGCTCGCATTTTTGCCGCAACCCTGGCGCTGATCAGCTTCCCTGCGTCATTCGCTCTCTCAATAAACTTTGGGATTATTTGCGTGGTCTACACCGCGTTAATGCTCTCGTACTCCAAATGGCTGAAGAAAATCATCCTGATTGACGTCATGGTGATAGCCCTTGGCTTTGTGCTGCGGGTGGCAGCCGGCGTGATGGTGATTAAGGTAAACTACTTTTCCCCATGGTTGTTCGTACTCACCACGCTCCTCGCGCTGTATCTCGGTTTTGGTAAACGTTTGTCGGAAATCAAGCTGCTGGAAGATCAGGCTGGCCAACACCGCGAGGTGCTGTACGGATACACAGTGCCGCTGCTCAATAACCTGCTCGTGGCCTTGTTGAGCGGGATCCTTATCACCTACTGCCTATACACCTTTTCCTCCCACCCGGATGGCGCGAACACCATGATGATGCTCACGATTCCTTTCGTCCTGTATGGGATTTTCCGCTACATGGTCATCCTGCAGAACAGCGACCTGGCATCTTCGCCTGAGGAAGTGCTCTTGAAGGATTGGCCGCTGAAAATCACCGTCGCATTATGGGCTATTTCGGTTGTAATCGTTCTGTACCTGTTCTCTTAAGGAGTACCAATGCCGGCGATTGCTGCTAGCGCTTGCGCAAAACTGATTTTATTAGGCGAGCACGCTGTGGTTTACGGCGAACCCGCCCTGGCGATTCCCTTTTCCGGTTTGCGCGCCCGCGCGGCGGTAGAAGCATGGATCGGAGTTCCCGCTGGCAGAATCCACATCTTCGCGCGCGAGCTGGATTTGGACGATGAATTGTCCGCTCTGCCAGAAAATAACCTTGTCAGGCACTCGCTCAGCCTGGTGCTGGCGGAGATGGGGATTGAGCGCCTGCCGACCTGTAAACTGAACATAAGCAGCGAGATTCCCATCTCAGCCGGTTTGGGAGCCAGCGCGGCGCTGGCTGTGGCTGTGATGCGCGCCTTTTCTGCCTTTCTTGGGCATCCGCTCGACCCTGAACGCCTGAACGCGCTGGCATTTAAATCAGAAACCTTGATGCACGGCACGCCTTCCGGCATAGACAATTCCGTAGTGGTTTATGAACAGCCGATTCTCTTCGCCAGATCGCAAGAGTTTCAAGTCATCAGACCGGCTGCGGACCTGCACTTTCTGGTGGCGGACAGCGGCGTGAAAAAAGCCACTGCCCTGACCGTCAACCAGCTTGCGCAAGACTACGCGCAAAACCCGGGCGAAATTGGCTCTATTATTCACGATATCGGTGAGCTGAGCATGGAAGGTGTGCGCGCGCTGACTCTTGGAGACCAATCTGCGCTGGGGGCAGCCCTGAACGCAAACCAGGAATTGCTCGCGTGGCTAAATTTATCCTGCCCCGAACTGGATGTGCTGATTCAGGCTGCCCGGTCTGCCGGGGCTTTGGGAGCCAAACTGACCGGCGGCGGCAAAGGCGGGCACATGTTAGCGCTGGTACAGCCCGAGAAGTTGGACCAGGTGCGCGAGGCATTGCTGCAAGCCGGCGCGCCGCATGTCTACCATACCATCCTGAAGCAGGAAACCCTCGATGTCTGAAGCCAACTTGAATTCCGATTTGGTTTTCATCAAGCTGGGCGGCTCCCTCATCACGGATAAAGACCGCGCGGAAACCGCTGACAGCGCAATGCTGTCAGGTTTGCTTGAGGAAATCGCCAATATCCGCAAGAATCACCCGAACCTGAAGCTGCTGCTGGGCCACGGCTCGGGTTCATTCGGGCACCACGCCGCCAAACAGGCAGGTACGCGCGCGGGTGTTTATACCGCCGCGGACTGGCAGGGATACCAAGCTGTGTGGGCCAGCGCCCGCTGCCTCAATCAAATTGTGGTCGCAGCCTGTCAGCAGGCCGGTCTGCCTGAGCTGGCTTTCCCGCCCTCCGCCTCTGTGGTGACCAAAAACCATGCTATCCACGCCTGGGAGCTGGAGCCCATTAAATGCGCGCTGGCAGCCGGGCTCATCCCTCTTGTCTACGGAGATGTAGTGACCGACCTCGCGATTGGCGGGACAATCCTCTCTACTGAGGATCTGTTCTTTCATCTCGGCTTGGCGCTAAAACCCGCCAGAATCCTTTTGGCTGGCGAAGAAGAAGCTGTTTTCGCGGATTTTCCGCAAAATCAACAGCCTTTATCGCATATCAGTAAGGATGCCGAAAAAGCAGCCTATTTACAAGGCTCCGCCAGCCTGGACGTCACCGGGGGAATGTTGAGCAAAGTCCAGCTCATGCAAAAGCTGTGCAGGCAGCTGCCCGGCCTGCAGGCTGTAATATTCTCTGGTAGAAACCCGCGCAACCTGAAAGAGATTCTGGACGGTAAACCCATTGGCACGCTGATTAGCTGAACCACCTTTTGTACAGGAAAATCGCGGTGATTTCCTCTTTTGACCGCTATAATATTGGCAAGCATGCACGCAGCATTGCAGAAAAGGAATGCAAGCCATGATTTACACCCGGCAGCAGCTGGAAGAATACGAAAATCAGACCCTGGCGCCTTACGCCGTACACAGCAAAGACTCTAAGGGGCGGGTTTACCCGGAAGAAGAAGCAGATTTTCGCACCCGTTTTCAGCGGGACCGCGAACGCATTCTGCACACCACCGCGTTCCGCCGCCTGGAATATAAGACCCAGGTTTTTATCAACCACGAAGGCGATTATTACCGCACACGCCTGACGCATTCGCTGGAAGTCGCCCAAATCGGGCGGTCGGTCGCGCGTTCGCTGGGGGCCAACGAAGACCTGGTCGAAACCATCTGTCTGGCGCACGACCTTGGGCACCCGCCTTTCGGACATTCCGGGGAAGCTGCGCTCGCGCGCCTGATGCGGGATTACGGCGGATTTAACCACAATCAACACTCCGTACGCATCGTCACCACGCTCGAAAACCGTTATCCGGACTTCCCCGGCTTGAATTTAAGCTGGGAAGTCGTGGAAGGTATGGTCAAGCATGAGACGGATTACGACATCGCCGACGCGAAGGATTACGCCCCGGAACTGCGTGGACACCTGGAAGCGCAAATCGCGAACGTGGCAGACGAGCTGGCCTACACCTCCCACGACCTGGACGACGGCCTGCGCTCTGGCATGATTACCCCCGCCCAACTGGACGGCATTGCCATCTGGGAGATTGTCAACGAAAGCATCGGCAGACGTAAAACGGAAACGCTGGACGAACTTTCGCGTCATCAGATCATCCGGCGGTTGATTAATTTTGAAGTGACTGACCTGATCCAATCCATCGACCGCTACCTGCGCAAGAGCAGCGTCAAGTCCGCCTTGGAAGTGCAGAAACTGCCGTATAATGTGGTCGGCTTCAGTGAGGACATGTACCGCCGCAATCGGGAACTGAAAGATTTCCTTTACGCGAATCTTTACCGGCATTACCGTGTGGTGCGCATGTCTGCTAAAGCGGAAAAAATCGTCGCGGAACTTTTTGGCATCTATCAGAAGACGCCCGCCGCGCTTCCACCTGGAATTCAGGAACTGGTGCCGGAACGCGGTCTGGAAAGAACCATCTGCGATTACATCGCCGGAATGACAGACCGCTTTGCCATTGACGAATACAAACGTCTGTTTGACGCGGACGTATTACCATAGGAAGCAGAATATCAACGTAATGAAGAATCAACTGATTATCACCAAAACAGGAAAAGCAAAACTGGAGGAGGAACTCGCGGAGCTGAAGGGACCCCGCCGAATGGAGATTTCGCGCCGGCTTAAAAGCGCCATTGAAATGGGCGACCTTTCCGAGAATGCCGATTACATCACCGCGAAAGAGGATCAGGGCTTTCTGGAAGGAAGAATTCTGGAAATCGAAACTATTCTTTCTAACGCGGAGGTAGTGGACGAAGACAACGTGCGCAGCGACAAAGTCCAAATCGGGCACAAGGTGACCGTACGCGAAGGTGACGAGGACGAAGAGGTTTTTGAACTGGTCGGCATCAGCGAAGTAAATACATTGCTGGGAAAAATTTCTTACGAATCGCCGATTGGCTCCGCCCTTCTTGATAAACGTCCGGGCGAAAAAGTGCAAGTGAAAACCCCTGGCGGAGTCCTTGAATTCACTATTGTTAAAATAGAATAGACACTCGCAAAAACCAAAAAGCTGAGGATATACACGCGCCTCAGCTTTTTTTGTTATCGGATTCGACTAAATGCGGTATACAGCCAGTTCAATCGTCGCGCGCTGGAAGTAGCTCTGCGGCGGTAAGGGCAGATCACCATAAGTGAGGTCTACAATGCGGGCTTCCATCCGCAGGCTGGCTGTCTGCAGTTCAAACAGCTTCCCGGCTTCCGCAAGAATGGGCTCGCCTTTCATCTCCAGTCGCTGTCGGAGCACGGGGTCACTGAAAACATGCTCGCTCATCAATACCTTGGTGACAGTCTGAATATCGTTTTTGTCGAACAACCATACCTCGAATGCCGAGATCTTTTTTGGTTCGCCCACCCCAATTATTTCTGAAACGCTGACGCCGCATTCGCCCAAAAATTCACCATTAGGGGCATCGAATGTAAAGGATTCGTCGTATAAGTCATCCCCAAACATATAGGTGGACATAAACTGAGCGACTGGTTTTTCATAAGATTGCCCGCTTTTCCCATTTGAACGGACATATACAGGGGTTTCGTATGCAGGTGCAGCAGTTTGGGGGGTACTTGTATTCACGCTGCTTCTGCCGTTTGTGGACACACCCTGGGTTTGCGCCGTCGCGTTGGCAGCCCGGGGGACCGCCTGCGGTACGGCAGCCGGCCTGGCTTGCTGTGCTGCCACTCCTGCAGGCTTTATGCGGGGGCGCAGGTAGAAAATGTACACGCCCACCGCCCCGACAACCAACAAACCGAGCAGGATTAGCCCCAATTTGAGCGGACTGCCTGTCTCCGGACTTTCGGTTGGAACTTGAGCCGCGTCCGGGTTTTCATCCGGTGGCAAAACCGCAGCAGGTTCTGCCTCGACGGCGGTGATGAAACGGTTAATCTGGTCTGCGTTCAGGAACTGCGGGTCAGCCTGGACTTTGGAAAGGCTTGTACCGGCATTTTTGCCTAACTCCTGATACAGCTGCTGTGCTTTTGCGGCATCAAAGGTAAGGTTGTAATTGGTAATTACCATCCGCAGGTAATCCACCTGTAAATCGGGGCGCATGGTCTCCGCGTTGGTGTCCGTCCACTGCACCGGCATTATGCCCCAGCCAATAACCAAGCCAAGCAGAATACCCAACACACCCGCGGCTACAGCCATGTTTCTTGGGATGCTGAGCTTTTGCTTTAACAGTTCGATGATATTTTCCATACTCCTGCACCTCTCAGTCAGATGAATGCTCTCCTGATAGAGGTGCAGGATTTATACCAGTTTACTTGGGTTCAGAACTAAGGGATTCCAGCGTAAATATTTCTGAACATGTCAGGCAGCGCGCGTGGTGTTTGTTCTTCGCGACCAACACTCCCCCGCATTGTGGGCAGCTTTGTTTCAGAGGTTCATTCCAGGAAGTAAAGTCGCACTCTGGATAGCGGGAGCAGCCGTAAAAGACGCGTCCTTTACGCGTGCGCTTTCGCACAACCTCGCCTTCTTTGCAGATCGGGCAGGGCACGCCAATCTTTTCCAGGTGAGTTTCGGTATAGCGGCAATTTGGAAAAGCGCTGCAGCTGACAAATTTCCCGAATCTGCCGTTGCGCATGACCAACTCGCTCCCGCACAGTGGGCAGAATCTGCCCAGCCTTTCGGGTTCGATTTTCTTTTCGGGCATGTTTTCTCGGGCATGCTTCAGGCTTACTTCAAACGGCGTGTAAAACGCGCGCATAACATCCACCCAATCTAGCTTGCCAGCAGCGATTTTATCCAGTTCATCTTCCATTTTGGAGGTGAAACCGACATCCACGATGGAAGGAAAGAACTCAACTACCAGGTCATTGACCAGGAATCCGGTTTCAGTTGGGATGAGGCTCTTCTTCTCGGTCGTGACATATCCGCGCGCCAAAATGGTGGAAATGATGGGCGCATAGGTGGACGGTCGTCCGATTTTATTCTCTTCCAGAACCTTGATTAGCGATGCCTCGGTGTAGCGCGGCGGCGGTTGGGTGAAATGCTGCGAGTATTCCAGATCGTCAAGCCTTTGGATCTGACCAACAACCAATTCTGAGACAGGGAGTTCGCCGTCCTCTTCTTCGTCCGCCTGGTCTTCGCCGCGGGCTTCTTCATAGAGATTCTGATATCCTTTGAAAATTGTTCTGGTGTGGGAAGCACGGAAAATATATTCATCTGCCAAACTTTTTCCAAAAATCTCAGCTGTTGTCGTTTCAACAATGGCAGGGGCCATCTGGGAAGCGACAAAACGCTGCCAAATGAGATTGTAAAGTCTATACTGGTCCGTGGTCAGGTGGTTCTTGATTGACGTGGGCTCCCGCAGCGCGGAAGTCGGTCGAATTGCTTCATGCGCTTCCTGCGCGGAGGCTGCTCTGGTTTTATAAACCGGTGCTTTCTCAGGTAAGAAACTCTCACCGTATTTCTTAAGGATGAATGTACGTGCCTCCTGGACCGCTTGCGGAGCAACATGCACCGAATCCGTGCGCATATAGGTAATCAAACCCGTTTCGCCGCCATTGCCAATATCAATGCCCTCGTAAAGCTGCTGGGCTATCAGCATGGTTTTCTTGGAGGGAAAATTAAGCCTTAAAGAGGCATCCTGCTGCAGGGTACTGGTGATGAATGGAGCTTTGGGATTAATATTTCGTTTTGCGGTTTTGAGCGAATCGAGCTTATAGCTGGCTTTACGCAGATCACTTACCACATTCAGGGTAGTCGCTTCGTCCGGAAGGACTGGATCTGCCTGGTTTACTTTTACAAGCTTGGCATGGTAACTCTTTGCAGTGCCATCCGGTGTGAATATAGCTGAAATCAGCCAGTATTCCACCGGCACAAATGCTTCAATTTCGCGCTCACGCTCCACGATCAGACGCAGCGCAACGGACTGGACCCGCCCGGCAGTCAAGCCTCCGCGCACCTTTGCCCACAAGATCGGGCTGACGCCGTACCCGACCAAGCGATCGAGGATGCGGCGGGCTTGCTGGGCGTTCACCAGGTCCATGTGCAATTGGCGCGGGCGCGCAAACGCTTCAGCAATGGCATCCTTAGTAATTTCATTGAAAACAACCCGTTCCGTTCTCTCAGGGGGGATCTGAAGGGTGTCCATCAGGTGCCAGGCAATCGCTTCGCCTTCACGGTCGGCATCTGTAGCCAAATACACTTTTTTGGAATGAGCCGCCAAAGCGCCTATTTGCCGGACGGTCTCTACCTTCTCATTTGGGACGCGGTACTTAGGCGTGAAATTGTTTTCAACATCCACGCTAAGTTGGGATTTCAAAAGATCGCGGATATGTCCCGCGGATGCAATCACGTGGTACTTATCGCCGAGATATTTCCCGATAGTTTTGGCTTTTGCGGGAGATTCCACTATGACCAGGTTTTCAGCCGTTCCGCCTGCCGTCAATGAAGCTGCTAATTTGTCATACTTCTGGCTCTTTGCTGCGCTTTTTCGTAATCCAGACTTCGACGCGACTTTTCGCGCATTCGTTCTCGCTGCGCTTTTAGCTGCAGGCTTTTCATCGGTCTTGCCGGTCTTCACAGCGCGCGTAGCAGCCCCGGATTTTGGTGCGGCTTTCCGGGCATTCGATTTAGGCGTGCTCTGAACCACTGGCTTTTCAAGGCCTGCGTGAGCATCGGTCATGCCAAGTTTGGACATTACGCTGCCACAAACGGCGCATTTCCCCTTGGTAATCGCTTTTCCGTTGACCGTAAAGCTTGCCACCGGTTCCAGCATTTCCCGTTTTTCTTTACATTTAAGACAATAAGCTTCCAAAGAATGCTCCTTATAATTGATACCTGAAAATAGCCCACCTATAATACCATACTCATTTTTCTGTCAAGCAAAGCGGAGATTACAAGATTTTTTCGTAAAAAGTGTCAGTCCAGCTTCCAGGTCAGGCTTGCGGCGTACTCCATCCCCTTTGCCCGCACTACCAACCCTTTCAGCTCCATCATTGTCAATTCCGCGGTCAGCTTCTCCACGCTCGTGCCCAGTTTGCCGCACAGGTCGTCAATGTGCAGCGTGTCCTGCCCCAGGGCTCTTAAAATGCGCGCTTCGTCTGCGTCCAGGGTGGGTTTTACCGGTTCCGTGCTCGGGCGGGTCTGCGTAATATTCAGATGCTTCAGGATAACGGTCGGGCTGGTAAGCGGCACCGCGCCGGCTGCAAGCAGATTGTTCGTGCCCCTGCTCATGGGTGAGAGCACAGACCCTGGCGCAGCGAACACTTCCCTGCCCTGGTCAATGCTGAACTTAGCTGTAATGAGCGCCCCGCTTTTTTCCCCGGCTTCAATCACGACTGTGCCGCGCGAAAGCCCGGAGATAATGCGGTTGCGCGGCGGGAAGTTCACACCGTCCGGCTGTGTTCCCGGAGGGTAATCACTGATTAACGCGCCGTGCGCGACGATGCTTTCCGCCAGCGTGCGGTGTTCAGGCGGATAGATAACATCCACACCGGACCCTAAAACCGCGAACGTGCGGCCGCCCTGCTCAAGCGCGGTCTGATGCGCAATGGCATCCACCCCGCGCGCCAGTCCGCTGACCACCGTAATTCCGTTGGCAGCCAGGTAGGTGGCTGTGTCTTTGGTGAGCTGCTTACCATAGGCGGTCACGTTTCTGGTGCCGACAATCGCAACAGCCAGGTCATCCTCAGGCAGTACAGTCCCGCGGTAGTACAGCACCGGCGGAGGTTGGTCAATTTCTTTCAGGTAGGTCGGGTAGGCTTCATCTTCCCAGGTGAGCACTTCAATGGATTTTTTTGCCAGGGCGGGCAGCATCGCTTCCGGATCCATGCCATTGCGCCTCTGCAGGACGGCATCCGCCAGCTTTTCTGTCAAACCCGCTGCTAAAAGTTCAGAGCGTGAAGCGGTCCAAGCCCGGCTTAGCTGACCGAAATGATTCAGGAGGCGGCGAAAACGCACCGCTCCAATGCCTTTAACCGTGCTAAATGCTAACCAGTAATCTCTTTCCCCCAAGATTACCCCCGCAGACCTTCCAATATGTTCACGTCCATACGGTGCTGATCCAAATCCACGTTCAGGATGACCGAAGGGATATTCGGCAGCAGCAGCTCGCTGCCGCCAGTTTCCTGTACCACAAAAACGTCGTTAGCGCCGGTTTCGAGCACTTCGCAAATCTGCCCAATCAGGATTTCCCGTTCATAAACCTGTAAGCCAACGAGCTGATGATGGTAAAAGCTGCCCTCCAGTAAAGCCGGAAGTTCCCGCACGGTGCTAAAGACTTCCAGATTGGTAAGCAGCTGCGCTTCTTCGCGGCTCCCCACGCCCTCAAAACTAAGCAGCAGTAAAGGCTCTTTTGTGCGAACAGCGCTAATGATATACTGCCGGTGTTCCGCCCCCAAAAAAACCTTTTTTCCGCGGCGCAGTCGCTGCGGAAAGTCAGTCAACACGCGCATGGCAATCTCACCGTGTACCCCGTGCACGCGCTGTAAGCGTCCTAATAAGACAAAAGCAGGCTCGGCTTTAGAATCCGAACCTGCCTTATGGTCTTGAGAATTGTTCATTCCAACTTTGGATTGGATCTACTCGAAATCCACAACGTCCATCGCAACTTGCTGGCCGTTTCTGGCTGCGACCACGCGCAACAGCACCCGCAAAGCGTTGGCGACGCGTCCGTGTTTTCCGATTACCCGGCCGATATCATCCGTATCGACGATTAGGTCTAGGTGAGCTATCGGACCATCGCTGTAGGTTTCGACCTTAACAGAGTCTGGTTTATCCACCAGTGATCTGGCAAGATATTCAAGCAAACCCGCAAGGTTTTCGCGTTCCATCATTGACAGCCTACTTCGCGTTCTTGGTCAGCGCTGTGGAAGGATCTTTTACGCGATTCTTGTAGATGGCATCTGCTTCCGCAAGCAAGGTCTCTTGTTCCTCGCCAGCTTTCAAACGCTGATAGCGTTCGTCCAGTTTGACGATCTTGAACAATTTCTGAACAGATTCTGAGGGCTGAGCACCGACGCCCAACCAGTGATAGATTTTCGCTTCATCAAAATGAATGGTGCTCGGGTTGGTCTTCGGGTTGTAATGACCAACAATCTCGAGAAAACGCCCGTCACGCGGACTTTCTTTGTCAGCGATGACTACGCGGTAATGTGGCTGGTGTGTTGAACCAACACGGCGCAAACGAATACGTACCATTGACTTAATACTCCTAAGCTATTTATAAAATAATTCCCGGTTCTGGTTCGAAGGTTGAGAGTATGCTGAAGGGGGCATATCCTTTTCCTCAGTTCCGAGACGAACCAAACAACTTGTTAATATTACCACGTCCTCCGGATTTTTGAAACTGTTTCATGAGAGTTTGGATATCACGAAATTGCTTCATTAAACGGTTTACGTCCTGCACATCCTTGCCGCAGCCTGCGGCAATGCGTCGACGCCGGCTGGCGTTCAGGATTTTTGGATTTCTGCGTTCGGCAACAGTCATCGAATTGATGATTGCTTCGACGGTCTTCAGTTGGTTTTCCGCGTCCTGGTGGTTCACGTTTTTCGCAACCACGCCAAACTGCCCCGGCATCATTTCAAGAACCGAAGAAAGTGACCCCATCTTTTTAATTTGACGGAGCTGCTTCGCAAAATCCTCCAGAGTGAATTCGCCGGAAAGCATTTTCTCAGCGTCCTTCGTGTCCACTTGTCCGGCGTACGCGTTTTCTGCTTTTTCTATCAGACCCAGCAGGTCGCCCATACCCAGAATTCGGGATGAGATCCGGCCAGGATCAAACACTTCCAAGGCATCCAGCGCTTCTCCGGTCCCGAGGAATTTGATCGGGATGCCGGTTACCTCGCGGATTGAGATTGCAGCTCCGCCGCGAGCGTCACCGTCAATTTTCGTCATAATCA
Source organism: Anaerolineaceae bacterium UBA6073 (assembly GCA_002436085.1). Lineage (GTDB taxonomy): Bacteria > Chloroflexota > Anaerolineae > Anaerolineales > Anaerolineaceae > Mesolinea. The sequence continues at coordinate 52,851 of DIXT01000009.1, forward strand.
ATCCGCTGACAGGGATAGCCTTGTGGAAACCCTGCGCGATGTTCAGCGCTTCCTGCCCGGTCATGGAATCAACAACCAGCAGTATTTCGTTGCACTTGACCGCGTTTTTGATGCCGACCAATTCATGCATCAGCTCGTCATCCAGCTGCGAACGGCCCGCGGTATCCAGAATGACCACCGAATATCCGCCTTTGCGAGCAGTTTCAAAGGCTTCCTGGGCAATTTTGACTGGTTTCGCCCCGTCCAGCGCAAAAACTGGAACATCCAGTCTCTCGCCCAGGGTCTGCAATTGTTTAATAGCTGCCGGGCGGTAGATATCAGCAGCCACAAGCAGCACGCGTTCCCCGCGCGCTCGCAGTATCTTGGCAAGTTTTGCCGCGGCGGTAGTCTTGCCGGAGCCCTGTAAACCCACCAGCATCACCACATAGGGCTTTTCGCCTTTCAGGTTCAGAGGCTCGGCTTTCCCAAGGGTTTGGATGAGTTCTTCGTTAACGATTTTGATCACTTGCTGGGCAGGGTTGAGCGCCTTTGAAACTTCCGCGCCAATTGCGCGTTCCTTTACCCTGGCTGTGAAAGATTTAACAACGCCGTAATTTACGTCCGCTTCCAACAGCGCCAGGCGCACCTCGCGCATGGACGCTTCCACGTCGGCTTCCGAAAGCTTACCGCGCCGGCGCAGGTTTTGGAAAATGGCATTTAGTTTATCGGATAGGTTCTCAAACATAAGGTCACCAAGTGATATATCATACCTTAATTAGGTTAGGTTTCAAAACGTAATCAGTGGAGGGTGTTGAAAAACCTTGGTTAATCGATTACATCCAAATTTTTCAAAGTTAAGAATTTAAATCTGC
>DIXT01000009.1:53740-61063 GCA_002436085.1 Anaerolineaceae bacterium UBA6073
TCTGGACATTTTCAACACCCTCATCACTGGTTTATACAGATTGCAACTTAAATATAAGGGCGGTGTTAACAATAGCATGTAGTTATTCTTTTATGTGAGGTGAACTCTATGTCCAGAAAAGTAGCCATTGTTACCGACAGCACAGGGGCCTTTCCCCAATCAATCATTGATGACTTGCAGCTCCACATCGTCCCCCTAAATATTCATTGGGACGGAACCAGTTATGTTGACTTTGTCGACATTACCCCCTCCGAATTTTACAAAAAACTGGCCTCTTCCAAAACTGTTCCGACAACTTCCCAACCCAGCGCAGAAGCCTTCGCGGCGGTCTACGAGCAGCTTCTGAACCAGAATTATGACATCCTAACCCTGCCGTTTTCCTCCAGACTCTCGGGAACCTATCATTCCGCCATGATGGCCGCCGCCGAATTTCCCACTGGCAGAGTGACGGTGCTTGACACGCTCCATGTTTCTGTTGCGCTATGCAACATCATCATCAAAACTGCCCGGGCAGCCCAAAAAGGCGCTACTCTACTGGAATGCACCAATATCGCCCAGGACGCTGCCCGCAGAATTAAAGTCTACTTTGCTGTTGAGACGTTGGAATATCTGCACAAGGGCGGCCGCATCAATACCGCCTCCGCTTTCCTGGGCACCGCGCTCAATCTCAAACCCATCTTAAGCATTGTAGATGGTTTGATTGTGCCCGTGGAACGCGTCCGAACCTCCCGGAAAGCTCACCAGCGCTTGTTGGAACTGGCGGAAGAGACGGTCGGACCGCACGGGAAGATTGAATTCCTTGGCATAATTTCCGCGGACGCAGCAGATGCCGCGGAAGAGCTGCGCCAGGAAGCCCATAAGCGTTTTCAGATCGAAGAAGAACTCGTGACGGACCTTAGCCCGGTGCTTGGCTGCCATGTCGGTAACGGTACCATAGGCCTTTCTTTCATGGTCTGATTTTTTCTCTGATACAATTGGGATATCTCATAATATAATGGGGTTCCCAATGGATCTTTCAAAGAAGATTGGCGTCAAGATTCCACAAGTGCTCTTGCCAAACAGGTCTATTGACCTTACCAGGTGGGCGGTTATTGCCTGCGATCAGTTCACATCCCAACCGGAGTATTGGGAGCAAGTCGATGCATTTGTGGGAGACGCACCTTCCACGCTGCGCATGATTCTCCCGGAAGTCTGGCTGCACAGCCCGGATGTGCAGGACCGCATCCAGGCAACCCAGCAGGCGATGCGTGAGTACCTCCAGGTTGGAATTTTTGACGCGCACGATGGTTTTGTGCTGGTGGAGCGCGAACATTCCAGCCAAACCCAGACCGGATTGATGGTTGCGCTGGACCTGGAAACCTACGATTACAACAAGGGTTCCCAAACGCTGATTCGGGCGACAGAAGGCACCATTCTGGACCGGCTGCCGCCGCGCATGCAGGTTCGCCGCGGAGCGCCGCTTGAGCTTCCGCACATCCTGGTGCTCTACGACGACCCGCAGTTCAAGGTGCTTGAAAAGGTGCTGGAGGCAAAAACACGCCTTCCGCTCTGCTATGATTTTGAGCTCATGTTTGGCAGCGGTCACCTGCAAGGCCGACTGGTCGCCGAACCGGAACTGGTAAGCAGCGTGCTCTCGGAACTTGCCGCCTTAATTGAACCCTCCGCTTTCGCCGCAACATATCAGCTAAAAGAAGGCACTCCTCCGCTCTTATTCGCCATGGGCGACGGCAACCACTCGCTGGCGACTGCCAAAGCCGTCTGGGAAGAGCTCAAACCTTCAGTGGGTATGGACCACCCCGCGCGTTACGCCCTCGTCGAAATCGTAAACTTGCACGACCCCGCAATCACCTTTGAGGCGATTCACCGGGTTCTGTTTAATGTGCAGGCCGACTTTCTGCAGCAGTTGGAGAACGCGTTCGCGCCGGATATTCAGTTTATCTGCGGCCTGACTTTCGAGCAGCTTACTAAAGCCGTTCTACAACAGGACGCGCATACTCAAAGAATCGGCTGCATCATGGGCTCAGACCTGGTACTGATAGAGCTCACCAACCCGAGCCACAACCTGCCGGTGGGCAGCCTTCAGGAATACCTGGACAAATACCTCGCCAGCCACCCCGAAACCAGGATTGACTACGTCCACGGGGATGACACCATGCGGGAGCTTAGCGCTCGGTCGGGCAACATCGGCTTCTTCCTGCCGCCAATATCAAAGGATTCATTCTTCAAAACGGTAATTGTCGACGGCGCACTGCCCCGAAAGACGTTTTCCATGGGCCACGCCAAGGACAAACGCTTTTATATGGAATGCCGCTGCATCAACGGCTGAGGCTTGACACTTCGAACAAGCGTGCTATATTTAGTGTAGTTATCAAGATTAATATAACTGGAGAAATTATGCCCGCCAAAAAGACCACCCCATCTCAACCCAGCTCATCCTCAGACCAGAACATGAACGACGCCAAGAAAGCTGTGCTGGACAAAGCCCTCAACGACATCATCAAACGCTATGGCGAAGGCAGCATCATGCGCCTGGGTGAAGCGCACCAGATGCAGGTGGAATCTATCCCAACCGGCGCGCTCTCCCTGGATTTGGCGCTGGGCGTTGGCGGCATTCCCAAGGCACGCATCACCGAGATATTTGGACCCGAGTCATCCGGTAAAACAACGCTCTGCCAGCACATCGTGGCGGAGTGCCAGCAGCGCGGGGGCACAGCGGCCTTCATCGACATGGAGCATGCCCTGGACCCAGTGTACGCAGCCCGCTGCGGCGTGAACGTCGACCAGCTGCTGATCTCCCAGCCGGATACCGGAGAGCAGGCGTTGGAAATCGCCGAAACTCTGGTGCGCTCAGGCGCGGTGGAACTGGTTGTGATCGACTCCGTCGCCGCGCTTGTCCCGCGCTCTGAAATTGAAGGCGATATGGGTGACCCCACTATGGGTGTTCAGGCGCGTTTGATGTCCCAGGCGCTGCGCAAACTTTCCGGTGCGATTAACCAGACCAAAACCGCGGTTATCTTCACCAATCAACTGCGTCAGAAAATCGGGGTGATGTTCGGAAGCCCGGAAACAACCACCGGCGGCATGGCGCTCAAGTTCTACGCCTCAGTGCGCCTGGACGTGCGCAGAGTTCAGTCCATCAAAGTTGGCGCAGAAATCGTGGGAAACCGTGTGCGCGTGCGGGTTGTCAAGAATAAAGTCGCTGCCCCCTTCCGCAGCGCCGAATTTGACATCATGTACAACGAAGGCATCTCCAAGGCAGGCGACCTGCTGGACCTCGCGACCAGCCTGGAAGTGGTTGAGAAGCGTGGCTCGTTCTATTCGTACAAAGAAAGCCGCCTGGGTCAGGGTCGGGAAGCATCCAAGAACTTCCTGAACCAGAACCCGGAACTGATGAAAGAGATTGAGACCACGATTCGCTCGCTTGGCAGCGTTGACAACGTCACCGGCAGTTGGGACTCTGGTGAGGAAAGCAGCGCGGAAGGCGATGATTATTAACCCCTGGAGCCTTTACTAGCACTTCACTGCCGAAGAGAATTAAGCTGGCCTTGATCAGACAAATATTACAACGGACCGTTTATAAGCTGCGTTAGCAAATATCAAAAGGACAGCTATAAAAAAAGAACCACGTGAGGTGGTTCTTTTTGGTTGTGAAAACGCGGAGGCTTATGTGCCCTCTTCCCAGGAGTTCAGGTAGCGCACCTGCTCTTCGGTGAGGACGTCAAGGCGCACTTTCATGGATTCCAGCTTCAATCTGGCAATTTCGCGGTCAATCGCATCCGGGACTGCGTAAACCTTGTTAGCCATGGAAGGGCGGTTTTTAACAAGATATTCAGCGCTTAAGGCCTGGTTCGCGAAGGACATGTCCATTACCGAAGCGGGATGCCCCTCAGCGGCAGCCAGGTTAATCAGCCTGCCTTCGCCGAGAATATGAATAGTCCGTCCGTCCGGCAGATCATACGCTTCCACGAAGGGACGCACCAGCCGTTTTGCAACGGACATAGATTCCAGAGCGGGGATATTAATCTCCACATTAAAATGGCCGGAGTTCGCAACCAGAGCGCCATCTTTCATCACAGCAAAATGGTGCTCATCAATGACGTTCAAATCGCCGGTGACTGTGACGAAGATATCGCCAATTGCTGCGGCTTCGACCATCGGCATCACGCGGAAACCGTCCATGACAGCTTCCAGCGCCACCAGCGGATCGATTTCAGTCACAACCACGTTCGAGCCCATACCGCGCGCGCGATTTGCCAGCCCGCGTCCGCACCAGCCGTAACCAGCAACCACAAAGGTTTTGCCTGCTAAAAGAATGTTCGTGGCGCGTACGATGCCGTCAATCGTAGATTGACCGGTACCGTAACGATTGTCGAAAAAGTGTTTGGTCATCGCGTCGTTGACCGCGATAATCGGGAATTCCAGGGCGTTGTCCGCCGCCATTGCGCGCAGACGGATGACGCCAGTGGTAGTTTCTTCAGTTCCGCCGATGATGCCAGGCAGCAGATCCCGCCGTTCTTTATGCAGTGTGGAGACCAGATCCGCGCCGTCATCCATGGTCACGTGCGGCTTATGATCAAGCGCCGCGCGCAGGTTGCGGTAATACGTAGCGTCGTCTTCGCCTTTGATCGCAAACACAGGGATCTCGTATTGCGAAACCAACGCGGCCGCCACGTCATCCTGGGTGGACAGCGGATTGGAAGCGGTTATCACAATATCCGCGCCGCCTGCCTGCAGAGTGCGCATCAGGTTCGCCGTTTCGGTGGTTACGTGCATGCAGGCAGCCATTCGGATGCCCTCGAACGGGCGCTCCTTGCGGAAGCGTTCCTCGAGAGAGGTCAGTACGGGCATTTCCCGCGCGGCCCAATCCATGCGGCGCCGGCCGCCCTCGGCCAGGTTGATGTCTTTGATGTGATAATTCTCCATAGTATCTCCGTTAATCTCTCTTACTAGTTCAGGTCGTCCAATTGACCCTGATCATCAAAATGCCGGCGGAAGTAACTCTTAAATTCCGCCAGGGTAAACTTGTGGTTTTGGGTGCCGTTGCAGGCAATGCAATACGCTGCGGCAACTGTGCCCATCTCGCCGCACAGGCGCATGCTTTTTCCTCTCAGATAGGCAAATAGAAATCCCGCCCTGAAAGCGTCTCCCACGCCAGTAGGATCCACGATTGGTGCTTCGTCGATGATTGGAACATGCAGGTCTTCTCGGCAGGTGTGCACACGCGCGCCATCTTTTCCAAGCGTGATGACTGTAAACTCCGGATGGCATAGGATTTCTTCTGTACTGAGCCCGGTGTGTTTTTGCAGCAGTTCAAATTCATACTCATTTACAAACAGCCCGTGCGCGTTAAGTATTCCCTTGCGCAGCGCTTCGCTGTCCATGCGGATGATTTGCTGTCCGGGGTCAAATATGGAGCGCAGCCCCAACTGCCTGGCTTCGTCAATGTAGCGGGCCATCGCGCGGGGATCGCTCGGGGAGTTAACCACATAATCACCCGGCTGCAAGTGCGCTTCGCTCAGCGGCAAATCCGCGGCGTCAGCCATCGCGCCAGTGTAGAAAGAGGCAATTTGCGCGTTTGAGAGGTCCGTGTTCACAAAAAATGAGGCGGTAAATTTGGTGTCGCTGACGCGCACACCGCTCACATCCACTCCAACCTGCTCCAGCCTGCGGCCGTATTCCGGGAAATCCTGGCCGGCTGTAGAGAAGAGCAGCGGTTTCTCGCCCAGCAGCGCCAGGGTATAAGCAATGTTCGCTCCTACCCCGCCGTACTGCCGAACCATATCCTCCACGAGGAAGGAGAGGCTGATTTTTTCCAGGTGTTCCGGCAGGATGTGGTCCTTAAAATAACCTGGAAAACGCATGAGATAGTCAAACGCAATTGAACCCGTAAGGACAATTTTCATTCATCCCTCCCAAACTGCTTTAACACAGATAGATTCCTGAAAAACGGTGGGCACAGCACCCCTCTTTCGGTGATTAAGCCGGAGAGCAGGCGGTGTGGGGTTACATCAAAAGCAAAATCGCGGGCGCGAGCACCTTCCGGGGCGACTGGTAGACCGTGATATTGGAGTGAAAGCACTTCTGACGGCTCGCGTTCCTCAAGAATAATAGCTTCCGCGTTGGCGCTCTCAAAATCCACAGACGCAAGCGGAAAAGCAGAATACGCCGGAATACCAGTATCATACGCTCCCAGGGCAAGCATGTAGGTGCCAATCGTGTTAATAACATCGCCATTGGCAGCCACGCGCTCCGCGCCAAACAGGACTTTATCCACTTTTCCAGCGCGCAGCAGATGCCCTGCCGCGGAGTCGACGATAATGTCATAGGGAATCCCGTATTGTTCGAGTTCCCAGGCGCTCAGCCTTGAGCCCTGCAGGCGCGGGCGGGTTTCGGCTACGTAGACATGCACGCGTTTTCCTTGCTCGTAAGCCATGCGGATGACACCCAAAGCCGAGCCGTAGTCTACGCTTGCCAGCGCGCCAGTGCTGGAATGGTGCAGGATTTCGTCCCCATCATGCAGAAGTTCCGCGCCGTACCGCGCAATAGCCAGATTTGTTTCCACGTCCCGCTCGGCGGCTTCCAAGGCTTCCTGCAGAAAAAAAGTCCGCAATTCATCCGCGGAACCTTCAAACGCACCTGCCCGCTGCAGAATTTTAGCGGTCAGGAGCTGAAAGTTCACTGCGGTCTGCCGGAGCTGGATAAGCTGCTCACGCGCCTCACGCACCGCTTCCGTGATAGCTGCGGGTTCCTGCGTTTCAGCCTCACGCGCGGCAAAGTAAAGCGCGAAAGCGCCGCACACGGCGGTTGCCTGGGCGCCGCTAACGGCTATGCTGCGGAAATAATCATAGATATTCGCGAAAGTTTCGGCTTCCAGGTAGCGCAATTCAGCCGGCAAGACCAGCTGATTTATTATTTTGAGCTTTTGGGAATCAACATCCCAAAGAATGGACCGCATCCATACTCCCATAAAAAAGCGCCCTTTCGGCGCTGTCAATACAATCAGTCTATCATTATCTGCATTGAATGTCAAAAACCTGAGTTTGAGGGTGTTGAAAAACATTGGTGAATCGATTACATTCAAATTTTTCAAAGTTAAGAATTTAATTCTGCCATCTTTCCCCTCACCAGCATCGTGCGGAAAGTTTTACACTGAAACGAGACGCTGGGGAGGGGAATCAAAGGGGAGGGGTTTATGAACATATTGTGTTCTTCTTGAATATAAAGTTGTTCATTTTTTATTGTTCTGGACATTTTCAACACCCTCATCACTGGTTTATACAGATTGCAACTTAAATATAAGGGCGGTGTTAACAATAGCATGTA
>DIXT01000010.1:0-6871 GCA_002436085.1 Anaerolineaceae bacterium UBA6073
ATAGGCCTTAATAGTTTAGCCTGATTACTGAGGACACGCACTCACAAAAGCTTAATCAAAGTGAAAGCAGATTGCCGCGCCCCCTTCCGGCTGTCTCGACATTAATAATATTTCCTGCAGCGGGGGCTCGCAACGACGAACGTTTCGTCATCGTGAGCGCATTTGTTCGTCATCGTGAGGAACGAAGCTATCTCTCAGCTAAAAAGAAAGCAGATTGCCGCGCTCCCTTTCAACTGTCTCGACATTAATAATATTCATTCAGCGGGGGCTAATGACGAACGTGTCGTCATCGCGAGCGAAATCCCAAACCGTCGCTAGTACCCTTTGCCACCCAGCATGGATGACTCATAATCCCGTTTGTTGGCAAAGGGTCGCGGCAGTCTGCCTGAATTATTCTGGAGAGAACTCTGACGCATAGGCCTTAATAGTTTAGCCTGATTACTGAGGACACGCACTCACAAAAGCTTAATCAAAGAGAAAGCAGATTGCCGCGCCCCCTTCTACAGATTCAAACGCCCAAGGCATTCCTGCAGCGGGGGCTCGCAACGACGAACGTTTCGTCATCGCGAGCGTATTTGTTCGTCATAGCGAGGCACGAAGCGATCTCCCAGCTAAAGAGAAAGGCAGATTGCCGCGCCCCCTTCCAACTGTCTCGACATTAATAATATTCCTGCAGCGGGGGCTCGCAATAACGAATCACACGCCCTCTTTGCGTGGTTCCTGCTTTCGTGTAGTCTTTAGAGCGGGAGCTCCAATTATGCCCAGTCCTTAATTGTCTCAAACTTAGATTTCAACAGGCAATAAAAAAGCCGCCCCAGAGCCTGGGGCAGCCTTGCAAACTGCAAAGAAGCTTTACTTATCCGATATAAGCGCTACGCCGGGGAGTTCGAGACCCTCCAGCATTTCCAGGGAGGCGCCGCCGCCCGTGGAGATGTGCGTGATCTTATCGCTCAGACCGGATTGGTTGATGGCAGCTACCGAATCGCCGCCCCCGATGATGCTGACCGCGCTGCTTTCCGCGACTGCTTTCGCCACGGCAAAGGTGCCCTCGGCAAAGCGCGGGAACTCAAACACGCCCATGGGTCCGTTCCATACCACCGTGCCGGCTTTGGCGATTTCAGCGCTAAAGGCTTTCACGGTTTCCGGGCCAATATCCAGCACGCGCCAGCCAACCGGCACATCGCCAAGCGGCAGGGTCTGCTTATTGGCTTCCGCGTCAAAGGCATCCGCGACGACCATGTCAACCGGCAGCATCAGCTTGCCTTCGGACTTTGCCAGTAGCGCGATGGCCTGGTCTAAAACTTCAGTTTCTACCAGCGAGTCTGCCATTTGATAGCCCTGAGCAGCCAGGAAGGTATTCGCCATGCCGCCGCCGATCAGAATTTTGTCGGCTTGCTTGAGCAGGTTCTCAATCACGCCGATTTTGTCGCTGATTTTGGCGCCGCCCAAAATAGCCACAAAGGGCCGCGTCGGGTTGGCGATGGCATTTCCCAGGTACCTGATTTCTTTTTCCATTAAGAAGCCGGCAGCTGATGGCAGGTATTCCGCCACGCCGGCCGTGGAGGCGTGCGCGCGGTGCGCGGAACCAAAGGCATCGTTAACATACAGGTCGGCCAGAGCTGCCAACGCTTTGGACATACCAGGGTCGTTCTTGCCTTCCTCGCCGTGGAACCGGGTATTTTCCAATACCAGCACTTCGCCAGCTTTCAGTGCTGCCGAGGCAGCTTCAGCAACCGGACCGATGCAATCTTCGGCAAATTTTACCGGCGCGGAAATGAGGGTGGCCAGGTAATCCGCCACTGGTTTCATGGTGTAGGCGGGGTCCGGGGCGTCCTTCGGGCGTCCGAGATGGGAGCAGAGGATGACGGCAGCGCCGTTGTCGAGCAGGTATTGAATGGTGGGCAGCGCGGCCGTGATGCGGGTGGCGTCCTTCACTTTGCCTTCTTTGATCGGGACGTTGAAATCCACGCGGACAAGTACCTTCTTGCCTTTCACATCCAGGTCAGTAACCAGTTTCTTGTTAAACATCAAAACCTCCGTGTTTAAAAAAGTGCGCTCCACTGTCTGTTACGAACAGCTTCGCGCACTCTCATGTTCAGTGCTCTAGCGCCAAGTTACAGCGATTTGGCAACGAGTTTGGCCAAATCAGCGGTGCGGCAGGAATAACCCCATTCATTGTCGTACCAGGTAACGACTTTGATCAGGTTGCCGCCCATGACCATGCTGTTGGGCAGGTCGACAATTGAAGAGCGGGGATCGCCCTTAAAGTCGGAAGAAACCAGCGGCTGATCATACGCACCGGTGGTGACGCCCAGAATGCCCTTCAGGGGGCCGTTGGCAGCCGCGACGAAGGCAGCGTTGAGCTCTTCCTTGGTGGTGGGTTTCTCGATGGTCGCGACGAAGTCCACAATGGAGACTGTGGGGGTCGGGACGCGCAGGGAATAGCCGTCAAATTTGCCCTTGAGCTCAGGGATGACCAGCGCGACAGCCTTGGCGGCGCCGGTGGTAGTCGGGATGATATTCAACCCGGCAGCGCGGGAGCGGCGCAATTCCTTCTTGTGGCCCTGATCCAGGATGACCTGGTCGTTGGTATAAGAATGGATGGTGGTCATGACCGCGTTCAGGATCTTGAAATTGTCGTTCACAATCTTGGCAGCGGGAGCCAGGCAGTTGGTGGTGCAGGAGGCGTTGCTGATGATGTGATGGATCGCGGGGTCGTACTTTTCGTCATTGACACCCAGAACGATGGTCAGATCCTCGCCTTTGGCGGGCGCGGAGATGATAACTTTCCTGGCGCCGCCGCGCAGGATGTGGGCATCCGCGCCAACTTTGCCATTTTCGGAACGGGCGGTGGTGAAGATACCGGTGGACTCAATTACGACGTCAACGCCGAGATCTTTCCAGGGCAGATTGCCCGGGTCTTTTTCCGCGAAGACCTTGATGGTCTTGCCGTCAATGACGAGATTGCCATCTACGACTTCCACGGTGCCGGGATAGGCGCCGTAGTTGGAGTCGTACTTGAAGAGATGCGCGTTTGTCTGGGCATCAAATAGATCGTTGATGGCTACCACTTCCAGTTCGTCACCAGCACGTTCCATGATCGCCTTTAAAACCTGGCGCCCGATACGACCAAAGCCGTTAATACCTACTTTTGTTTTCATAGAAATTCCTCCATGGAATAGTGAAAGTTAACTAATTTATTTTACCACCTGAGTGGTCGTTTTCCAAAAATTTCTTACCAGAATCAAGGGTTGAAATAATCAGGACAGCGGTCCGGTGCGCTCTTCAAATAAGTTCACCACCGCGCGGGCCAGTTTTTTGGAATCATGGCGCCAGGGATAAAGATCATCTACCAGGTCAGCTTCGTAGACGTGATAGTTTTCGTGCAGGGGCACGTCGGCGATTACCCATTCGATGTCCTCTTCCAGCTTACCGCGGAAGGTGCGGTTGCAGACAATCAGGTCAAACAAGTCCCTGCCGATGTGCTGTTCAATGACGTTCAGATGGTCGGAAGCGTTGAAACCGTCTGTTTCCCCGCGCTGCGTGGCAACATTGCATACGTAGTACTTCTGCGCGCGGCTGGCTTCAAGCGCGTCCGTGAGCCCGGTGACAAGCAGGTTAGGCAGCAGGCTGGTGTAGAGGCTGCCCGGCCCGAGAATGATCAGATCCGCGCTGAGAATCGCCTGCACAGCCGGCGGATAGGCGGGCGTGGTGGCGGGGTCCAACCAGACGCGCTGGATGCTGCCGGGCGTGTTGGTCAATTCGGATTCACCGCTCACGCGGATAATTTGCTGCGTCTGGGGGTCCAGGATTTCGCCAATTAACTCCACGCTCGAGACCGTGGCTGGCAGAACCTGGCCGTAAATTGCCAGAACCCGCCCGGACTCAGCTACGGCTTCCTCAAAGCTGCCCGTAATCTCGCTTAACGCGGAGATGAACAGATTGCCGAGCGAATGCCCGCTCAGACCGGTGCCGGCTTGGAAGCGGTACTGGAACACCTGGGAGAGCAGGGCTTCGTCGCTGCTAAGCGCGGACAGGCAGTTGCGGATATCACCGGGAGGGAGGATGCCCAAGTCGCGTTTCAATTCGCCGGAGGAACCGCCATTATCGGCGACGGTTACGATGGCGGTGATGTTATGCGTGTACTCCTTCAGCCCGCGCAGCAGCGTCGCCAGGCCGTGCCCCCCGCCGATGACGACCACGCGCATGCCTTTCTCGCGCCGGCGGTAGGACTGGATCGTCTCGATCAGCGGACGTCCGGATTTCTGGAAAGGCTTCAGCAGGGAGTGGTTGGCGCCCCAGATGCCGACTAAAATCATTGCCAGACCGATGCCGCCGAACAGGACAAAACGAATAGGGCGGTCCAGCCAACGCAGGGAAAGAAATGCCAGGATAGGCACCACGCTGGGGTTGGAAGCTGAACGGTAATAACCCAGAATGAGCACCGCGAGCCCCAGCCCAAGCATCATGGAGCCGAGAATCGCGAGCAGAATCCAGCGCTTAAAGCCTGTGCCCGGCAGGAGCCAACGGGCTTCGTCCTTAAGCTTCTTCCATACCTGTCGTTTTTGCTTGTCTTTGCTTCCGGAATCGCTCATTAATTGGATGATAGCAGGAATTTCGGGGGGCGTCAACATTCGGCTGGCGCCGTGTTAAAGCGTGCAGCCAACGGCCTGACGCAAGAGGTTCCTAGCCGCGTATGGTATAATTTTTCTATGATTTAGTGACGCTGAACCAAGCTTTTCTCACCGGGTTTGGTTCATTTTGTTTAAGCGCATGCTGAAAGGAGAATCAGTTATGAAGCCTTTGAACTTACCAGGGAAAACGGCGCGAGCCTACATCGAACGCGACCATCAGGTCATTTCCCCCTCTTATCCGCGCGGGTACCCCTTTGTGATGGACCACGGACGCGGAACCGAAGTGTGGGACGTGGACGGCAACCGCTTCCTCGACTTTGAAGCCGGCATCGCGGTCGCGTCCACCGGGCACAGCAATCCGCGCGTGGTGAAAGCCATCCAGGAACAAGCCGAAAAGTTCATTCATATCTCATCTGATTTTTATCATGACAAGTGGATCAGCCTGGCTGAAAAACTTGACTCTATCGCGCCCTGGAAGGGTCCGTCGAGCTGTTTTATGACCAATTCCGGCACGGAAAGCGTGGAAGCCGCCATTAAACTGGCGCGCTACCACTCCGGCAGCACCCAGTTCATCGGTTTTCTGGGCGCCTTTCACGGGCGCACGCTTGGGGCGGTCACCTTCACCGCCAGCAAAGCCAATTACAAGGGCGGTTTCTTCCCGCTCATGAACGGCGTGGTGCATGTGCCGTTCCCCAACCCATACCGCCCGCTGCTCAAGCAGCGGCCGGGCATGGGCGATGGCGAGACAGTTGTTCATTATATAGAAGAGGAGATTCTGGGGCATCTGGTGCCTGGTGATGACGTAGCCGGCATTCTGATTGAACCCGTACAGGGCGAGGGCGGTTACATTTTCCCGCCTGATGACTTCTTCCCGGCGCTGCGCAAGCTGTGTGACCGGCACGACATCCTCTTAATCGTGGATGAAGTACAGTCCGGCATGGGCAGAACCGGCAAATGGTGGGCGATTGAGCATTTTGGTGTGGAACCGGATATTCTGCTGACCGCCAAGGGCATCGCTTCCGGCATGCCGCTGGGAGCAATGGTTGCCAAAAAGGACGTGATGGATTGGCCCAAGGGCTCGCATGGGAACACCTACGGCGGCAACCCGATATCCTGCGCGGCAGCCCTGGCTACCATCCAGCTTATCGAAGAAGAATACCTGGAAAACACCCGCGTGGTTGGCGCCTATTGCAAGGAAGCGCTGGAAGAGCTGCAGGCCAAACATCCCAGCATAGGGGATGTGCGCGGAAAGGGCTTTATGCTCGGTGTGGAGTTTGTGCTGGACAGGGAAACAAAACAACCGGCTGAGAAATTACGCGATGACATCGTCAAGAAGGCTTTCGAGCGCGGGTTGATGACCCTGGGCTGCGGCAAGAGTGTTATTCGCGTCACCCCGCCGCTTTCCACCAGCAAATCAGAGGTGGATGAGGCTATGCTCATTTTGGATGAAGCGATCAGTTTGTCTGAAAAAGCGCACCAGCTAATCTAAGCGTATTGGAGATAGAGATTCGGGCGCGGCTTATGTAAAGCCGCGCTTTTTGTTCGTCACCGCGAGGCACGAAGCGATCTCCCGGTCAGGCATACAGACAGATTGCCGCGCCCCCTTCTTGGAATTCCCACATCTAAGACGTTCCTGTAGCGGGGGCTCGCAATGACGAGTCCCCCGTCATCGCTAGCGCGGCCATCTGTCACTGCGAGACCCTTTGCCACAACGGAGTATCGTGGTTATTGCGTTAGTCGACGGCAAAGGGTCGTGGCAGTCTGCCTGAAATATTCTGGAGAGAACTCAGAGGCATAGGCCTTAGTAATTAAGCCTGATAACTGGGGAAACGTACTCACCAAAGCTTAATAAGAGAGAAAGGCAGATTGCCGCGCCCCCTTCTTGGGATTCCCACATCCAAGACGTTCCTGCAGCGGGGGCTCGCAACGACGAATCGCCCGTCACCGCGATACCCTGAAGGGTACGGGTCCTGCGAAGCGCTCTCCGATCTATCATTACAGGCAGTTGTAGGGCGTCTGGCGACTTTCAAGCCGTGGTTTGAGCTAGCCTTTAGCTCTGTATCTCGCCTCGCAGGCGCTTCGCACCATGCCTCTCGGTCACTGCGAGACCCTTTGCCATCAGTCCGTATTCCATCATAGGACACATGTTTGGCAAAGGGTCGTGGCAGTCTGTCTGTGTATGCTTGAAAAGCTGAGAGAGCACCAAAACTCAGAAGGCAGATTGCCGCGCCCCCTTC
>DIXT01000010.1:6903-18504 GCA_002436085.1 Anaerolineaceae bacterium UBA6073
CTTCCGCATTTTTGGCACCGGAAGAATTCTTGCAGCGGGGGCTCGCAATGACGAATCGGTGGTCATCGCGATACCCTGAAGGGTACAGGTCCTGCGAGGCGCTCTCCCGTTCAGGCATACAGGCAGATTGCCGCGCCCCCTTCGTTTAATTTCCGCTTGTAAGCAATTATTATAGCGGGGGCTCGCAATGACGGACCGTGTCACCGCGAGGAATGAAGCGCTCTCCCGGTCAGGCATACAGACAGATTGCCGCGCCCCTCCCTGTAGTCAATTGCAATCGTCGGGTTGAAGGACGCAATCCAGCCTACTACTTAAGCCGCGCTTTATCCGTTTGCGGTTAAAATAGAAGCATGCTGCCAGATTACCGCGTACGCCAACGAGATTACTTGCTCGAGATTTCCCGCGCTCTCACCGAAGAACTGGACCTGGAAGCGCTGCTGCTGCGCATCCTGCGAATCTCAATCGAGATGCTAACGGGTCACGCCGGCTTCATCGCGCTGAAGGACGAAAAACGCGGCTGGCACATCGCCGTGCACGAAGGCATCGCCGAGGCGCTGCTCAATTACCTGCAGCGCTGGCTGGAAACGCAGCCATTTCAATCGGAAGACGAGAGCGAAGCGCACGTCCCTGAAATCAACCGCATGCTGAACGATATCAGCATGGGGATGCTGACAGGCGTGGGCATTAACATGATTGTTCAAAAGCAGGTCATTGGTCAGATTTATGTTTTCCGCAATTACCGCGGGCTGTTTTCCACCAACGACCGCATGCTGCTGACCAGTTTTGCCAACCAGGCAGCCATTGCAGTGCGCAACGCGCGTCTGTACAACGAAACCCGCGAGCAATCTTTGCGCCTGGAAGCCCTGCTGGATTCGGCTGCCGATGGGATTCTGATCCTCACGCCCGATCTGAAGGTGGAGCGCGTGAACAAAGCCCTGCAGCGCCTGCTGAATACCAGCGAGGAAACGTGCGTCGGGAAACATTTCGCCGAGGTCATCCGCTGGGCAAAGCCTCCGCAGGGGGCAACTCTGGAAGAAGCCGTTGCCAGCAATTGGGCGCAAAACCTGCAAAACGTTTTTTACCTGGAAGGCGACCTGATCCGCGAAGGCTTGCGCGAGCCACTGCCGGTCGGGATTAGCTACGGACCGCTGTTCTCAGCCAACGACGCGCTGCTCAATGTGATTGCCTCCGTGCGGGATATTACGCGCTTTCGCACCGCCGAAGAGATGAAGAGCAGCTTCATCTCCGTGGTCAGCCACGAACTGAAAACCCCTATCGCATTGATAAAAGGCTACGTGAGCACTTTGCGGCGGGATGATGTTGAGTGGGAGCGCGAGATTGTCTCGGAGAGCCTGGCGGTCATCGAGGACGAAGCCGACCACCTGACCGAGATGGTGGAAGACCTGCTGGACGCGACGCGCCTGCAGGCGGGCGGGCTGACGCTGAAGAAATCGGAACTGTCCATCCCCCAATTGGCGCGCTTTCTTGCCGACAGATATACCGCACAGACGGACAGACACAGCTTTGTGGTGGATTTCCCGACCGACTTTCCGACGCTCGCGCTGGATGAAGAAAGAATCCGGCAGGTGCTGACCAACCTGCTGAACAACGCGATTAAATACAGCCCGGATGGCGAAATTCGCATCAGCGGCAAACTGAGGGCTAAGGACGTGGTTGTGTGCGTGAGCGACCGCGGCCCAGGCATTGACCCGCGCGATTTGCCGTACGTCTTCGACCGCTTCTATCGCTCGGACGAAGCCGCTAAGACGACCAAGGGCACCGGCCTGGGCTTGTACCTGTGCCGGGAAATAATCCGCGCGCACGACGGCAAAATTTGGGTGGACGAAACCTACAAAGAAGGCTCGCACATCTGTTTTTCGCTCCCACGCGAAGTTTAGGGCGGCGATGGATTCCGGGCCCGCTCCGCGTGGATTCCAGCATATTCTCCTGCCGGAGACAAACTCCACCAACGATGACTGCCTGAGGTTGGCGGATGCTGGCGCGCCGGACGGCACGGTAGTGCGCGCCTTACATCAAAGCTCCGGGCGTGGGCGGGGCGGCAGAAGCTGGTTTTCCCGTCCGGAGGCATCGCTGACCTTCAGCGTTCTTCTGCGCCCTGAAGCGCGGGAGGCGCCTTACCTGACACGTTTCGCGCTGCTCGGGTGCCTGGCGCTGACTCGCGTACTTTTCCGCAACTTCTCTGTGGAAGCCCAAATTAAATGGCCGAATGATGTGCTCCTTGCGGGGAAAAAAGTATGCGGGGTGCTCACCGAAACCCTCTGGCAGGGTGAAGTTCCCAGCGCGGTCGTGTTTGGGATGGGGGTAAACCTTTCCGACGAAGCGCTGCCGCCGCAAGCTGAGACGATTTTCCCGGCTGGAAGCCTGGCAGGGCTGGCTGGCATCCGCGTCTCCGCGCAGGACCTGTTGAATTTGCTGCTCTTTGAACTTGCCCAAGCGCGCCAGGAACTGCCCACAGCGGGTTTTATCGAGGAAGTCAATGCGCGCCTGGCTTTTCGCGGGGAGTGGGTGAGCTTGCGGAGAAACGCAGACGCGCCGCGAAGGGCGCGTCCGATATCTGTTGCAGAAGACGGTAGTCTCTGGGCGGAGGGAGAAGACGGCTTAACCGCCCGTTTTTACTCCGCCGAAATTTCCGGTTGATCGTCCTGGCTTGCGGGTTGGTCAGCATCCCCGCTCGGGTTAGCCTCCAGGTCCGGATTGGCATCCACAACCAGGTCGGCATCCACAGCCGGGTTGGCAGTTTCCGCGGGGATGCGGGCGACCGCCGCCAGGCTGTCCCCTTCGTCCAACACCATTACCTTGACACCCTGGGTTGCCCGTCCCTGGACGGAGACATTGGCGGCCTTCATGCGCAGCACAATCCCAGCGGAAGAAATTAACGTAATTTCATCGCTTTCCTGCACAACCAGCGCTTCAGCAATGTTGCCAATCCTTGTCAGCGCAGTCGGGTTGAGGGTGGCTACCCCCAGCGTCGCGCGCGACTTTGGTATGTATTCTTCCAGCGGGGTGCGTTTTCCGTGCCCTTTTTCGGTCAGCACGAGCAAATAGCCGGCCGGTTCCACTACCGCCATGGCCGCCAGGGCATCATCCGCGCGCATATGAATACCGGTGACGCCCATAGTAGTGCGGCCGGTGGGTCGGATTTGATTTTCAGAAAATCGGAGCGCTTTGCCGCCGCGCGTGACGAGCAGCACATCGTCCTGGCCGCTGGTGAGGCAGACCCAACCCAGGCGGTCATCCTCGTCCAGTTTAATGGCGATAAGCCCGGACGGGCGCACATTGGCAAATTCGGCCAGCGCGATACGTTTGACGCGCCCGCGGCGGGTGGCCATAGTGCAAAAGTTTGCCTGCCCGAAATCCGGTACGGAGAGCAGCGTGGTGATGGTTTCATCGGGTTCCAGGTTGATGATATTGACCAGCGCGATGCCCTTGCCCTGCCGGCTTTCTTCCGGGAGTTCGTACACGCGCTCGGAATACACCTTGCCTTTGTCGGTAAAGAAGAGGAGCGTCGCCAGCGTGTTGCTGCGCACAAAGAAATGCACTTCATCTTCATCCCGCATGGTTTGACCCATCACACCGCGACCGCCGCGCCCCTGCGCCCGGTAAGCGCTGTCGGACACGCGTTTGACGTAGCCGCGCTGGGTGATGGAGACAAACACCGGTGTGTCCTGCACCAGGGATTCGTCTGAAAGGTCGCTGTCCAGGTCGTGGTCAATGCGCGTGCGGCGCTCATCGCCGAACTTTTCGGTGACCTCGTTCAGGTCCGTACGGATTACCTCAAGGATCTTATGGGGATGGGCAAGCAAATCTTCCAGGTCAGCGATTTGCAGCATCAACTCTTTGTGCTCATCCTCAATTTTCTGGCGTTCCAAAGCAGCCAGCCGGCGCAGTTGCAAGTCCAGAATAGCCTGGGCCTGGATTTCTGTCAGGGTAAAGCGTTCCATCAGGTTGGTTTTGGCGGTGTCGGCATCCGGGGACGTGCGGATGGTCTGGATGACAGCATCCAGGTTCGCCAGCGCGATGAGCAGCCCGTCCAGGATGTGGGCGCGTTTTTTGGCTTTGTCCAGCTCGTAGAGCGCGCGGCGGGTGATAACCACCTGGCGGTGTTCCAGATAATGGAAGAGCGCGCGTTTGAGTGAAAGCGTGCGCGGTTCGCCGTCCACCAATGCCAGCAGCTGCACACCGAAGGTGGACTGTAAGGCGGTGAATTTGTAGAGCTGATTGAGCACCTTCTTGGGCTGGGTGCCGCGTTTGAGCTCAATCACGATGCGTAAACCGCGCCGGTCGGATTCATCGCGCATGTCCGAAATAGCGTCCAGTTTACCGCTGCGCACCAGCTCGGCGATGCGTTCAATCAGGCTGGTTTTGTTCAGCTGATAAGGGATTTCTGTGATGATGATGGCGAAACGTCCGGCTCGGATTTCCTCAATCTCAGCTACACCGCGCACAGTCAGCTTGCCGCGTCCGGTGCTGTAAGCCTGGCGGATGCCCTCGCCGCCGACGATGATGCCGCCGGTCGGGAAGTCCGGCCCGGGAACGGCCTGCATCAGGTCCTCAACGCTGACCTCATCAATTTCGTCGTAGCGGTCGATAAGGATGTTCAGGGCGGCGGTCAGTTCGCGCAGGTTGTGCGGGGGAATATTGGTGGCCATCCCGACCGCGATGCCGTTTGAGCCGTTCATCAGAAGGTTCGGCATGCGCGCGGGCAGCACTTCCGGTTCCTGCAGGGAACCGTCGAAGTTATCGACAAAGTCTACGGTCTGTTTATCCAGGTCCAGCAGCAGTTCTTCGGCGGTTCTGGCGAGGCGGGCTTCGGTGTAACGCATGGCAGCCGGCGAGTCGCCGTCGATGGAGCCAAAGTTGCCCTGCCCGTCCACCAGGGGGTAGCGCATGGAGAAGTCCTGTGCCATGCGCGCCATGGAATCGTACACCGCTGAGTCGCCGTGGGGATGGTACTTACCCAGCACTTCGCCGACGATTCTGGCGGATTTTTTATAAGGGGCGTTGGAGCGGTTGCCCAGGTCCAACATCGCGTAGAGGATGCGGCGGTGCACCGGCTTTAGGCCGTCGCGCACATCCGGCAGGGCACGCGCGACAATGACGCTCATGGCGTAATCCAGATAGGCGGTGCGCATCTGGTTGTCGATATCCACATGCTCCAGATTTCCGGCGTTGTTATTCTCCGGCACTTCGGGGAGTTCGGTTTCTTCGCTCATTGAAATATCCTAAGGCTGCGGGGCGGATTTTTTGGGTGCCTGGCAACAGGATTATTATACCCCAAAAGCCGGCTTTTTGCTCTAGAGCCAAAAATTCACAGGTTTTTCCAATGCAGGCGCGGTTAAAGGGAAAACCCTGAGACAGACGAAGGCAGCGAAATTTTGCTGAAATTTTCGGATAATTACAGAAAGTCAAAAAAGGAGGCTGATGAACCCATCAGCCTCAGGGGTTAGATTAAGCTCAGGCGGTCAATTAATCGGGCAGCCCGGCAGTTGGTTGAAGGAGAGCGCGCACCACCAGGAGGCGGGCATGAAGACCAGCACGACGCCCACAATCAGGACAAGCGCCAGCAGGATGAGCAGCACAACCAGGAACCAACCCATGCGTTTCTTCTCGCGCACCGGGGTCAGGCTTGGGGCAATCGGCTGCTGCGGAACCGGCGCGGAGACCGGCTGGTAAGCGGCCTGGGCGGGGGCTTCGGGGGTGTAGAGGGCTGGTTCGGCTTTGGCGGCGCTCACGCGCAGCGGCTCGGTGGCCGCGCCTTTCACTTCGAAGCTCATGACCGTATTTTCCGCCAGGGTAATCAGGTCGCCGTCTTTAAGCTGCTGCGGGCCGGCGATGCGCACGCCGTTCAGGAAGGTGCCGTTGGTGGAACCGAGGTCTTCAAGATAGATCGCATCACCGCGGCGCAAAAAGCGGGCGTGCCGGCGGGAGATTTCCGGGTCTGGAACGGGCAGGTCATTGGTCAGGTCGCGGCCTAAGAAAACTTCGTCTTTCTCGATGAAGTAGCTGGAGCCGGGGATGGGACCGGACCGCATTACGATAAGGAATTTCTGTTCCGCCATGGTGTGCTCCTTTGGGTCAGGGGTCGAAATGCTTAACAGATATAGTTTACTGATTTTGGGCGCGGATGTCAATCAGGGGGAGGAGGGGGCTGGTCGGCCCGACGCTCGCTTGTCATCCTGGACTTGCAAAGGGGCTACTCTTTTTACTCTCAAGATTCTCGCTTGGAGGTCAGTAGGAAAGACTCTCCCGTTCCTGCTTGGTCTCCCGGGCAGCCAGTCTGACGTTTATTGCTGGTAGGGGCGAAGCATCCCAGGGCAACGCATTGTCTCAACGGAAGAAACAATATTTAAGGATGCTTCGCCCCTACTTCCAAAACCAGGTATGGTATTAAGCTGAAAGAAAGAGACCTGCGGTCACGACCCCTCGGGCGGTCTGGAGACCGGCGAGAGCAGAGATTCTCCCGTTCCTGCTTGGTCTCCAGGGCGGGCAGCCAACCTGGCGTTTATTGCTGGTAGGGGCGAAGCATCCCAGGGAAGATGTTCCACCTATCCGATATGCAGATTATGGATGCTTCGCCCTTACGTCCGGAACAAACAAATGGCATTGAGCTATGTGAAGGAGACCTTCGGTCACGACCCCTCGCGCGGTCTGGAGACCGGCGAGAGCAGAGTTCTTGCTTGGTCTCCAGGGCGGGCAGCCAGCCTGGCGTATATTGCTGGCAGGGGCGAAGCATCCCAGGGAAGATGTTCCACCTATCTGATATGCAGATTATGGATGCTTCGCCCTTACGTCCAAAACTAGGAATGGTATTAAGCTGAAAGAAAGAGACCTGCGGTCACGACCCCTCGGGCGGTCTGGAGACCGGCGAGAGCAGAGTTCTTGCTTGGTCTTCCGGGCAGCCAGCCTGGCGTTTATTGCAGGTAGGGGCGAAGCATCCCAGGGAAGATGTTCCACCTATCCGATATGCAGATTATGGATGCTTCGCCCCTACGTTCGAAACGTCCAATTGATATCAAGTAACCACAAGATTCTTCGCTTCGCTAGAATGACAGTCGCCACGGTTTGGAAAGAGAGGATGCCAACGAATACCAATCAAACGCCGCCTGAAGATGCAAAGGCCTTACACTCCCTTATCCCGAAAGCCCCATCGGCCGGGCAATGTTATAATGCCCAAACCGGACCAGAAAGATGCGTGCACGATGACCTTTGAAATTAACAGCGCCGGCTTGTACCTGGCTATCACTATCCTATGGGCTGCCATGCGCCTGATCAGGGGGCTGGCGACCAGGCAGTTTGACCTGAAGCGCGAGCTTGTAGTCACGCTCCTGTTTGTGTTCCTGTGTCTGCTCTCCTACCGGCTGTTTGAACCCTTCCGCTTCAACCTGGAGCGGAACCTCAAAGCCAACTTTGTGCCGATTGTTAACAGCCTGCTCATGATCCAAAGGGCGGAAGCCAGCCACTACCAGCCGCTTATCCGCATTGTGCAGTTTTTGCTGCTTGGTAACCTGGTGGTGTTCATGCCGATCGGGATGCTTACTTCCGTCCTTTTCAAGGATTTGCGCTCCGGCTGGAAGATGCTCCTGCTCGGCGCCGGGTTTTCGCTGGTCGTCGAGACGCTGCAGGTGCTGCTGGCAGTGCGGGTGTTTGACGTGGACGACATCCTGCTAAACGCGCTGGGGACCTGGCTCGGATACCTCGCTTTCAGGCTGTTTAACTTACTGCCGCCGCTCAGAAAATGGTTCGACAGCGTTGCGGCGGCACAAAGGAAAGGCGCGCTGGGCTTTTTTGTGTTCGCCAGCCTGAGCATTGGCGCGGTTTTTCTCGGGTTTGTGTATGGGGGCTGGCATGCTGCCGAGAACGCGGGGGAATACGTGCTGGTGGAACCGGAAGGTCGTACTTTGCTGCAGTGGTTCCGGTGGCTGTTCTCGCGCGGGTACGATTAAGCCGGGGGCGCGAACCGGCGGTCCAGATTGCTCTTAATAATAAGGCGCGTGCCGCGATAAGCGCCCGGGGTAACACAAACACGATAATCCCTTCGGGATCTGCTTACCTTTTACGCTTTCAGACTCTTATTGTTCCAACGGAACCTTTGCGTAAGCCTCCTCAGGCGCCTTTTATCCCTTGCCAAGACGTTTCTGAATTTTATCCGCGGCAACCTTGCCCGTAATCAACGAAACCGGCAGCCCCGCCGGACTGTAAGCCCACTGCCCGGCCTGGTAGATATCCGGCAGGATGGTGTTGGCTGTGTTCGCGATGCGCGTCAGTCGGCTTTCCGCGGGGATAGATTGGTTGCGGAAAGACCAGCCTGTAATCGCGCCGTCGGTTGTACCGGCGACTTTTTGAATGCTGAGGGGCGTGGAACTGAAAGATAGCATGAGCGCGCCGGCTAGGCCGGGATAGAGCGTGCGGTCCAAGGTTTCCACCATCACGCGCGCCACAAACTGTTTGAACTCGTCGTACCAGCCCTGGTCGGCAATCCGTTTGGTCAGCGTGTAGTCGCAAAGGACGCTGATTATCAAACCAGTTTTCCCGGGCGGCGCCAGGTCCGGGTCCCGCAGGGCAGGGATAGCAATTTCGTAGGTGGTCAGAGCCAGGTACTTCTCCAGCCAAGCCTGGATTTCAGCCTTGGTGCCTTTCAGCGGCATGGGCCCGGCCTGGGATTGACCCGCGCGGCTGGGGGTGTAGAAAACGTGCTCACTGGCGATCTTTTTAAAGTAGCTGGGGTCCAGGTCCGTGGTGACGAACAACGAGAAAATGGAGTCGCTGCCGGTCTTATCTGCAAGGTAGGCTTTGCGCTTGGTCAGGGCGGCGGCTAACTCGGGGTGCGTTTGCTCATCCAGCACTGCGCTGTTATACAGGCGTTTTTGGTCGGCTGTCCACAATAATTGGCGGTACGCAATCTGTTCGCCGTCGGCGGTCGTCACAGTCTTCCCAATCGGGTCGATGCTCGCAATTTCGGTGCTTGTCCGGATTGTTCCGCCGTGCTTTTTGATGAATTCGACCAGCTTTTCAACAAAAACACCCGTGCCGCCTTTCGGGTAGTAATACTCCTGGAAAATCTTAAAATAACTGAGCGCGAAGTAGGCCGGCGTATCCGCAAAGAAGTGCTGGGAGATGATATCCAGCAGCGCCTGGTTGGAGGTGAATTTGCGCAGGTAAGGAATCACCGGCTGGTCTTTGGACTGAACTTTACCGACGTTCAGGGCGTACTTGAACATCCATGGGAACACATGCGTGATGAAGTACTTGCCGTCCTGTTTGGGGTCCAGAAAAAGCGGGTTATCGATGCCATACTGAATATCCATCGCCTGCGTAATCTGCCGCAGGTCCTTGGCGATGACTTCGATGTCCGCCGCGGACTCCGGGTAGAGCTTTTTCAGCATGTCTGCGTAGTCGTCAATGCTCGTTTTGGATTCCATGTCGAGCATCTGGTCTTCAATGCCCAGCGAAATGTGGTTTTTGACGAATTCAATTTGCAGGCCGAGCTGGCGCAGCATCGTAAACAGCACGCCGGCATCTTCCAGGGCGCGGGCGCCGCCGTCAAAGGTGAAGCCATCGCGCGTAAAGGAGTTCACCAGCCCGCCGCAGACGGGTTCCTTCTCGCACAATAAAACGCTGCGGCCGTATTTAGCCAGATACGCTGCTGCGGTGAGGCCGGAAGCCCCCGCGCCAACCACAATAACGTCAAATACCATTAGCAGCTCCTAAATAAGTTCGCGCGATATTCTCGCTGTAGTCCCAAATTTCCTGCTGCAAACGCTCGCTGAGCACATAGCGAGCCGGCTTTTCTTCAATGGTCTGGTTGTAGAATTTTCCGGTCACGCCTTCCAGCTCGGGAGCCGCGGCGAGATAGTGCACTGCTTCCCCCGACACAGAGGGGTCTTTCAAAAATAAGCCGAGCACATAGCGGTTATAAAAACGATACAGAAAGTTGTTATTCATGCCGATGTTCGTGCGGACCGCGCCTGGATGCATGGTGAACACGCTCACACCGCTGCCGCGCAGGCGCTGAGCAAGTTCCAGCCCGGTCAGCAGCTGGGCAATCTTAGCGGCTCCGTAGGCTTGCATTGCAATGTATGGGCGTTTGGACCAGTCCAGGTCATTCATCTTCAGCCCGCCAAAGCGGTGCGCCTCGGAATTGACGTCGATAATGCGGGCTGGTGCAGCGGCTTTCAGGTTGGGGATGAGCGCTGCGGTGAGCACAAACGCAGCCAAATGGATGACGCCGAAAATTTCCTCATGACCATCGGGGGTCAGGCGGCGGCGTTTGTTGAACACGCCGGCGTTGTTCACCAGAATGTCAATTTTGGGATATTTCTCCGCGATTTGGGCGGCTGCCCGGGCGACTTCTGCAAGGTTGCGCATGTCAGCGATGAAGACGTCGGACTCCGCCTGAAAATCGCGGCTGAGCTCGTCCTGCACTTTGCGGGCTTTTTCCGGGTTACGGCAAAGCATGACAACGCGCGCGCCAGCCTTGGCCAGCCTGCGGGCGCTGTGGTAGCCGACCCCGGAGGTGGCGCCGGTGATGACGCAGGTCTTTCCGTCCAGGCGCGCCTCCGACCGGTTCTGCTTTTTCAAGCTGTTCTGCATGTACTCAAGTTCGTCGGGGAGTAATTTCATAGTCGGATTTATCCAAAATGTTTGCGCATGAAGCGGGGGTAGGCGCGTTTCATCCCGGGGACGTTCGCGAAGATGTCGCCCCACAGATCGTAATAATCCCGCTGCTGCATGATCAGGCCGGCGGAGTTCAGGCTGAGCTTTGTGCATCCGTAGATCGGTGTGCTGGGAGTTTTGCGGAAAACCATCGTCATCGTCCACTGCATAAAGATGAGGTTCTCTCCGCTGGCGATGGATGTAATGTCCATCTTGAGTTCCTGGCAGCGCTTGGTCAGCCGGTTGCACATTGCTACAAAATCGGTCTTGCCGACTACGCGTTGGATGGGGTCCTGAAAGATGATGTCTTCAGTGTAATAGGGGAAAATGTGCGACCAATCGGGTTTGCCGCTGGTGTTGTACGTGCGCGACCAGAGCGTGAGCACGAGCTCCTCGTTGAGCGGCGGGAGCGGCGTTGAAGTATTCGGGTCTTCTATATCCATAACGGCTCGATTCTAAAACAAATACCAGGTTTTGGTATGGTAAATTCTATAAGATGCGTAATTATAGCAGGGTCAAGCGGGGATTCGGGCCGGAATATCAGGTTGGATTGAGGAAGGTGGAAAGGGTGGACTGGGCGGTAATAATTATTGGTAGGGGCGAAGCATCCATACTGCGCGCATCAGGGCAGGCAGAGCACTGATCTCGGGATGCTTCGCCCTTACGACTGAAACTTTCAGGTGGCATCCATCGGTGAGGTGGAGACCTGCGGTCAATACCACTCGCACGGTCGGGAGACCGGCGAGAGCAAAGGTGGACTGGGCGGTAATAATTTTTGGTAGGGGCGAAAGCATCCATACCCGGGCTTGTGGGGATGCGGCGTGCGTTCTTTTGGATGCTTCGCCCTTACGTCCGGAACAAACAAATGGCATTGAGCTACGAAAAGGAGACCTTCGGTCAATACCACTCGCACGGTCGGGAGACCGG
>DIXT01000010.1:18595-19095 GCA_002436085.1 Anaerolineaceae bacterium UBA6073
CGGTCAATACCACTCGCGCGGTCTGCCCACACTCAGCTTCGGTGCTGGGGTGCTTCGCAAGAACGGCGAGAATCAAGGAATAAAATGTGTGTTGTCATTCTGAGGCACTAAGGATCTGTTTTTTTGCTGAACAAATGCTTCGCCTGCGGCTCAGCATGACAAGCTGGGGAGATTGCTTCAGTCGCTGGCGCTCCTAATGACAAACCGAGTGTCATCCTGAGGAACGAAGGATCTGTCCTTTTGCTGATCAGATGCTTCGCCTGCGGCTCAGCATGACGAGCTATTCGTCGTCGCGAGGAGCGGAGCGACGTGGCGATCTGCCGGTAAGTTTTCCCGCGTCCGTTGTCTTTTTAGGTTTTGCAATAACTGCTTAAGGTCTTTTGCAATGAGGATTTTTACTTCTAGACAGGCAGACTGCCACGCCCCTTTGCCAACAACTTGGATGCCGGATAAAACAACCCTGGTGGCAAAGGGTCTCGCAGCAACTGCGATGAAAGTCA
>DIXT01000030.1 GCA_002436085.1 Anaerolineaceae bacterium UBA6073
GCAAGCAGTCCATGACCGTCCTCAAAGACGTCCGCACGCTTGTCTCCGATGCCATCAAGGCTGCTGTCGCTTTCCTCGAAGGCGGCAAACCTGAAGAAACCACCACCTACAACAACAAGGTCATTGATGTCCCCGCCAAACCTTCCGCGGTTGTCTCCGTGGATAAGGCCAACGTCAAAGCCGCCATCATTGACTCCGGTTACTACACCGCCGACATGTTCACCGGCCTCGAAGAAGGCGCTGAAGCTCCCGTTGAGGAATTTGGTCCCGTCCTGAAAATCGGCCAGATCGGCCAGATGTCCGGCCTTATGGCTCTCTACGGTCTGCAGCAGCAGCGCGGTTTTGATCTGGGTCTCGAATACATGTCTGGCGGCAAGAAAGACGACCAGGGCCGCTGGATTATCGCCAATCGCCCGGTTGAAGTTATCGTCAAAGACGATGAAGGCAACCCCGAAAAAGCGGTCGCCCTCGCGCTCGAACTGATCGAAAAAGACGGCGTCGAACTGCTCCAGGGTCCTGTGTCTTCCGCTTCCGCGGCAGCGCTGACCACTGTGGCGCTTGAAAACGAGATCATCCTGATGGTTGATCCCGCTGCTTCTTACTTCACCACTGGCATGTACTTCAATCCCTACGTCTTCCGCACCGCTCGCACCAGCTTTGATGACACCCTCATCATCGCCAAGTACCTGGTGGAAAACGTTGGACCCACCTTTGCCCACATCGGTGTTGACAATGCTTTCGGCCAGGCTTCTGGCGCAGCCCTCAAGTACTCCGTTGAGAAATTCGGCGGCGAACTGATCGCTGATATCTATGCTCCGTTCGAAACCACCGACTTCACCCCCTACATCCAGCAGGCGATGGACTCCGGCGCGAAGAACCTCTTCCTGACCTGGTCCGGAACCGGTTATGTAACCCTCTTCCAGGGTCTCTCTGATATGGGCGCATTGGATGTGATGACTGTTGGTACCGGCTTCGGCGACAACGCCTCCTTCACCGCTGTGTTTGGTGAGGACGTGCTGGGCACTGTTGGTCTGAACGTCTACCACTACACCGCTGCTGACAATGCTGTCAACAACTGGCTGGTGGAACACCACGTTGCCAAGTACAAGGATGCCCCTGATGGCGCCATCAACGCTTATCCCGACCTGTTCACCGCTGGCGGTATGGCTTCCGCTATCGCCCTCGCGTCCGCCCTCGAAAAGACCGGCGGCGATACCAGCGGCGCAGCAATGATCCCCGCTCTCGAAGGCCTCACTTTTGAAGGCCCCAAGGGCACCTATCATATCCGCCCCGAAGATCACGTCTGCGAACAGCCGATGAACATCCTCAAACTGGTCAACCTCGACCCCGACCTGGATGATGACGGCATCAACGAATACCGCTTCTTTGAGACTGTGTATGTTTCGAAGTTCGACGAATTGGGTGTGCCCTGCACGCTCGAAGGCGATTACGCGGCCCGCTGCGGCACTCTGCCGACTTTGGGTCAGTAATTTACTGTAACGATAATAGGGAGGGACATTCGTCCCTCCCTATTATCCTCAAACAGAGTTTTTCCTGAACAGTGAACCTGACATGGCACGCAGTACGCCTTGCGGTTGGTGCAGCTGAAATATCCGGCATTATTGTTTGTTATTAATTCAAAGAGAACTGCATTCAGGAAACTTATGAAGGGAAAATTGGACACAAGGTGTACAACTTATGGCTAATGAAGTCTTAATCGAAGCTGTAAACCTTTCCAAAGCCTTTGGCGGGTTAATCGCGGTGGATAATGTCAGCCTGCAGGTGCGGGAGCATACGATCCATGCGATTATCGGACCTAACGGCGCGGGAAAGACAACTTTGTTTAACTTGTTGAGCGGCGTCATGCCGCCAACCAGCGGACGAGTCATCTTCAAGGGGAACGATATCACCCAGGTATCACCCCAACGGCGGGCGCACCTGGGGATTGGCCGCTCTTTCCAGATTACGAACATCTTCCCGAACCTGACCGTTCTGGAGAATATCCGCCTGGCAGCTCAAGCGATGGGCAAGGATAACTTCAAGATGCTCCATCTGGCGGATAATTTCCGGCAGTATATAGACCGGGCTGAAGAAGTGATTGGCGTAGTCGGCTTGGAGGGACGGGAATGGGTGTTAGCGCGCAATCTGCCTCACGGCGAAAAGCGCAAGCTGGAGCTTGGCATCATGATTGCCTGCAGCCCGGATCTGCTTTTGTTTGATGAGCCTACCGCAGGTATGTCTTCCGAACAGGTCCCGGATCTGATCAACATCATCAAGCGGGTTGTGGAGCATCGCAACCGCACCGCGATCCTGGTGGAACACCGCATGGATATGGTAATGTCTATCTCCAATGTGATTACGGTGATGAATCAGGGGCGCGTGCTCGCGGAAGGCAGTCCGCATGAGATTGCCAACAATCCGCAGGTCCAAACCGCGTATCTGGGCGATCTGTATGGAGAGTTAGCATGAGCGAACAAATTCCCGGAAATGATCTGCTCGTTGTGGACCGAATTGAAACTTTCATCGGTCAATTTCACATCCTGGAAAATGTGTCTGTATGCGTCCCGAAAGGATCCATCACGGTCATGCTGGGGCGCAACGGCGCAGGCAAAACAACAACCCTGAAATCCATCATCGGGCTGACGCCGCCCCGCGAAGGGAAAATCATCTTTGACGGGATGGAAATTCAGGGCAAACAAGCCTTCAATATTGCCAACCTGGGCATTGGTTACGTTCCGGAAAACCGCGCCATCTTCCGCGCCCTTTCCGTACAGGAGAACCTGAAACTGGCGGAACGTAAAAAAGGTGATTTCGAACGCAAGTCAGACTTCATCTTTGAGCTCTTTCCTGATCTAAAACGGCTCTACAAACTGCCTGGCAACCACCTTTCCGGCGGGCAGCAGCAAATGCTGGCAGTCGCCCGGGCGCTGGTGCCTGAGAATAAACTTCTCCTGATTGATGAACCAAGCGAAGGGCTGGCTCCCATCCTGATCCAACAGATGATGGAAGCTATCCGGAAGTTAAGCGAAACCACCACGATTTTGTTGGTGGAGCAAAACTTTATCATGGCAAGTCAGCTGGCGGAACGCTACACCATTATTGACGATGGAAAGACCGTTCAGGAAGGTTTGATGAAGGATTTGATAGAGGATACGGACCTTATTCACCATTATCTTGGCGCGAGCATCAAGACCCGGAAGGAACTGGAGATGGAACATGAATCCGAAAACTAAAAAACTCCTCATCGGGATTCTCATTGCGGGGCTTTTAGTCGCGGCGGTGGCGGGCGTCTACGCGTATGCCGGGCAGCGTGCTTTTATCAGCACCCTTTTCTCCGGTCTGACGCTGGGCTCGCTGTTCTTTATGGTTGCCGCCGGCCTCACGCTTATCTTTGGCCTGATGGATGTGCTCAACTTCGCGCACGGCTCCATGTTCATGCTTGGGGCCTACATTGGCTGGCAGTTCTACACCAACCCCACCTTCATTTTCGGGATGGCGCCTTTCCTGCTCGCGTTTGGCGCGGGCGTGATGGTCACGCCCATTATCAAGCCGTACCTGATTGCCTTGAATATCTCTGAAAAACTGCAGAAAGCGCTGCCAAAAATCGCCTATGTGCTGGCGCTTGCTGCGCTTGTGTTTGCTTTTGTGGGTTTCGACATCCTGAGCGTGGCGAATACTGCCATGGTAGCAGCCACGACCACCACCGTCGGTAATCCTCTGGCGGAACTCAGCGCCCAGGAACCTCTCAGCACATTCTGGCTGCGTCCGTTTTTGATGTTTGTGTCCGGCTTATTAATCGCGGTGGCTTCTTCCCGCCCGGGGGATAAAACCCAATTTGCTCCTCGAGAACCGATTGGCAAGAAACTCCTCATGCCGGCGGCGCTCCTGGTCCTCACAGCGCTCAGCACGCTGGTGCGCGAGTCCGCGTCGGAGTCGGTTTTGTTAATGAACGGCAATTTGCGCTTTGCGCTCTCGATCCTGCTCTCCGTGGCTTTTGGGTTCGTGTTTGGCGCGGTTATCGAAATCACGCTGATCCGCCCGCTGTATGTACGCCCGACCTTTATCCTGCTTATGACGCTCGGTCTCAGCTATGTCATCCGCGAACTGGTGCAGTACTTGTGGGATCCGCTGACCTACCAGATGTCCCGCCCGCCTCTGTTTGCCCAACCGGGCAAGGCAAGCAGCATTGCGGAGTGGCTGCAAAAGGGGAGCTCAACCATTGATATTTACGGCGCGACTGTTCCGACCTACCGCCTGTTCATCATCGCGCTGGGGATTGCCATGTTTATCCTGGTCATCTTCGTTATGACCAAAACCCGCCTTGGCATGATCATCCGCGCTGGCGTTCAGGACCCCCAGATGGTTGAGGCGATGGGAATCAACGTCAAAGCGGTCTTCACGGTGGTCTTTGCGATGGGCGTAGCGCTGGCGGCGCTGGGCGGCATTGGCGCGGCGCCTTTCCTGCCGGTTCAACCGCTGATGGGCGATACCTACCAGACTCAAGGCTTGATCACCGTCGTCATCGGCGGCATGGGCAGTTACATCGGCGCGTTTGTCGGCGCGATGATTCTGGGCATGGCGCGCGCTTTTGGAGATTACTTCGCGCTCAAACTCTCCCTTTCGCCTGCGATTGCCGAAGCTTCCACGGTCATCATCATGGTGATTGTGCTGCTAACAAGACCGCAAGGCTTATTTGGAAAGAAGGAGTAACCTGTCATGGCTGAAAAACCTGTTACCCAAAAGGCTGTGAAGAAGCCAATGAAGGTCAAGGAAGTTGGCTTCCTGGTCTTTATTGCTTTGATGGCTTTACTCCCCTTCGTCCTCAATCTGATTACCGGAACCGGCCTGAATGAAGGTGTGACCAAATTCTGGCAAGGCCAGCTCATCGCGTTCTTTATCATGGCCGTCTTCGCGATGAGTTACGACTTGCTGATTGGCTTCGGCGGGATCCTTTCCTTTGGTCATGCCGCCTCGTTCGGGGGTGGAGCCTACGCGTTTGGTCTGCTGATGAAGCACTGGGCGCCGAACTTCGTTAAAGAAAACCCCATCATGCTTGGGAATACCGACCTCACCATGCTGGTCGTGCTTCTGGTCGTCCTGCTGGTGGTGCTGTTGGTCTCGGTCGCCGTCGGGCTGCTCTTCGCGGTCACGTCGATGCGCCTGAAGGGGACGTATTTTGCGATGATCACGCTGGCGCTTTCCACGGCACTGTTCATCATCATCAAATCCACGGACCTGCACGAATGGACTGGCGCGGACGAAGGACTGCACGGTATCTCCCTGCCAGTCTGGTTGAACCCGACCCAAAATCGACTGACCGTCTACTTCATCACGCTCGCTTTCCTATGCGTTTCCTATTTGCTTCTGCGGCGATTTGTCAATTCGCCGACCGGGCGGGTCATTGTCGCCAACCGCGAAAACGAAGACCGCATGCGCATGATAGGCTACAATCCCGTCACCTACCGCACGATTGCTTTTGTGGTGGCATCTATCTTTGCTGGTTTGGCTGGCATGTTCTTCTCCATTTGGAACATGAGCGCCACGCCCACCATGATATCCGCGGTCACAACGGTAAACGCCTTGATTATGACCATCATGGGCGGTATGGGAACGCTCATCGGGCCAATATTCGGCGCGGCTATCAGCCAAATCATCCAGCAATTCTTTTACACCTGGTTCGGCGCGCGCTGGCCGCTCATCTTTGGTGTGTTGTTCATCCTTATCGTGATGTTCCTGCCGTACGGCATCGTTGGGACCTGGCGCCTGCAGAAGGGCAACCTGCGCGAGGGTTGGAAGCGTTTGCTGAGATTGTTTACTACAAAATCAGAGGCTGAAGCGCCGGAAAGCGGGCAAAAGCCGCCCAGTATGTGAAAAATTACCAACCTAACCAGGCAGCGCTGAAAAGCGCTGCCTTCTTATTTTAATCCTTTCAAAGCGCGCAAAGCTGCATACGGGTGATTTTGGGCAAAGTGTTTTACAATTGCGGCACATGTTGTGGTTGGGAGATGAAGTGAGCTTCGCAACTCCACTCCGCTAAGTGAGGATTTGGTAGCTTTGTATCAGTGCAATTAATATTTTATATGTAGAGCGGTATGCAATATGACCCAAATTATTCCAGACTATTTGCGCGACCACAGCTTTGGAGACCTGGACACCCCTGCTATCGGGGCGGCTTTTGTGATTAAACACACGCGCGGCGTGCACCATTTTGCGCGGAAAACCCCGCTTGTCCCCAAGCCAGGCGAAGCGGTCACCCTTTACGCGTCCACCTCCAGCGACCAGCCGGTGAAAGAACTGGTGCTGCGTTACTCCGCGAGCGATTGGCGCGATTACGCGGAGATAGCCTTTGCGCCGGTCGGGCAAAGCTGGGATACGCTTGCGTGGGCTTGGATAACCGAATGGCACGCGCAGCTTCCACCCCAGCCCGCGGGGACGTTCCTGCGCTACCAGGTCTACGCGCGCCTGCCCGAACGCGAGGCAAACCCGGCAAAAGAAGTCGGCCAGGCAACCCAGTATCGGCTCTTTGCGGATAACCAATCCCGGGACGCTGGCGCAGCAGACCAATTTGCGATTTGGTACGCTGAGGACAGCGTGCCAGAGTGGAGCAAGTCCGCGCGCATCTACCAGATATTTGTGGACCGTTTTAGTCCGGGGCAGGGGAGGGACTGGCTGCAGCAGGAAGACCTGACACGCTCGTTTGGAGGCACGCTGCGCGGTGTGATCGAAAAACTGACATACATCCGCGCCTTGGGTTTCAATGCAATTTGGCTCACGCCCATCTTTGCCAGCCCCAGCCATCACGGCTACGATACCAGCGACTATATGAAAATTGAACCGCGCCTCGGGACTCTGGCTGATTTTGAGGAGCTGGTGGCCAAAGCGCACGCGCTAGGGCTGCGGGTCATCCTGGATTTTGTTGCCAATCATGTTTCCGACCAGCATCCGGCGCTGCAGGAAGCGCTTAAGTCGGGGTCCAACCCCTTCGCCGCCTGGTTTAAGTGGAAAAAGTGGCCGGAGTACCAGAGCTACTTTAATGTGCGCAGCATGCCCGAACTGAACCTGGCATACGGTTCGCCGGCCAGGGAACACCTTTTAGAAGCAGCGCGGTACTGGCTGCGCCTGGGCGCGGACGGATACCGCCTGGATTACGCCATTGGTCCCGGCCTGGATTATTGGGTAGAGTTTCGCAAGGTTTGCCGCGCGGTGAACCCTGAAGTCTGGACGTTTGGCGAGGTTACCCGCCCGGCGGATCAACAGCTTAGCTTTGCGGGTGGGTTGGACGGCACGCTGGACTTCCTTGGCTGCCAGGCTCTGCGGGAGACCTTTGCTTTTCGTGCCAAACCGCTCTCCTGGTTTGCCGGGTATTTGCAAGCCAGCCAGGCATACTTTCCGCGCGATTTCAGCCGCCCGCTTTTCCTGGATAATCACGACATGAACCGCTTCCTGTTCGCGGCGGGCGGCAGCCTGCAGCGCCTGAAGCTCGCGCTCAATTGGCTCTACCTGCTGCCCGGGCAGCCGCTGGTGTACTTTGGCACCGAGAGCGCGCTTTCCCAGGCGCTGTCCATTCACGACCCGGACGCGATTGGCTTTGACCAATCGCGCCTGCCAATGAACTGGAACGAAATCCCACAGCGCAGCGACCTGGCGGAGCTCATCCGCGCCTTAAGTAGTTTCAGGGAACGCTTCCCGGGCTTGCTGTACGCACAATTGCAGCTGCTCGCGCTCGACGACGAGCGAGAAACCGCGCTTTGGCGCGTGAACTGCGCAGACGGATATTTCTTTGCTGCTTTGAACCGCTCGGAAACGACTCAGGATTTTTCCTTACCGCAAGCCTGCTTCGATGATGGACAGATCCCCATCAATTTGCTGACGGGCGAGCAGATACCCGTCAGGTCGGGGACTATTGATATTCCCGCTGAAACCTTGCTGGTCTTCTCCCCGCTAAAAGCTTAATACTGAAGAATTTTTCCAAATTCGCGAAGAAAAAACTAAATACTCGCTTCTGCCAGCAAAATACCCGCGCACTTGCCAATTTACTCCACCCCTGGACGGTTTCCCAGCTATAATTGTGGCTTAGCTACTTTGCAAGGTGTGCTTCGTATATGCCAAACCGCATAAAATCATTTCTCACAGGTTTTCTCACCATCCGTCCGGAGGATGAGGTTCCGCACAACGTTGCAAAAAATTACCGCCATAATGTGACGGTCGGGACCCTCGACCTGATGTTCTTCATTTTTGGAGACAGCTTCGGTTCCATCACCACCATCATACCGGTCTTTGCAGCGACATTAACCAAGTCCCCGCTATTGATTGGATTGATTCCTGCTATTGCGACCTTTGGCTGGTATATGCCTCAGATGTTCTTATCCAATTATGTTTCGGGGCTAAGGCAAAAGCATCCATTCGCAGTCAAAATGGCGGTGGTGGAACGTATTCCGTACATCTTTTTTCCGCTCCTGGCGCTGCTCGTTCCAGGTATCCCTAAGTCCACCGCGCTGGTTTTGCTCTTCATCCTGATTACCTGGCGGGGTCTCGCCAGCGGAATGGTCGCGCTGCCCTGGCAGGAAGTGCAGGCAAGCGTAATCCCCATTACGCATCGGGCGCGTTTCTACGGGTTTTCGCGCGTACTGGCGCAGCTGATGGGAATTCTCAGTTCTGTGCTTGCGACCATCTTCCTAAGCCAGCTGCCTTACCCGCAAAACTATGCCTTGTGCTTCGGGGCTGCTGTGCTAGCGCAGTGGATCTCATTCTATTTCTACTCGCACATGCGCGAACCGATAAATGAGGAGGAAAATAGCACTCCTACGGACCCCACCATTCAAGCGATAGCCTTGCCAGCTCCGGTGGAAACGAAACCGACCAGGAAGATCATTGACCTGGAACTTTTTGGCGCTATCCTCAAACAAGATAAAAACTTTCGTACCTACCTACTTGGACGGTCTGTGATTTTTCTTGGCGCGATGTCAAGCGGCTTCCTGGCTGTTTACGGCATTCAGCGCTTTAACCTTTCCGACTCCCGTGCGGCGGTTTTTACCGGGCTGCTCTACTTCAGCGGCATTATCGGGTACAGCGTGGGCGGATTGCTGGGGGATAAAGTAGGACCAAAGCGGATTGTGGTGGCTTCTGTGCTTAGCTGGGCGGTTGGGATGCTAATTGCAATCCTGGCGCGCAGCGAATGGGTTTATTACCTGGTCTTTCTTGTGTTCGGGCTGAACACCGCAGGCATGGTCCTGGGGGATTCAATTCTGGTGATGGAACTGGGCGAGGAGAAATTGCGCCCGACCTATCTGGGGATGGCGCGCAGCCTGATAGGAGTTTTCGTGCTTATTGCGCCGGTCTTTGCCGGTGCGTTGGTGGAAGCGTTTGGGTACAACGTTATGTTTACGGTCTGCCTGGTATTGACCTTACTTGGCGCGGCGATTATCAGCCGGGTGAAAGACGTTCCACGCCGGAAAAGCGGCCTGGTCCAGGATAATGCCGCTTCTTGATCCAATAAGGGATTTACGTAATAAGGGATTTATAATAATTGCCAGCAACACATCAGTCAAAATATCTATGTTACAATTTTCAAAATGGCAGTGCCTGTGAGAGAGACCCGCTTACCCCGCGGGGGAGCATGCCTTGTGAAAAGAAAAATTATCAATTTAGAAAATAGCCGTTCCAAATCTCTGGAATTAATCAATAATTTCCCTGAAATAAATATTCTCTCCTTGATTTCAGGCAATAAAACATCTGGGATTGAAAACTAATCCTAATAAAAGCGTGGGAGGGCCATGAGTGAGAGAGTTACTTTTTTTATTGACGGGACAAATCTCTACTTCGGACTGATTAAAGACCTTCAAAGACTTGACCTCGACTTTCAAAAGCTGGTGCAAAAACTCCTCAACGGCAGGACCTTATCGCGGGTCTACTATTATGCTGTGGCCCCAACCGAGGAACAAGCCACCCTGGAGACTGAAATAGAACGCTATAAACGGCAGATGAAGTTCCTTGAGGCCTTGCGCCGCACCCCTTACTTTGAAGTTGTCCTGGGGCGATTGGTCTTGCACAACGGATCTTACATCGAAAAAGGGGTAGACGTCGCCATTGCTGTGGACATGCTTGACCTGCAAAACACGTATGAGACCGCGGTCCTCATTTCTGGTGACTCGGATTTTTGCCGGGCAGTCCAGCTTGTCAAGCGGGGCGGAAAACATGTTGAAAATGCCAGCACCAGAACCATCTCTTCCAGGGATTTGCAGCAGGCTTGCGATGTCTTTTACCTGTTGGACGGCGAGTACCTTAAAGATTGCTGGCGCTACAAGACGTCCACGTTTTTGAGTCAATAAATCCGGGAATACAGATGACAGCTTCTTTTCTGGAGAACGAAATACTGGAACAGACGTCTGTCCTGCGCCGTTTACTTGGGCGGGGCGTGGAAGAGGCGCGGGAACTGATTAACCCGCTGAAAGGCCGGTTTCACTATATCCTTATCGCAGCCCGCGGCAGCTCTGATAACGCGGCGCGCTACGCGCAATATCTGTTTCAAATTGTCAATCACATTCCAGTCGCGCTGGCAACACCATCTGTTTTTTCCGTGTATCGCCAACCTCCTCAGCTTGAGGGGGCGCTGGTCCTGGGAATTTCCCAATCTGGCAAGTCTCCGGATGTGATCTCCGTGTTGGACGCCGCGCGGACCCAAAAGCGCCCGACAATTGCCATCACCAACATTCCCGGCTCGCCGCTGGAAGCTTCCGCGGATTTCACGCTAGCGCTTGACGCAGGTCCCGAGCTTTCGGTGGCGGCGACCAAAACCTACACAAGCTCGTTGGCAGCGATTGCCCTGATTTCCGCCGCGCTTTCCGGTGAAAAGCGCCGACTGGATGAGCTCGCCAGGCTGCCGGACCAGGCGGAGGCGGCGTTGGCGTTCTCCCTAACGCTTACAGCGCGCATGGAGCGTTTCCGCTTCATGCAGCACGGCGCTGTCATCGGGCGCGGCTACAACTACAGCACTGCGTTTGAGATTGCGCTGAAGATCAAAGAACTCACCGGCGTTACGACAGTTCCCTATTCCTCCGCGGACTTCCTGCACGGACCGGTGGCTTCGCTGCATCAAGGCTATCCACTGTTGGCAGTTGCGCCATCAGGCGTGATGTACCGCGATACTGCGGCGTTGATCCGGAAAGCTCGGCGCCTGGGGGCTGAGCTGGTGGTCATATCCGACCGGGAAGAAGCGCTTGGGATGGCGCAGTTAGCCTTGCCCTTGGCTCCCGGTACTCCGGAATGGCTTTCTCCCATCCCAGCGGTCATCCCCGGGCAGGTGCTGGCATGGCAGATGGCGCTTGGGCGCGGCTTGGACCCGGATCATCCCAGGGGATTGTCAAAAATCACAGAAACGTATTAAGCAGCAATTGCGCAGGGCATATCGTGCTGAATGTTGAAGTTTCTGAAGCAGGGCTCTTTGCGTTACATGTCTATTCAGACATCCTTCATATTCATTAGATTCTTGCGCAGCACACATCTTGTCACTTTGGCATGTGCACTTTAGGGTACCAGAGTGACAAAATAAATACTCAGCCAACTGCCAGGTGAGGATTATCCGCTTTACGCAGTACCTTTCAGGCTATTAAAACGACAAAATTTCGTTCGAAATACGCTTCCAAGTAAGCCCAGGTATGTCATAATGGGCTAGATAAGCCTCCATATTCGCGACAACACAACTGACCTTAATAAACAAAGGCGGATGTAATTCAGCATCCGCCTTTGTTTTGGAATTTCGGGTATCGTTTAGATAAAGAAATGCGTGTTGGTTGTGGTCGCGTCGGCAGCCATAGTGGCAACCCCGGCAACTTCCACGCCGTCAATCAATTCTTCCTGCCTGATGCCCATCAAATCCATGGTCATCTGACACGCCAGAAGTCTTACCCCGTTTTGCTGTGCGGTCTTGATTAACTCCGGCAGGGAATCGATGTTCTTTTGTTTTATGAGGCTTTTAATCATGCCGGTCCCCACGCCCAGCATATGCATCTGGGAGAGAATGGCTTTGTTCGCGCCGCGCGGCATCATCCAACCAAACATGCGCTCAATCAGATTCTTCTTGATCGCGGGCGGGTTGTCCTTGCGCAGCAGATTCAAACCCCAGAAGGTGAAGAAGAGCGTCGCCCGTTGTCCCATGGACGCAAAGCCGTTGGCGATGATAAAAGCGGCAATGGCTTTATCCAGCTCACCGGAGAAGACAATCATGGTCATATCTTTTTGCCTTCCATTTTGCGACCCATTTTTGCTCATCGCAGACGCTTCTTCACTTTCTTCAACAGACAGACCCTTCTGCACGCGAGCGGTAATCACGCCGCCGGCATTTTCCAGGCTGAGCAGTGTGTTGCCTGTGGTTTTTGCCCAGGCGCCGACGTCGTTGGCAAAGCCGTAATCGGTGGCTTTGACGGTGACGATATCTCCGTCTCCCATTTCCTTGACTTTGTTATACAGTTTGAGGATTGGGCCTGGGCACTGCAAACCGCAGGCGTCCAGTTGGTATTCGCTGCCCGCAGGGGTAGGGGCGGCAGCTTTGGGAAGGGTCATGGTCTTAGTCTCCGGTTCGGGGGTATGGGATTGTGGGCTGACGGCGTACGCATAGGTTTTGTAGCCGCCGCTGAGGTTATGGGCATCAAAACCGCGCTGTCGCAGTATGCGGACTGCGAAGTACGACCGCTGGCCTGTTGCGCAGTACACCAGAATTTTGCGGTCTTTGGGAAGTTCACCCAAACGCTCGCGCAACTGCTGGAGGGGGATGTTGCGGCTGCCCGGTATGCTGCCAAGCGTGCCTTCTTCGGGCAGGCGGACGTCCAGGATGAGCCAGGCGCTGCGGTCCAGAGCTTCCACTTCGTTCCAGTGCTTCACGGGCGCGTCTCCGCGCAGGATGTTACCGGCAGCGAAGCCAGCAATATTCACAGGGTCACGAGCAGAGCCAAATGGAGGCGCATACGATAGTTCCAAGTCTTCCAGGTCATACACGCTCAGCTTGCCTTTAATGGCGGCGGCCATGACATCAATGCGCTTGTCCACGCCGTCCGGTCCGACTGCTTGAGCGCCGTAGATGCGGCCGTCTTCAGGGGAGAAGAGCAGCTTCAACGCCATTTGGGCTGCGCCAGGGTAGTACGAGGCATGGCTGTTAGAGTGGATAATCACAGATTCAAAAGGCAAACCAGCCTGCTCCAGTTGGCGCTGGTTCAAACCCGTCGATGCAACGGTCAAATCAAAAACCTTAACGACGGAAGTGCCCTGTACTCCGGGGAATTTCATAGGTCGCCCCGCGATTGCATCGGCGGCGGCGCGCCCTTCGCGACTGGCAGGCCCCGCAAGCGCCAGGAATGTCGGCTGCTTGAGGATGTTGTGGGTTACCTGAGCGTCATCGCCTACAGCGTAGATATCCGGGTCGGAGGTCTGCATCTGGTCGTTGGTGACGATTGTCCCACGCACGCCCAATTCCAGTCCGGCTGCTTTCGCCAGCGAGGTCTCAGGACGCACGCCGATCGCCAATACAACCATATCGGTTGGCAGTGCCTCACCGCTTGCCAGGTTCACCTGCAGCCTGCCGTCTGCGCCTGTCTTCTCAATGCTCTCCAGACCGTCGCCCAGCACCAGACCGATTTTGTGAAAGGCCAGATGATGATGGACCATGGCAGCCAATTCAAAATCCACGGGCGCCATGACTTGATTGAGCATCTCCACCACGCTGACCTGCAAGCCCTTATCAGCCAGGTTTTCAGCAATCTCGAGGCCGATAAAACCGCCTCCAACCACGACCACGCTCTTGGGGCGGGTTTCGGTCAGGCAGCTTTCAATTGCATCCATCTCAGGGATATTATGCAGGATGTACACCCCCGGCAGATCCACTCCGGGCAGGGGCGGCACAATCGGCACTGCGCCAGTGGCGAGCACCAGCTTGTCATAGCTCTCTTGATACTCCCGACCGGCTGTGAGGTCTTTGACCGTGACGGTTTTATTCTGCCGGTCGATGGAGAGCACTTCGTTGTTGGTGCGCGCCTCAACATTCAGCAAATCCCTCAAGTCTTTAGGCGTAACTACCAGGAGCTGGTCGCGATCCTGAATCGTCCCGCCAATGTGATACGGAAGCCCGCAGTTAGCAAAGGAGACATACGGCCCCTTTTCCAACATAATAATTTCCGCATTTTCATCCACCCGGCGTAAACGGGCTGCCGTACTGGCGCCGCCTGCGACGCCTCCCACAATTACAACTTTCATACCTTACTCCTTGTCGCTGAATACTTCGTCTGACGGATAAGAACATTGAATAGCAGCAGTCAGTTTCGCCCGTTCTGACAGCTGTTGATTAAGTACCTGGCGCAGCAAGTCCAACGCGTCCGTAATGCGTGTGTCGGTCATTGTGTAAAGGTTGGAAGTGCCGCGTTTTTTAACATGAACAAGGGATCGTTCTCTCAGCACCCGCAGATGGCGGGAAACAGTGGACTGCGGGAGCTTCATCCTTTCCGTCAATTCCCCGACGGATTGCGGACCTTCTCTGAGGAGGTAGAGCAGCAAAATACGCGTCGGATCACCCAAGGCGTAGCACACCTGCTGATGCAGCAGCAATATTTCAGCTTCCGTTACGCTGCCGCGCATAACATTGAGGGAGGTTTCGTTTTCTGTGCTCATATCTTCATCCATCCGCATAAACGGATGAAGTATATCACCATATGTGAAAAGAGTCACAAGTATTTTGCAAGGTAGAGTGGCATTTTTCCCTGCAAGGAAGTCCGTTAAACCGATCGAGCTTTAGGCTATAATCAGATTACTGGATTGCTGATGTGCCCGCAGGAAAATCCAGCTTAAACGAATGTTTTGCCAAAGGTGCCTATGCTATATGTCGACAACCAAAATCAACATGATCCCGCAATAAATCTTGCCCTGGAAGAATACCTGATCCGGAACATCGCCCCGACAGAAGAACTGCTCCTGTTCTACATCAACGAACCCTCGATTATCATTGGCAGGCATCAGAACACCATCGCTGAAATCAATGTGGAATATGTCCGGGAGCAAGGACTGCACGTGGTGCGTCGGCTTTCGGGTGGGGGGGCTGTGTATCACGACCTGGGAAATCTGAATTTCAGCTTTATCGCTCCGAACGTCGGCGGCAATTTCGCGAATTTTCAGAAATTTACCGCGCCTGTGATCCAGGTGCTGCGGGGTTTGGGCGTGCCAGCTGAGCTGAGCGGGCGCAACGACATCCTGGCCGAAGGCCGCAAGATATCCGGAAACGCGCAGTATGTGTCCGGAGCGCGCATAGTCAGCCACGGCACATTGCTCTACAACACCGACCTGGAGGAAATTGGCAAGGCGCTGCGCGTGAAAGCTTCGAAAATTGAATCCAAGGGGATCAAGTCTGTGCGCAGCCGGGTGGCCAATATCACCGAATTCCTGACTGAGCCAGTCGATATCCTAAGCTTTCGCCGTCAAGTTTTGCTGGGGGTGTTCCAAGAGCATCACAACGCTTTTAGCGCGGCAGAAATTCCGGAGTATCAGCTTACACCGCTGGATTGGGAAGCCGTACGGCAGCTCGCGCGCGAACGCTACAAGTCCTGGGAGTGGAACTACGGATCCTCGCCCGCATTTAATTTACAGCGCTCCGTGCGCTACGCCGGCGGGGAAATCGAAGTGTACCTGATCGCCCAGAAAGGCATACTGCAGTCAATAAAGTTTATCGGTGATTTCTTTGGACAGCGCGACATCGCTGAATTGGAGGAGCACCTGGTCGGCTGCGGGTACTTACCGGAAGCGCTGGAGGAACGGCTGGCGGCTTTTGACATCAACCAGTATTTCGCGGGTTTTTCTTCTGCTGAGCTGCTCTCCCTGCTTTATTGAATTCCTTTACGTTGAATAGTTTGCATAGGGATTCTGGCCGAATGGCTTGTATCCGCAATCCGCTATTAATACAATATAAGTATTAATAGACCGGTTCACCCGGATCCAATAATATGAATGAGGTAGATATGTTCAAACGAAACCTTTTAGGCGCAATTGCAGCTTTTCTCCTGATTTCTATCCTGGCAGCCTGCACCAGTGCTGCAAGCACACCCGCAGCAGTACCGGAAGTCGTCCAGCCTGCTGAGACAACCAGCGCGCCCGCAGCCACGGAAGCCGTGCAGCCAACCGTTGAAGCCAGCCAGCCAGCCGCGACGGAAGCTGCTCAAGCCCCAAGCACGCTCTCCGATGCGGAAATGGAAGCTTTAATACTGCAAAAACTGCAGGGCAGCCCGCACACCCTGTCTTTTGTTCTCGAAGAGAACCGCACGGCCGAAGAATGGTCCGAGATCCTGGACCGGATGATTGGGTACGGTGCTAAGATAAACGCGGAGGAAAAGCAGCTCATTATTGACTGGCTGGTCAGCCGCTAAAAGCCAGGAATAAACAGCGCAGCCGCCGGGTTTTCCCGGCGGTTTTGCGTTAAATTAATTATGTCGGTTTATATGTCAGGAAGGCTTCTCATCTTCCCGGTTCGGATTTTCAAGAGGGGAGGGGGGCTCAGCAAATGGCGAAGGCAGCTTCTGCGCGGCGGCTTTCTTATTTTCCTCGCTGCGCCGGTCGTAGCGTTTGGTGGTATCCGCGCTGGCGTGCCCGGCAATGGCAGAGACCGTCAGGACGTCCACCTGGGCGCTGAGCAGATCAGTGATGGAAGTGCGGCGCAAGTCGTGTGGGGTAAAGTCATCCAATCCCGCCTGGGTCTGGCGGTGTTTCAGCAGATAGTATACTGCCTGAGGAGTCAGGCGTTTGAGCATCACCCGTCCGGATTTCGTCACGCGTGTGAATAACGGCCCAAGTTGTTTTCCGCGCAGCTCCAGCCAGTTCTGCAGCGCGCCCACCGCGTCCACTTGCAGGTAAACCTGACGCTTTTTACTGCCCTTGCCCAGAATACGCAGCTTCCCTTCCTTCAGGTCGAGGTCAGCCAGGTTCAGGTCCACAATTTCCTGCCGCCGGACCGCCGCGGCGTACAACACCATAATCACCGCCGCGTCGCGCACGCCCAGGGTCGGGTTTTTACCATCCGCAAGGCAGCTATTAATCAGCGCGCGCAGCTCCTCCATCTTCAAGGTGCGTCCGCGCGGCAGGGTTTCCGAGCGCAGGGATTTGACCCCGGCGGCGCGGTAATAATCGTTATGGTCGGCATACAGACCAAGCTGATA
Source organism: Anaerolineaceae bacterium UBA6073 (assembly GCA_002436085.1). GTDB lineage: Bacteria > Chloroflexota > Anaerolineae > Anaerolineales > Anaerolineaceae > Mesolinea. The sequence goes on from DIXT01000030.1 coordinate 17,181, forward strand.
GCTTTCCGCCAGCACACGCCGCAGCGCGACCAGGTGTTTATTCACCGAGGACTTCGCGTAACCAATATCCACCATGTATGCCGCCAGTCCGCTGGTGTGCTCGTAACGCAGCAGCTCCCACGGAAAGGCCAGCGCATCGCTCATCGCCCCGCCAGACAAGATGTAAACAAGATTGTTTAGCGCCGTGTGCTGCGAACGCCGGCCAGACGGGCTGAGCGTATTCAGGTAAGCCTGCGCGGGGGAGGGGGCGCCTGGGTCGCGCTGCTGAATTTCAGTCAGGTTAGGAAGGTTTAGCGGGGACCTTGTTTTGGATTTTCCTGCCATGCGGGCTGCTCCTCTTGGAATGCATTCTCATAAGTAATTATACCAGCGCTGAGAGAGCGCGGGGTGGGGGAGCATTGACGACAGCCAAATGCGCCAACATTAGGATGCGGCCCGCCGCACAGTAACACAGGCGCTATTCCATGAGTCAAGGTGAAGTATATGGAGTGGTTTTAGCGCGGGAGTGACGGATATTTTTAACAGCGGGCTCTACAGAGGCTCTGATATTGCGCATAGGTATTTATTCTGCCAAAAGATAGCATTAAGAGGCCTGAAACGATTTTTCCACCTGGGGATGCCAACAAGCTCCAGAGATTTACATAATTTCGAGAGGCACCTCTTAGCCAGTCCAGCTGCCAACCAGGAAACGCCCCTATCTGACTGCAATCGGAGCAGTCCGACTTTTACCCTTGCTGTTTTCGCATTTTAAAAAATATGAAGGGTTATGTGATGAATATATAACCTGCGTAAAGGTGATGCCTTTTGGAGTACCTGAATTTGCGGCGGATGGCAGTGACAAAAATTCTGCCGTACTTATGAACAGTTCCAAGCACGAAACCTACACAGCACTTGACCTAGATTCAAGCCGCAGACCGCCAAGCCCGGGATAATCACGCCGCCTAATAAACCAGCCTGATTTTCGCCATATTACTATCGAGAAGTGTTATTCTCTTAAGTAATGCCTTAGTGACAGTTACCGACGCACACTTCCTCCCCCCCCTTTTGCCAAAACTGAACCCGCAATAGGAGCGCCTTGGAATGCTTGCACTCGAGGGTATCAGCGCACGCGTTGATCAACTTCTCGTACTAACCGACGATTGCCTTTGCTCGCCGAAGAACTGATTAGATTGCGAGCATTATTTGTGGAATAAATAATAGAGGCGCAAAGCATTTCGCTATGCGCCTCCTTCGACATTAAGCTTAAGCTAGCAGATAATTGCCAGCCAGCATGGTCTGTACATCCTGCTCCGCGTCTGCAATCGGTTTGAGCTCGTAGGCTTTCACAAGCACCTCGACCACATTCGGGGAGAGGAAAGCCGGCAGCGTCGGTCCAAGCCGGATTTTGCGGACGCCCAGGGCCAGCAGCGCCAGCAGCATGATCACAGCCTTCTGTTCATACCAGGCAATGTCATAGGAAAACGGCAACTCGTTTACTGAAACGCCAAGGGCCTGCGCAAGCGCCTGGGCGATCACAATCAAGGAGTTCGAGGCATTGCACTGCCCTGCATCCAACACGCGCAGGATACCTGAAATCTCGCCCAGCGCACTTCGTGTTATCGTGGATCAGGTTGTGCCAATAGTGGCTATGCGCAACTCTCCCAAGAGAGATTATAGGTCGAACCAGCTAATCTACCGGCCTACGCCAAGCACACTGAAACCGAGACTTTTAAGTTTTTCTCGATCCAAAAAGTTGCGGCCGTCCACTACCAATACGGGCGGGATTTTCTCCCAGTCCAGCTCGCGGTAGAGCGGCCATTCGGTCACCAGCACAATGCCTTCCGTGCCTTGCAAGGCTTCATAAACATCCTGGCAGTATCTGACCCCCAGGTCGGGATACAGGCGCTGGGCGTTCTGCAATGCCACCGGGTCGTGCGCGCGCACAATAGCGCCGCGCTGCACCAGCAGACGGGCGATATCCAACGAGGGCGCGTCGCGCAGGTCGTCTGTGTCGGGCTTAAAGCTAAAACCCAACAGCGTGATGTGTCTGCCCTTAAGAATTTTGAGACCATCCTGCAGAGCGTCCACCACCCAGGCGCGTTGGCGGTAGTTCACGTCCCGGGCTGCCTGCACAATGGGCATTTCCAACTGGTAGTCACGCGCGGTCGCCACCAGCGCGGCGGTGTCCTTGCCAAAGCAGGAACCGCCCCACCCAATGCCGGGGTTCAGGAAGCGCGGCCCAATGCGGCTGTCGAGGCCGATTCCGCGTGCAATCAAAGTGGCATCCGCCCCCACCCGCTGCGCCAACCGGGCAATTTCGTTGATATATGAAATCTTGAGCGCCAGGAAGGCATTGGCGGCGTACTTAATCACCTCCGCGCTGGTCAGGTCACAGACCAGAAGCGGCACCCCGGTCAGACCTTCAGGTCTGGGCAGGCAAGCCGGCGCGGGGAAGTTTTGTTCCAGAATGGGCGCGAATAATTCGCTCAAGCGCTGGATGCCGTGGGAGTTTTCAGACCCAACCACCACCCGGTCCGGGTAGAAAGAGTCGAAAAGCGCCGCACCCTGGCGCAGGAACTCCGGGTTGGAAACCACGCTGAAGTATCCGTCCGCTTTGGCGCCAACCCGTTTTTCGTAGCTTTCCTTAATCAGCGAACCCACCCAGTTCCCGGAACCGATCGGGACTGTCGATTTATTGACGACTACCAGGAAATTGCCGTTCATCTCCTGCGCGATGGATTCTGCGGCCTGGCGAACATAGCTCAGGTCCGCGTTGCCGTCTGGCAGCGAAGGCGTGCCCACCGCGATAAAAACTACATCCACGGTAGAGAGGTTCGCTTCAGCATAGCTGGTCGTGAAGTGCATTTTCGGTCCGACTTCCGCCAGCATCTCGTCCAGGTGGGGTTCGTAGAACGGGGTTTTGCCGCTCTGCAGCAGAGCGATTTTTTCCGCGTTGGTATCCAGACAGGTCACGTCATGACCAATATAGCTGAGCACAACCCCCGTATTAAGACCAACGTAACCGGTACCAATAATTAGAACGCGCATCCAAAAGCTCCTCTTTGAAATACCATCGTGGCGCAACGTCACACGAATTGCAGTGTGATTTTACCCTAAGAACAGGGTTTAGTACGCCGCCAGGATAATTATTAATGGACGCCGTTCTTGCAGGCGCGCCAACAAACGCAATCCACCCCACATGTTCTTAAAATGGAAATCCCGGGAGTTCTGGACATTAACTGCCGGGATTTGTGTTCTTTTCAGCAAAATCGATTAGAAGTCAACCGGGAACAGCACTGCCCGCAAGACAACGAAGACGAAATACATCGCCATTAAGTAGAAGCCTTCCACCTTACCTAGTTTGCCTTTGCGCGCCCACAGAATGATCCACAATAGTATGCCGGTCAGCGTTGCCCATGGTAAGTCCCACAGAAGTAATGGCCGGGGAACCGCATACGTTGAAACCAAGGCACCCAACCCAATGCCAACCAGCGGATTAGTGATATTGCTGCCGATTAAGGTCCCAAGTGATATTCCAAATTCTTTGTGCCGCACGCCTGCCAGAGCCGTGCTTAGCTCCGGCATCGCAGAAGCCAAACCCAGTGTGACCACCCCAAGCAGGGAGCCGCTGATATTCGTCCGGTTTACGATGATCTCCGTTGCTCGCAGTACCTGCGACGCAGCAAGAACGGTAACGATCAGCAGGAGCACGGAAATGAGGCTGTCGAGAAGGACTTGTTTCTTTGTTATTGGTATGCTGTCCGAGATTTCCTCAGACATGTGGACGTTGTCCTCGGCCTGAAAAAACTTGCGTTCATCAAAGAAAAGATACAAGCTGTACAGGATGAAAGTGCCGAACAGAATTAACCCATCCCAACGCGAGTAGACCCTATCCAAACCCAACAGAATACAAAGCGCCGAAGCCGCAATCATCGGTACCATGCTTTTCCACATAAAGTAACGCCGGAAGTGCATTGTGCCGGTCAAAAGCACAACCAGCCCGAGGATAAAGGTTTGTTGAAATACATCCGACCCGATGTTGGAACCCAACACAATGGAAGAGCCAATCCGAAAATCCAGGCTTCCGCTTAGTATTTTGGCGGAAGCTGTAAAATGCGAGGTGATCTCAGGAATTGAGGTTGCCAAAGACACCACTGTCATCCCCATGAATGTGCTGGATAAATTAAAATAAGCAGCAACGCCAATCAGCTTCTTGACGGACAAGTTGGCGGAAACAACCAGTATGCCAATCATGCCTAACCCCAACACTATTACATAAAATAACGGCCAGTTTTCCATAGACACTTTTCTACTTGCAAGAATTAACGGAGGAATTATAGACGTAAAATTCCACCTCTAGACTGATTTAACCTCAATTTAACATTCGCGCTGCTCTGACACGTGGATCAGATCAGGTCAACCCTGCTTTGGGAGCCTATTCAGAGCCTCGAAAATGAGTTCTGCTGCCGCGTCGATAGAAATTTTGTCAGTATTGATTACCAGATCGTAAAGCAGAGGATCGCGGTTATCCACGTCAAAAAAGTTTTTTACAAAATCAACATGGGCTTTATCCGCTTCAACAAGTTTTTTTTGAGCCTCTTTCAGGCTTAATCCCTCACGCGCAGCCCGGACCGCAATGCGTTTTTCAAGCGGAGCGATAACGCGCACGTGCAGTACATCGGGTTTGTTCGCCAGGATAACCTGTCCTCCCCTGCCGATAATAATCATATTGCCGTGGGAGTAAGCTGCCAGCACCAGATCTCGCACCTGCCTGATCGTCAGAGGTTTTTCCAGGTCGAAAGAGGGTTTGGAAGCTCTGGCTTTCTGTCCGACCGGTGCAAGAATCCCATCCAGGAGCTCCGCACTCGCAGTAGTTCCTGCGGTGGAATCCCCCCCTGCAGAGCCCTCTTTGTTAAGATGCGCTGCTATTTCTATCATCAAGTCTTTAGTCAGGATTTTGTAATTCAGCTTCTCGGATAGAAGCGCAGCGATTTCTTTCCCACCACTGCCGGATTCTCTGGAGATGGTAATTACAGCCATTATGTTCTCCTTTCTTGATACAAAAAAAGTGAAACTTTGACGAAAAAAATCACCCGGAAAAATCATTGCAGCGGATCAGGCTCTCAACGATTTTCACCTGCCCGCAAAAGTCAGGGAAAGAGGGATGAGTTTGGAAATAACTTATCACCCAGCGCGCCCCTGCCCTATTTACATTTGATTTTACCTCAGGACCTAAAAAGCATGCGGGATTTCAGAAGCGTGCGCAGCTGAAGGCAAACAAGCCTCAACAATGGGCCCGGAAATTGCGGATATCCCAGGAGTGGATGTTCCCTCCCCATGCATGCCGATCAGCCCGGGATTCCAGCATACCCCGCTGTCTGCAGTTATTTTCAGTATAGAACTTGTGTTCTTTTTAGTTTTCGGACGCGCATTTTATTCAGGGACTTCTTCCAGATGCGCCGTGAAATGCCGCAGCACCGGCGGCGCCCAGCTTACCCGCAGCCCGCGCAAACTGCCCGCCCTGCGAACCAGCCCCGCTGCAGTCTCCCCGACATAATCCAGATGGCTGCGCGTGTACACCCGTCTGGGGATCGCGAAGCGCACCAGTTCCATGGGCGCGTAAATCATATTCCCGCTTTCCGGGTCGGGGCGGGAGAACATCAAGCTGCCGATTTCGACGGTACGCACGCCGCCTTCCAGGTACAGCGCATTGGCAAGGGCAACCCCCGGAAACTGCGCCGGCGGGATCTGTGGCAGCGCTTTGCCGGCATCCACGTACACTGCGTGCCCGCCCGTGGGTTGGTAGACCGGCAGTCCGGCTTCAGCCAACACCTGGCCCAGATAGCGCGTGTGGCTCTCGCGATACGCCAGGTAGTCTTCATCCATGCCTTCAAATAAGCCGACCGCCAGCGCTTCCAGGTCGCGCCCGGCCAGTCCGCCGTAGGTGACAAAACCTTCGTGCACGATCAGGTGTTCCGCGATGCGCTGCTTCAGCGCTGGGTCCCTAAACGCTATGAAACCGCCAATATTGACAATCGCGTCTTTCTTGGCGCTCATCGTGCAGCCGTCCGCGTAGGTGAAGATTTCCCTGACAATCTGCGTGACCGGTACGGCGCGATATTCCGGATCGCGCAGCTTGATGAACCAGGCGTTTTCCGCGAAACGGCAGGCGTCGATAAAGAACGGAATTCCGTAGCGGTGATAAATTTCGCCAGTCCGACGGATATTCTCCATCGAAACAGGCTGCCCGGCAGCGGAATTATTGGTGATAGTGGTCATGCCCAGCGGGATGCGGTTCGCCCCCACCCGCTGGATCAGATCCTCCAGCCGCTGCAGATCCATGTTGCCCTTGAAAGGCAGGTCCGCTACGGGGTCATCCCCTTCCGGGACGGTCAGATCAACCGGGTTTGCGCCAAGGACAAGCAGGTTTGCCTGGGTTGTGTCAAAATGGCGGTTATTGGGCACGATTTGGCCGGCTTTCACCAGCGTCTGAAAAAGCATGCCTTCCGCCGCCCTACCCTGATGCGTGGGCAGCACACACGGAAAACCCAGCACTTCCTGCACAGCGCTCTCAAAATGCGCGAAGCTGCGCGCGCCAGCATACGATTCATCCCCGCGCATAATACCCGCCCATTGGGCGTCGCTCATCGCGCCGGTTCCGCTGTCGGTCAGCAAGTCCACAAACACATCTTCCGCGGGCACGGCAAACAGGTTGTTGTGCGCGTGTGCCAGCGCGGCCGCGCGCTCTTCGCGAGTGGTGACCTTCAGTTTTTCTACAACTTTGATGCGGAATGGTTCGATGAATGGAATGGGCATAGGTGTCTCCTTTAGTTTGACAGGATTGTGCGCGGAGCGCGTTTATGCAGCGCGCCTGCGAGGCACAATCAGCATCACATCAAAGCCCGGCAGCCAGACGGGCAAGATCAAGGCCAGCCAGGGTGCCGGATGTAAACGCAAAGTGCAGGTTATAACCGCCGCATGGTCCGACCACATCCAGCGTCTCCCCGACCAGATATAATCCGGGAATAAGTGTGGATTCACAAGTGTCAGGGGATACCTCAGTCACGGGCACGCCGCCCGCGCTCAACTGGCTTTCGTCAAAGCTTCTAATTCCCAGGATCGGCAGCGTAACACTGCGCAGCGCGGCCAAGAGCTTTTGCAACTCGTCCGAAGTCAACGGCTCATTTTCCTGTCCCACCCCGATGCCGGCGTATTCCAGAAAGAAGCGGCTGGCTTTAGGCGGGAAAAAGCGGTTCAGGAAAACGAGCGGGTTTTTGCTGGCGGCAAGTTTTGCGTTTTCATCAGAGAGCTCAGACTCAAAAGCAAAGCAAAAATCCAGCACCAGGTTAAGCTTTTCCTGGCTGCGGCGGGCTGCCAGATGAGAGAGGTTCATCACGCCGGGACCGTTCAGACCCCTGGCGGTAAAAATCACATTTCCATAGGAAGCACCCAGGCACTGCTTGCCGGCATACACAGCCGCGCCCACGTCAAAGCGCAAACCCCGCAAATCCTGAAACTTCCCAAGCGCAACTACAAGCGGCCCCAGGGCTGGAACCAGCGGCACCACGCTGTGCCCCAGACGCGCCAGAACCGGGAATAATTCGCCGAGCGAGCCCAGGCTCGGGTAAGCCTTGCCGCCAGCTGCCAGGACGACCTTGTCAAAGAAGCGCTCTCTGGCAGGCTCGCCGGATGGAAAACGCAGCGCAAAGCCCCCCTCCTCGCGGCGCAAGTCAACCACCTGCGTGGAAAGCGCAAGCGCCACCCCGCGGGCAAGCAAGTCCGCGCGCAGGATTTCCACCACGGAGTGCGCGGAATTGGACAGCGGGTAGTACCAGCCGTCCGCGGTGCTGTAGATCGGGATGCCAAGCGCGTCCAAAAGGCTTCTCAGGCGCGCGGGTGGGTAAGCCTGGAAAAAAGCGCGCATCCAGCGCTCGTCTGCGCAAACATAGCTCTCTGCACTGACAATGGCATTGCTGATGTTGCAGCGGCTGCTGCCGGTGACCAGCAGTTTCTTTCCAATTTCAGCGTTGTGGTCGAAAAGTGTGACGCGATTGCCGGTTTGAGCGGCAGCTAATGCCGCAAAAATCCCCGACGCCCCTGCTCCGACAACCGCAATCTCCATAACCCGATTATACAACGCAAACCCCTGCCCGCGCCAGGCTCAGTAAGATACACGCAGTGTGCTTCGCATGTTGAAACTTATGTTACCTTACCACGCGATCAACTCACTGGATTTCTCCTTCACGAATAAGGACTACGCCGCCGAGTTTGCCGAAGCCAATCAAGTCGGCATGTCAGGATAAAAAAATTAAAAAAACACGCGGACCCAGTCAGGTCCGCGCGTACATTCTCTTTGGGAGAGGTTAATTTAGCGCCAGCAGATTAAATTCCTGCTTGCGGATCATGTAACGGCCGTTGCCTGCCAGCACTTTGCTGACATACGCCTCAGGGACATCAACCGTGGTGCGGTCGTTCTGGATGATGATTTTACCCAGGCTGGACCCGGGGATATCCGCGTGAAAAGCAATCGCGCCGACCACATCGCCGGGGCGAATGCCATCCTGCCGCCCCAAGCCAAGCACCATCCGCACCATTCCAGCTTCGCGCGGGTGGTCTGCACTATCCCGCCGCGGCTCTCTTCCAAAACGCTCTTCACGCTCGCGGCGCGGCGCAAAGCTCTTTGCCTCTGCCGCCCCTCGACGCGGAAATCCAGTGCTGGGGTGCGGGCGCCGCTCCGGGCGCACAGCCTTTTCAGGCAGCGGACTGATGGAAGCGATCGGACGCTGCTTTTCTTCCGCGCGGGCTATCTTAAGCGCCACGGCAGCCAGCTCCAACGGATCAGCGCCATCCGCAACCAAACCCTCCACCAGGGCGTGTTCTTCTTTGGCTCTGCCGCGCTTGAGCCACATCATAATCTTGGTCATCAGGTCGTTCAGGCGTTTGGCCTGGATTTCTTCGGGAGTAGGAATGTTGCAAGCGCGCATTTCCTGTTTGGTGAAATGTTCGATTTCCCGCAGCATTCGCCGTTCTGAAGGGGTAACCAGCGAAATAGCGGTTCCGCTGCGCCCGGCTCTGCCTGTCCTGCCCACACGGTGCACAAAAAGCTCAGCCTCATCCGGCAGGTCAAAGTTAAAGACATGCGAGATGCCTTCCACGTCCAGCCCGCGCGCGGCAACGTCAGTCGCCACAAGCACTTTTACATTCCCGCTGCGGAAGCGGGCCATGGTTCGCTCGCGAGCCTCCTGGCTCATGTCGCCGCTGAGGGCTTCCGCGGGGAAACCGCGCAGGTTGAGTTCGTTCACCAGCTCTCCGGTGCGGGCACGGGTGCGCGTAAAAATCAGCGCTGTACTGATATTTTCAATCTCAAAGAGGCGCGTGAGCACAGCCAGCTTGTCAAACTCGTTCACCAGGTAATAGCGCTGTTCCGTCAAGGAAACAGTCACCTGCTCGGCTTCGATGCGCACGATTTTGGGCTCGTGTAAATAGTTTTCCGCGAGCTGCATGATGCGCTTGGGCAGAGTGGCAGAGAAGAGCGCCGTCTGACGTTCCGCCGGGGTCTGCGCCAGGATACTTTCCACGTCTTCAATGAAACCCATGGAAAGCATTTCGTCGGCTTCATCCAGCACCACAAAACGCACAGCGCTCAGGTCCAGACGGCCGCGTTTGGCCAAGTCCAGCAGGCGCCCGGGCGTGCCGACCACGATTTGCGCGCCCCTGCGCAAACCAGACAACTGCTCACTGTAGGCCGTGCCGCCGTAAATCGCCAACACCTTCACCTCAAGGTATTGTCCCAGAGCCTGGGTCATCTCAGCTACCTGCAAGGCAAGTTCACGCGTCGGGGCGACGACCAAAGCCTGGGGCAGTCTGGCAGCCGGGTCCAGCTGCTGAAGGATGGGGATGGCAAAGGCGGCGGTTTTTCCGGTGCCGGTTTGAGCCTGCCCGGTCACGTCATACCCAGCCATCATCAGGGGAATAATTCCACGCTGGATGGGTGTTGGTTGGGTGTATCCCAAGGTCTTAACTGCCTGCGCCAACTCCGGACGCAGATTTAAACCATCAAAATTATCGTTTACACTGTACGCTTCGGTCATCAAAACTCCTGTTCATGCGTGCGCGGCAGAAAGCGCCATGGATGCCCGGGGCTTAAATACCGCAAATCAATTTTCACTCAGGGGGATGTCTCGATGATTCCGCAAAACGTTTTATTACAGCCGGGCGGCTCCTCGCGGTGCCGCGCCTCCCAACAAAATGCCCGGGGATGAATCCAGGGCTGAAATTGGAACGTCCAAAACACACACCCAAATAAAAGCCCTCACCATGAGAGCGGCAAGAGTATAACACATTTCCTGCGCTGGCAAGAGGCAATAGATAACAAGGCAATAGATAACAATTGTAGATAACAATGTAAATGACAGAGCAATAAATGACAAGTAAAAAGCGCCCGTATGTAACGGGCGCTTGCTTGAAAGCGTACTTGTGCTGGTCCCGGAAGACGCTATTCTTGCGCGGGAGGGTCCCGCGGAGCCGGGTCGGTGTTGATGACGGGTTCCACCCACTCTCCGCGCTCTTCCACAGGCTCAGCCGGAGCGGCAGCTTCGCTGGTATTCTCCGGAGCGACCCACTCACCAGCCTCCTCCTGCGCCGCGGTTTCCTGAGGCTGTTCGGGCGCAGCGTCTTCCGCAGGGGCGGCAGGGCTTTGCGTCTTTTCCGGGGGGTTCTGCGAGCGCAGCAGATCCAGTTCGTTCTGATGTTCAGCTTTCTGGGCGATTAACGTGTTTATTTTTTCGCAAATCAGCCGGAGGGGTTCTTCCGTAAAAGCGCCCTGCGAAAACATTTCATAGGTCTGTTCACCCAGCACAGTCTTTTGAATTTCTATCTGGCTTTCCAGTTCGTGAATCTGCGCCTGTACGTGCAGGATTTGTGACTGTTGTTTTACTTTCCACGAGACAATGGATGCGTAATGGGAAAGATCATCAGCAAGCGGCATGTCATTTTCCTTTCTTGATAGGACAATAAACCAATCATATCGCAATTTCAAAATTTCTAGCGCGGCGTGTGGAACCTGCTTCCGGTTGGCTTTGGGTATAATCGATGCATATGGATACTTTCATAAGCTTGCTTCATCCAGGCAAAAAGGTCAGGTATTAAATGGCTCTTTTACGCGTTGATCATTCCTCCGTGTGTGTCAAGGTCAATCTTCCGCTTTACTTGATTCTCCCCAGTCTGGGCAGCCTGAAAGAAAAGACGCTGGCAGATTTTCGGGTGCTTTATCTTCTGCACGGCCTGTCTGATGACGCGAGCGCCTGGCAGCGCTATACCAACATCGAAATCCTGGCGCGCGAGCTGGACCTGGCGGTGATTATGCCGACCGGCGGCCGCAGCATGTACACCGATATGTCCAACGGGCAAGCCTATTTCTCTTATCTGACAGAAGAACTGCCGGAGTACCTGAGGAAATTGTTCAGCCTGAACTTTAGCCGTGAAAACACCGCGATTGCCGGGCTTTCTATGGGTGGTTACGGCGCGTTTAAAGCCGCGCTGCTGCGCCCGGAACTGTACAGCGCGGCGGGCAGCTTTTCGGGGATGCTTGGCTTGCAGTTCTTCCCCAAGATCGAGGATGAAAGTATGCGCCGGGAATTCACACAGTTATTTGGCGACCTAAACCGCGCGGCAGGCAGCCCCGACGACCCGCTGGTCTGGCTGGAGAACGCCGCGAAAAGCCCTGCCGCCTACCCCCGCCTGTTCGCCTCCTGCGGCCGGCAGGACGCACTGCTGCCGCTCAACCGCATCTTCCAGCAGCGCGCGTTTGAATTGGGCTTCCCCCTGACCTACGTGGAACAAGACGGAATTCACGATTGGTTTTTCTGGCAGGACCAGATCGCGTATTTTCTCAAGCATTTTTACCCGGCGCCCTTGGAAGCTGCTTAATATAAGGAACCAGCGGGCAGCGCGAAATAGCGATTACAACGCAGCGTGTGCTTTGCAGGCACACGGGCATTGGCATTAGAGTAGAATCAGGATATGGACGCGACCGACATTCCCAATTCAGGGAAAAAAATCCGCCTCACGACGCTCTCCAGCTGCGCTGGCTGAGCTTCGAAGCTGAACGCGGAAACGCTGGCGCAGGTGCTGCGCCCCCTGAGGACAGTTTTTTCACCGGCAGAGTACCCTGACCTGCTGGTCGGTTTGGATTCCGCGGATGATGCGGCGGTTTGGAAGTTGGACGAGGCGCGTGCGCTGGTTTTTACCACCGACTTCTTCACTCCGGTCGTGGATGACCCTTATGATTACGGCGCCATCTCCGCGGCAAACAGCCTTTCGGATGTCTACGCTATGGGTGGGAAACCATTCCTGGCACTGAACATCGCCGCCCTGCCCCCGGATCTGACGGTGGATGTCAGCACGGAAATTTTGCGCGGCGCAGCGGAAAAGGCACGGGAAGCGGGCGTGGTCATCGCCGGTGGGCACACCATTCAGGATAAAGAACCCAAATTTGGACTGGCTGTGCTTGGAATGCTGCAAATCGACGCGCTGCTCTCCAAAGGCGGCTTGCGCCCCGGAGATCATCTTTTCCTGACCAAACCGCTCGGTTTCGGCGTCACCACGACCGCTCTCAAACGCGGACTTGTTACGGACCCGGAACTTGCCGAAGTAAGCGGCTGGATGAAAACCTTGAACCGCGCCGCGGGAGAGCTTGCGATGACCTGCGGACTGCGCGCAGCGACGGATATCACTGGTTTTGGACTGCTCGGGCACCTTTCGGAAATGACCAAAGCCTCCGGATGCGGCCTAATCCTGCGCATGAGCGCTGTGCCGCTGGTCTCCTGCGCGCGCAAGTACGCGCAAGCCTACACCTTCCCAGGCGGCGCCAGCGACAACCGGCTTTACTTTGAGCCTGGGGTTCATTTCGCGGATGAGATCCCGGATTACGAGCGCATCCTCCTGTTCGACCCCCAGACGAGCGGCGGACTTTTGCTTGCGGTTCCTGAAGACAAGCTGAGCGCTTTCCAACAGGCCGCGCAGGCCGCTGCCCTGCCGGTGTGGGAAATCGGTACGGTCGATTTTGAGACCGGCATCCGGGTACTTGCCTGAAAATCCGCGCGCGAGCGGCCAAAACCAGAACCACAACACTCCTTTTTGCCTGATTCGTTGACAAGCCGTCCAGATGTGCTATACTCATTAAAGCTTCATTAACACGCGTTAATTGATTCTTTATCTTGGTGGCACATGGAAAAAAGGGTTACAAGTCACGACGTGGCTGAGCTGGCGGGAGTGTCGCGCACAACTGTTTCGTTCGTGTTCAACGACGACAAACAGTACTTTGTCCGGCCGGAAACCCGCCAAAAGGTCAGAGAAGCTGCCCGCAAGCTGAGTTATTATCCGAATGCTTCCGCGCGGGCACTGGCTTCCAAGCAGGCAAAAGCCATTGGCCTGATCATGACGCGCGACCCCCACTACATCGCGGCGGATAACTTCCTCCCCCAGATTATCGGCGGGCTGTTGGACGTGGTCAAAGAGAGACAAATCAGCCTGTTGATAGAATGGGTGGAGCCCGGCGAGCAAACGCACACCTACCTGAGCCTAACCCAGGCAAAGCACATCGACGGGATGATTTTGCTCACGCCGCGCTTTGACGACCCGGGACTGAAGGCTCTGGAACAATTGGGAATACCCTGCGTCATTATGGGGCAGGTGCCTGGCTCCAATCTGCCCTTTGTGGACATTGACAACTGCGCGGCCGCGCACATGGCTGTCAATCATCTCATCGAACTTGGACACACCCGCATCGCCTGCATCACCAACGCCCAGCTCAGCTACTCCTCAGCCAGCCAACGCCTGCTGGGCTACCGCCAGGCTCTGGTGGATGCTGGCTTGGACCTTGATGAAAATCTTATCCGGGAAGCAGACTTTGACTCCGTCAGCGGATATGCAGCCATGCAGAACCTTTTGGATAGCGGCAGTAATTTTTCAGCGGTTTTTGCCGGCAGCGATACCGTTGCGCTGGGCGTGATGGCAGCCATCCACGAGGCAGGGCTCACGATCCCCGGGGACATTTCGATCGTAGGCTTTGACGATATTCCCGAAGCCGCGCATTACTATCCGGGATTAACGTCGGTACATGTACCGGCGAATGAAATTGCCAGACAGAGCTGTCGCCTTCTCATGCATTTGATGAAAGGCGAAGCGCCGGAGGATACTTCGATTTTCTTACCCACGGCATTAATCTCCCGCCAATCCACGTGTGAGATAGAAAGGAGTCAAAAACATCGGCAAGGAGAGAAGCTCGTCCATTTCACTTAGGTTAAAACACCAATTCTAAAAGGAGAAACAATGAGATCGAAAAAACACTTTATTTGGGCAAGCATTGCGATTTTGCTTGTCGCCAGCCTCGTACTGGCCGCCTGCGCCACGACTGCTGAGGCCCCCGCGGCTGAAGCACCTGCGGGCGAAACTGTTGCCGCACTGCCCCAGGGGCAGGAGCTGGCTAATGCCTATGCCGGACAGTATAAGGGGAAAGTTGTTACCATGGCCGGCCCCTTCACGGACCAGGATGAAGTTGTCTTCAACGACTCCATCAAGGGCTTTGAAGAAAAGACTGGTATCGACATTCAGTACGAAGGCTCCAAGGAATTTGAAGCCAACATCAATATTCGTCTGGATGGCGGCGACCGCCCCGATATCGTTGACTACCCGCAGCCCGGTCTGTTAAGATACGCCGTGGAAAAGGGCTATGCCATCGATATGAACACCCTGATTAATCCTGATTGGATTAAGACGAACTACAGTGATGCCTGGCAGTCGCTAGCCAAGATGACCGGACCCAACGGCGAAATCGTTGCCGGTATCTGGGCGCGCGCCAATGGCAAGTCCTTCGTCTTCTATCCCAAAGCGGCTTTTGATGCTGCCGGTTACAAAGTGCCTACCACCTGGGATGAGATGATGGCCCTCACGCAGCAAATTGCTGATGACGGGGACACCCCGTGGTGTATCGGTATCGAATCCGGCGCCGCGACTGGCTGGACCATGACCGACTGGATCGAAGATGTGATGCTGCGTGTTACTGGCGGCGAGAAATACGATCAGTGGGTAGCCGGCGAACTGAAATTCGATTCACCTGAGATGAACGAAGCTCTCGATTACATCGAAGCCATCTGGTTCAACGATGCCTACGTTTATGGCGGCCGTGCTGCCATCCCCACCATCAATTTTGGTGACGCCCCCAAACCTATGTTCGAAAATCCGCCCAAGTGCTGGTTCAACCGCCAGGGCAACTTTGTGACCACCTTCTTCCCCGAAGAATCCGTCGCTGGTGTAGATTACAGCTTCTTCTACCTGCCCGGCATCAAGGAAGAATACGGCAGCCCCGTCCTGGGCGCTGGCGACATTTACGCTGTCTTCAATGACAGACCGGAAGTGCGCGCAGTCATTCAGTACTTCTCAACCGGCGAATCCCTCAAGGTTTGGGTTGAGAGCGGCGGCGCTATCCTGACCCACAACGACGCTTCCCTGGATTGGTACGTGGATCCTGTGACCCGCGGCGTTGCCGAGACTATCCGCAATGCGACCACCTTCCGCTTCGACGGCTCTGACATGATGCCCGGTGCGGTTGGCGCTGGTACATTCTGGAAGTACATGACCGATTATGTCAGTGGTTCCATCACCCGTGAGGAAGCCCTGAAACAAATCGACGCATCCTGGCCGAAGTAAGCTGCCAGGCTGAAGTAACGTGAAAAAGGAGAGCGGGCAATGTCCATTGCCTGCTCTCCGACCCCCTATTAAAGCTTGGCTGAGGAGGTGTTTGTATGAATATTTCCCAATCTAAAAGCCCCGGCGCCAACACTCCAATTACGAAAATCCTTTCCTGGTTCGGAACGGCCCTTGGACAGCTGTTCATCTCCGTTCTTATACCGGCGATTACGTTTCTGGTTTTATGGCAGGGCTATTTATTCCTACAACGGGCGGCAGCGCCCCAAATTGTGCAGGTGCTCGTGGCGATTGTTTGGGGTGTCGGCGGCGTTGCACTGCTGTACGTGGTGACCAACTGGCTGGTCATGAAACTTCCCAAAAAAATCGCCAGGACCTTACAGCCTTTTGTTTTTGTTGGGCCTGCAGTGGTCATTATGGGCTGGTTCCTCGCCGTCCCGGTTATTCGCTCACTGATTGCCAGTTTCAAGAACTATCTCGGTACCGAATGGGTTGGACTGGAAAATTTTAAGTTTGCCTTCACCGACCCGCGCATGCTGGAGACCTTCCGCAACAACCTGCTTTGGCTGGTATTTGGAACCTTCTTCAGCGTGGCTTTCGGTCTGCTTATTGCCACACTGGCAGACCGTTCCAAAGCTGAAGTGCTGTACAAGTCCATTATCTTTACCCCCTACGCCTTGTCCTTTGTGGGCGCGGGCGTAATCTGGAAATTTATCTATACTTACAAGGGCACCGGCATCGGCATCCGTGAAATTGGCCTGTTGAATGCCGTGGTCACCGCCCTGGGAGGGACGCCGCAGCCCTGGCTGAACCTGACGCCCTGGAATAACTTTTTCCTGATCGTGATTATGGTCTGGCTGCAGACCGGCTATGCCATGGTGATTCTCTCCAGCGCGATTAAAGGCGTGCCCGCGGAGCTGCTTGAGGCAGCCCGGATTGATGGCGCAAATGAATTCAAGATTTTCTTCAGCATCATCGTTCCTTACATCAAGGGGACCCTGCTGACCGTCACGACGACCATTATCATTTTCAGTCTGAAGACTTTCGACGTCGTCCGCGTGATGACTGGCGGAAATAATGGCACGAACGTGATTGCCAATGAGTTCTACCTGCAAAGCTTCACTTACAACCACGCCGGCAGGGCTTCGGCAATCGCAATTGTCCTGCTGCTGCTGGTTACTCCGGTGATTATCAACAATGTGCGTTCGTTCAATCAACAGAGGAGGGGCTTCTAATGGCTACCAGTCTAAAATCCCACAAAGCCTCCCAGAGTTTCTGGACCAATTTTGTTCTGATCGCGATCTGCGTCCTCTGGATGATCCCGATCCTGGGTATCCTGATTACCTCGTTCCGC
Source organism: Anaerolineaceae bacterium UBA6073 (assembly GCA_002436085.1). Taxonomy (GTDB): domain Bacteria; phylum Chloroflexota; class Anaerolineae; order Anaerolineales; family Anaerolineaceae; genus Mesolinea. Next base: position 34,219 of record DIXT01000030.1, read on the forward strand.
CCCAGCGAAGATATCTTCAGGAATGGTTGGTGGAACGTTTTTCCGCACAAAGAAGATTTGGAAGTCAGCCGTGTCATCATCCCGGAAAGCGTAGATGTGGATGGACCCATCACGCTCAGCGGCAAGACCGCGACCTTCCAGGAATGGCAGCGCGGTGTCCAGCTGGAGGACGGCACTAAAGGCACCTGGTACGGTAATAAACGCACCCGCACAATTGTTATTTCTGAAAACAAGTGGGTAGGGTTTGCTACGAACCTGACAATACAGAACTACATGGATGTGCTCACCGGAAAAACCATTTCCTATAAAAACGCGCAGGGACAGACCATTACGCGCACGGGCAACAACCTGGGCGGCGCCTTCCTGAACTCTCTCGCGGTTACTATACCGGGTACGATTATCCCGATCCTGATCGCGGCTTTCGCTGCGTTCGGCTTCGCCTGGTTGGACTTCCCGGGCAGGAATATCATCTTCACGATCATCGTTGCCTTGCTGGTTGTGCCGCTGCAAATTGCCCTGGTTCCCATCCTGCAAGACTACGTGAAACTGGAATTGAACGGAACATTCCTCGGAATCTGGCTGGCACATACAGGCTTCGGTTTACCGCTGGCGACCTACCTGCTCTTCAATTACATCAGCACCATCCCCCGGGAGCTGCTGGAATCCGCGTACATTGATGGGGCTTCAAACTTCACCATCTTTACCGACCTGATCCTGCCCCTCTCTGTACCGGCGCTGGCATCTTTTGCCATCTTCCAGTTCCTGTGGTTGTGGAACGACTACCTGGTCGCGCTGGTGTTCCTTGGAGAAAAGAACCAGACCGTGACCATTGCGGTCGCGCAGTTGGTCGGTGAAAAAGGTCAGGACTGGCACCTGATGACTTCCGCGGCTTTTATCAGCATGATTCTGCCGCTGATTGTCTTCCTTGGATTGCAGCGCTACTTTGTGCGCGGGCTGATGGCTGGCTCTGTGAAGGGCTAAACTGCAATAGGCGACATGTAGTTTACTGCTGTGTGTGAAGCATAAGACACTTACATACCTGAACAAGACCCTTCGACTGCGCTCAGGGTGACAAGAAAATGTCATTCTGATGCCCTAACGGGTACAAGCCGCAGTGAAGGATTTTGAGCTGAACACGTACATACATAGCCATGCGACACACTATGTGTCTCGATGACGGCGTCCAGAGTAACAAGAAATTGTCATTCTTATGCCCTAACGGGTACAAGTCGCAGTTAAGAATCTACGTGCGTAGGGTTGCAAAGACGCTTCACCTTTTATATTGAAGAATATCTAAACAACATAAAAAATGCCCCACAAGGAAGCTGAAATGACTGGGAATTCCCTCTGGTACAAGAATGACATTTTTTATGAGCTGTATGTGCGCGCCTTCCGCGACAGCAACGCCGACGGCTGGGGGGACCTGAAAGGCGTCACGGAAAAGCTGGACTACCTGAGCTACCTTGGCGTGGATACCATCTGGCTGCTGCCGATTTCCCCCTCGCCGCTGCGCGACGACGGATACGACGTCAGCGATTACTGCGGCATCCATCCTATGTACGGAAACATGCAGGATTTTCAGGAGCTGATCGCGCAGGCGCATCAGCGCGCGCTGAAAATCCTGGTCGAATTGGTACCCAATCACACCTCCGACCAGCACGCCTGGTTCCAGGCCTCACGTGATCCCGCTCATCCGGAGCACGAAAAATACCGGGACTATTACGTCTGGAGCGATACAGACCAAAAATATCAGGACGCCCGCATCATCTTCGTGGACAGCGAAAAGTCCAATTGGACTTACGACCCTGTTCGCAAGCAGTATTTCTGGCACCGCTTCTTCCAGCACCAGCCGGACCTGAACTACGACAACCCGGCTGTGCAGGAAGCCATGCTGCAGACCGTCAAGTTCTGGATTGACCAGGGCGCGGACGGCATCCGCGTTGATGCCCCGCCCTACTTATTCGAACGCGAGGGCACCAACTGCGAAAACCTGCCTGAAACGCACCTCTTCCTTAAGCATCTGCGCGCCTTTGTGGACCAGTACAAACCGGGCGTTCTGCTTCTTTCCGAAGCCAACCAATGGCCAGAGGACGTCATCCATTACTTTGGCAGCGGCGATGAAATGCACATGAACTTCCATTTTCCGCTGATGCCGCGCCTGTATATGGCGCTGGCCCGCGGCGACCGTACGCCAATTGAGGAAATCCTGGCACGTACGCCGGAGCTGCCCGCCACCTGCCAGTGGGGAACCTTCCTGCGCTGCCACGATGAGCTGACCCTTGAGATGGTCACCCCGGAAGAGCGCCAATGGATGTGGGAATTCTACGCGCCCGAAAAGCGCATGCGACTGAACATGGGCATCCGCCGACGGCTGGCACCCTTGCTGGGCAATGACAAACGCAAAATCATGCTGATGTACTCCCTCCTGCTGACCATGGGCGGTTCGCCTTTCCTGTATTATGGCGATGAAATCGGCATGGGCGATAATATCTGGCTGGAGGACCGCAACGGCGTGCGCACCCCCATGCAGTGGGAGGACAGCCCCAGCGGCGGCTTTTCAGAGGCACCCGCGGAAAAGTTTTACGCCCCGGTTATCTCCGACCCTGAGTACGGCTGCGCACGGGTGAATGCGGCCGCCCAGATGGCTGATCCCGCTTCTCTGCTGAACCGCATCAAGCACATGATCGCGGTGCGCAAACAATATGCCTTGTTTGGCTGGGGCGATTTTGCCTGGCGTGATTTCTCGTACAGTCCAAAAACTGTCGCGGCGTACCAACGGAAATATGAAGGGCAGCGCGTGGTGGTGCTAAATAATCTCACGGGCGCCGAAGTTCACGGCTGGATACCCGAGACTGCCGCGGCTTTTGAGGATCTGCTGACCGGCGAACGGATTCTCCCGGGAGATTACCTCCTGCCCCCCTACGGCTTCGTGTGGCTCAAACCTATCGGTCCGGACCTGCCGAACCAGCCTTTGGGTCCTAACGCCCCGCGCCCACAATACCTTGGATCAGATAGAGAGTAAGCTGGGTTTGCTATTACTATCGGCGGTGCGGCGCCCCCAGCTATTGTTATTGCGGGTCATCATTAATAACTGAAAGCGATTTGAGTATCGAAATAAACAACGCAGGCGCTAACCCTGCTGTTTTGCGGAGGAAATAAGATGAAAACTCCCATATATGGCGGTATTGAAGGCGGAGGTACCAAGTTCGTGTGCGCAGTCGGCAGCGCGGAAGGAGAAAGCCTGGCGGAAACGCGCTTTCCAACCACCACCCCGGAGGAGACCCTCAACCGCGCAATTGCTTTTTTCCAGGAACAAACCCGCTTGCTGGGTCCTCTTTCTGGTTTGGGGATCGCTTGTTTTGGCCCACTGGACCCTGACATCCACTCCCCCACGTACGGGCGCATCCTGGCTACCCCCAAAGCCGGCTGGGCTGGCGCGGACGTCGTCGGGGCGCTGCGCTCTGCCCTGCCAGTGCCTATAGCCTTTGATACCGACGTGAACGGCGCAGCCCTGGGTGAATGGCGTTGGGGCGCGGCGCAAGGACTATCCACCTTCCTCTACTTCACGGTCGGCACCGGCGTGGGCGGCGGCGCGATGGTGGAGGGCAAACTCCTGCACGGATTAATTCACCCTGAAATGGGTCATATCCCGCTCCCTCATGACTACGCGCACGACCCCTTCCCCGGCTCCTGCCCCTTCCACGGAGATTGTTTTGAAGGCCTGGCAAGCGGACCCGCCATGGAAAAACGCTGGGGTCAGCGCGCGGAAAGCCTGCCCGCGGACCACCCCGCCTGGGACCTGGAAGCGCATTACATCGCGCGCGCGATGCAAGGTTTTATCTGCAGCTTTTCACCGCAGCGCATCATCCTTGGCGGCGGCGTCCCGCAGCAGCCCGCGCTCCTTCCGCTGGTGCGCGCCAAGGTTCTAAGATACCTCAACAACTATATCAATTCAGGAGCGATTCTTGAACACATTGACACCTACATCGTTCCCCCGGGTCTGGGCGCGCGCGCGGGGGTATGCGGTGCGTTCGCGCTGGCGCAGCAGGCCGAGGCAGGTATATGATCCACGGAGAGCTTAATCTGAATACTGAAGCTGCCAACAGCCTGGAAAAGCTCTTGCCGCGCCTGCAGGATGCGTTCGCGGAACAGATCGCGGCAGACCCGCATGCCTGGCTGGCGTTCACGCAGCGCTTAAAAGTCCACTTCCCGGCGCTATTCCGGCTGTACCACCGTCTATATGCTTTACGCTATGACTTTTTCTACCACCTGGAAGCCCTGCTGACAGAACTGGCGCGCGCGGCATTTGCCCGCCCGGCGGACCTGCGCGCGCTGGATGCCGAACGCGAGGCAAACCCGCTTTGGTTCCAGTCCAACAGCATGGTTGGCGGGGTTTGCTATGTTGACCTCTTTGCAGGAAATCTGGACGGCATCCGCGCAAAGATTCCATACTTCAAAGAACTGGGGCTCACTTATTTGCACTTGATGCCGCTCTTCCGCATGCCGGAAGGCGAAAACGACGGCGGCTACGCCATCAGCAGCTTCCGGGAAGTGCACCCTCCCCTGGGTACGATGGAGCAGCTGGCGCAGCTCTCCCGCGCGCTGCGACAGGAAGGCATCAGCCTGGTGCTCGACCTGATTATCAACCATACAGCCGACGAGCACGAATGGGCGGAACGCGCCAAGGCGGGCGAAGCCCGCTACGAAGCGATGTACGGCATCTACCCCGACCGGACCATCCCGGATTTGTACGAGCGCAACCTGCGCGAAATTTTCCCGGATGAACACCCCGGCGCTTTTACCTGGTTTGAGAACCTGCGTAAATGGGTCTGGACCACATTTCACTCCTACCAGTGGGATTTGGACTACGCCAACCCGGATGTCTTCAACCGCATGGCTGGCGAAATGCTCTTTCTGGCGAACCAGGGCGTGGAAATTTTCCGCTTGGACGCGGTCGCGTTCATCTGGAAGGAACTCGGGACTGCTTGCGAAAACCTGCCCGAAGCGCACGTGATCCTGCAGGGGCTCAACGCCCTCACGCGCATCGTTGCGCCATCCATGCTGTTTAAATCCGAAGCGATTGTCCACCCCGATGAGGTTGTGCGCTACATCTCCCCCGAGGAGTGCCAGCTTTCATATAATCCGCTCGTCATGGCGCTGCTGTGGAACACAATGGCTACGCGCAATATAGATTTGCTGCAGCAGGCGCTGCGCAGCCGTTTCGCCATCCATCCCCGTACTGCCTGGGTCAATTACGTGCGCTGCCATGATGATATCGGTTGGACCTTTGATGACGCGGATGCCGCGCGGCTGGGGATTAACGGCAGCGACCACCGTCAATTCCTGAATGAGTTTTACCGGGGGCGCTTCCCCGGCAGCTTTGCCCGCGGGCTGCCTTTTCAGGAGAATCCCAAAACAGGCGACTGCCGCATTTCCGGCACATGCGCCTCGCTGGCGGGGCTGGAAAAAGCGCTGGCGGAAGAAGGCCCGGCCGAGGTGGAACTGGCTGTCCGCCGCATCGCGCTCTTGTATGACGTCGTGATGACGCTCGGAGGCATTCCATTGATTTATTTGGGGGACGAAATTGGTATGCTGAACGACTACAGTTACCTGGACAACCCGGCGCACAAAGATGACAGCCGCTGGGTGCACCGCCCTGCCGCGGACGCGCAGAATTATTCCCGCCGGCACGACCCGACGAGCCTGGAAGGGCGCGTTTACGCCAATATGCGCGCGGCGATTGCTTTCCACAAGGGGCATCCCGAACTCGCTGGCGGAGAACTGGAAGCGCTTGAAAGCGGCAGCAGCGCCGTGCTGATGTACGCCCGCTCCAGCCAGGGCTCACGCCGGCTGGTGCTTATGGCAAATTTCAGCGAACACGAGCAGCTGGTCACCGCCTGGGCAGCGCAGCAAAACAATCTCGGCGCAAAGAAATGCCTGTTTGGCAGCGCGCAGCCGCTTAAAAACGGCGCAATCAAGCTGCCGCCTTACGACTTTTCGGTGTTTGCTTGATGGAAAGCTTGTTTGGCGCAAGACGATGCACTATTCACAGCTTGCGTTTCTCAAGCTGCCGCTTTGGATAACCGTTCGGATGTAGGGGCGAAGCATCCCAAGAAGAATGCCAACCCTTGTCTGGTGCACACAAAACGGATGCTTCGCCCCTACCGCTGATTATCAAAGGGCAGCGTGTATATTTGAAAAAACAGAAAGGTAAAAACAACGGGATACCGCCTGGTATCCCGCTTCACTTTACTGAAAATAACTCTACGGACCAGTGACGACCGGGTAACCTTGCGCCTGCCAGTCATTCATCCCGCCGCCCATGGATGTGACCGTCGTAAATCCTGCTGTTTCCAGGATGTCCCTGCCCTGCGCGCTGCGGTTCCCGGAACGGCAGACAACGACAATCGTCTGGTCGGTGGGCAGCTCTCCGGAACGCTGCAAAAGCTGACCCAGGGAAATCAAGGTTGCGCCTTCGATGTGCCCCTGCTCCCATTCGCTCGGTTCGCGCACGTCCACAATAAAAGCGCCTTCGTCCCGCAGCGCTGCTGCCTGCGCAACGCTGACTTCGCGCGGCAGTTTCGCGCTGGTGGGATTGCCCGGCTGAAACAACAGATAAACGAGCCCCACGGCAGCCGCGGCGATCAGCAGCCAACCCCAGGCAGGAAAAGATTTTTTGGTGGGTTTTTGGGTGGTTTTTTTGGCACTCACTATTCATCCTCTTCTTTATTTAAGCACAGCACTTTTGGTACTGCGTCGTGTCTTTAGGTTTTGTATGCCTGGACGAAATGAACGCTCCCCGCAGCAAGCTGCGGGGTATCTAGTTTATCCTTGTTTCTCACTAAAATAAATTAAGTTGTTCGTCATCATGTATTTGTCTGTAGTCCTCCTCTATTCCTTGTTCTTCTACATATCTCCTGATCGTCTCTTCATTCCCATGTTGACTTACCGTGCTCACATAGTACCCATCTGTCCAAAATTTATCTATCTTACTCTGTTTTTCGCAGCAAGCTGCGGGGAAATGCCCTCTTTTGATTATAAAGAAAACCAGGCGGATATCAACATTCTGCCGCCTGGTAGTTTGTACAAATCCGGAGAGCCGCGCTTTAGGCTTCTTCCCCGCCCTCTTCTTCAGCCTCGCCAGCTTCCGGCTCTTCAGCCTCAAGCAAACCTTTGCCCTCTTCAAGCACAGCATCCCCGCTTTGGCCATCTATCACCGTGCGAGCTGTGCTGATCAAACCCTCGCCCTGTACCGCATCAAACAAGGCTTCAGTGTGTTTAAGCATGTCTACGCCTTCGCTATCCACCGCCAGGCTTTCCGCCTGGGATACAATCCCGCCGGCCAGGCTCTCCGCGCTCTGCTGCACGTGCGTTGCGTCCAGGCGCGCGGTGTTGACGTCCAGGGTTTCAACAGTCTGCTGCACAATGTCGCCGTCCAGCGCGGAGCTTATTTGCTCTACCGTGTGGACGACTGTCATGCTGTCATCTTCCACAATCCGGGTGCGGACGACCTGCAGCGTCTCCGGCCCGTCAATCCCATCCAGGTCGTGCTCGATCACGCGCACCACTTTCACGCCCTCCCCGGTCTTGAGCAGCTCCTGAGCGTCTTCCAGCAGGGCTTCCGCCTTGGCTTCTTCCGCTTCCGCGCGCAGTACCAGCTCTTCCGGCGTTTGCTTTTTTAGGGCAAGGTAAAGCGCGAAAGCAGCCAGAACGCCAATCAGCGCCCACCCATACCAGGGCAGGCTGTTCGGGTCCCCCTGCAGGGGGTTCATGCCGAACAAGCTGAGCACCAACACAGAAAACACGATAATCATACCCATATTGCACCTCCGGTCACAAAAACATCAGTTAATCACAATTGTAACGGCATCTCCGCGCCCGAGAACACGCAGCCGCTACAAAACCGGCGACGGGTCGCGTGTGAGCGCCTTCAGCGCGCGCAGCGCCCGCAGGCTGACCCACTTGTTTACCTGGCCTAGCTTTCCGTAGTTTCCCCAGGTCTTTTCAGCGTAATGGTACTCCATCGCCCACTTGCCCGGCTGTACCTGTTTACTGAATATCAAGTCTACCAAACCCGCCATGCGCGGATCAGCTCCGTAACCCAACGCCACCAGCGCTTCCGCCAGCTGCAGCAGGGCGGTAATGTAAAAGACCGGGAAACCGAATTTCCACCAATTCCCGCTGACCTTGCCCTGATAAGGCCAGGCAGCCATGAGGGGATCCACTCCCAGGAGAAAGTTCGCGCCTGTCATTAAGCCGCCTTCCACTTCTTGAAGTATACATTCAGGCGCCCCAGGAATTCCACCAGCCCCGAAGCAGCTTGCGGGCTTACCAGTGTTTAAAAGCCTGCTTGAAGGGTCTGGCGCTTTAGACGCACTGACTGCGGCCATTGAAAAAGCAGCGGTCCAGGTACGGACCGCTGCTATCAACATTATCTACCACTTGCCGCTAAAAGCCGGCAAAGTTTATCAGCCGGGTTCTTTCTTTCCGCTAAGGTCTACTTCCTCAGGAAGGGCAGGAAGTGATCCCAACTGGTGGCGTAGATCCCACCGCTGCCTGGATAGCGCCACTCTGTTGTGCTGGCGCGCGGCGTAAAGGTGTTGCCAGCCACATGCAGGTAGCTATACGTCCCCGATCCGGAAGGGAGGTAAGTAACGCGCATCCCCATCAAGCGCATCTTGGGGCTCATAATATCTGGGCGCCAATTGAGCACGTAGGTGTAAGCTTCATTATCCACAATGTGGTGGATTTGAGCGCTTAGTGCCTGGCCGTAGCCCGAGCTGCCATCGGAAACGACAGGCAAGAGGTCTGTAAAATTACCGCTTCCGTCATAGATCGTGATCCAGGCAATACTGTCGTAGCTTGCATCCGCGTCATAAAAGTACAGGCGCAGGTAATTAATCTCAGCACCTTCCGGCAGATGAATCTGCAGGGTGAACCAATCAGACCAAGTTGCGTACGCTTTCACAGCGCCTGTCGGAATCGCGTTTAACATGACTGCCAACAGCGCTCCAATGATCAAAATCCTTAATCCCACTGATTGCTTCATAAGATACCTCTTCTCTGATGTGGGTTGGGATATGGAATCAGGGCAGCCGGTAGGCCACGCGCAGACCGCAAAGGCGGAGCGAAGAGCCGACAATTTCTGGATCATACTGAAGCACATACGCGTAGGTCTCGTTATCAACCACGTGGTCCACAAAATTGCTCACAATCCATCCATAACCCGCGGAGCCGGTCGATGAGACAGATACCAAATCCGTTACTCCTCCAGAACCGTCATAGATGGTGATCCAGGCATATGAATTAGCCGGCGTGGCCGCGTCATAAAAATAGAAGCGTAGATAATCTATGCGCACTCCATCAGGTAAATTCAAAGGCAGGGTAAAGAGCTCTGTGTCTTTTGATGCATAGACACACCCGCTGCCTGGGTAGGCCCAGTTTGTTGAACTGGAGCGCGGACGCATAGTCGAACCAGCCGAGAAATCGTAGTAGACCCCAGACCACTGCGGCTCGCTGTCAATGACTTCTGGGTTCATTTCATCCGGCCGGAATTCTCCTTCGCTCCCTGGTTCAGCAGGCAAAGTCTCCAGGTCGCTCGCACTTTCCGAGGGGACCTCAACGCCGGGGCTGGTTACCACTGCGCCGGTATACCCGTTCTCATCGGGATCATCGCCAATGACGGTGTCTCTTGTTCCGATCCACTCTTCAAAATTTTCCACCCCGTCCTCGCTGGAAAGCCAGGAAAACGGATCCGCTACAACTGTTACTGTGGCAAGCGCCAGCAGAATCAGCACAGAAGCGGCTACAATCCAAACACGCTTGTGAGACATTTTTCCTCCGTTTGTTTAGTGGATTAACCAATAGCTTTGCTTTTAGAAAATAAGCGGTATTAGAACTTGAAAGCCAAGCACATCAATATTGTGCTTAAAATGATATTTGCGATTGTTGAGGATAAAGTCAATTAAAGGACAGAAAAAAGGGGCAAAATAGACTACTTATACAGTAGAGCAATTGATGTGCAAAGTCAATAGGTCTCTTTGGTAATTGTGTTGATTTTTACAGAATTTGCCTGTTTTTATGGGTTTGCGGGGTCTTTTTTCGTTCTCCACGCCCACAATTGATGTCTGCGAAAATGGCAGGCTGTAAATGCGGCCGTCTGCAAGGTTTTTTCTACGTTAATTTTGATGCCTGGGGAATGCGATACAATACCGATGTAGTGTATAGACAAAGGAGAAACTATGGCATACACATTACTTTCCAAAGTTGGTGATTTGTTGAAAGACCCCCGCGCGGTCCAGGTCATCGAGCGCTACGTCCCTGGGATTACTAAGAATCCCCTCATCATGCTGGCAAAAGGCAAAACCTTGCAGTCCCTGCTGGATATGCCGCAAGCCAAGAGCGCCGGGTTGACCAACGAGATGGTTACCAAGGTCCTGGCGGAAATTAACGAAAAGAAATAAGCAGAAGCAAATTAGAACAATCAGACCTGCCGGAGCAGGATAAATTCCGGCAGGTTTTAATAATAATTGACACGCGCAAAGCATCTCATTTTCAAGGTTTTACTTAAAGCCCGGCGCATGTCCAAATTTCATTCAAGCTTATTTCACCTGCCAAGGATTTTATGAAAAACCAGCTCAGGAGGGGTTTTACGGGCTGGTAAAATTACATCCATGAGCAACCGCAGTCTGATTATCCTCAGCCGGCTGGCGCCGCCCGCCCAGCGCTCCAACGTCCTCCCCCGGGAACGCGTCACCGCATTGCTGCGCGGCTCCCTTGAGTACCCTGCCACGATTCTCCAGGCCGGCACGGGATACGGCAAAAGCACATCCTTGCTGACCTTCATTGAAAAGCTGGATTTTCCGGTGTTCTGGTTTTCTGTCTCCGCGGACGACCGCGACCCGACTTTGTTCCTGATGAACCTCTACACGGCCTTTAATCAGCACGGCTACAGCATGGGAGCGGAGGCGCTGCGCATCCTCAATACGCCCGATTCCGAGCCAACGGACGGGCTGATCGCGCTGGTGAATGCCATTGCCAACCAGATTCCTGAGCGCTGTCTGCTGGTGCTGGACGATGTGCAGTACGTGGATCAATCTCCGGCTATCCTGAACCTGTTGAACTGGTTCATTGACCACCTGCCGCGCTCCCTGCATGTGATTCTTTCGACCCGCCGGGCGCTGGATTTCCCGTCCATGCACCGCTGGCGCGCCAAGGGAACGGTGCTCGAGCTTGGCAAGCGCGATCTGACCTTTACCCCTGAAGAAGTGGAGACGCTGTTCCGCTCCCAATACCAACTGGAGCTGAACCGGGAAGAAGTGGAACAGCTTATCCAACGCACGGAGGGCTGGGTTATCGGCTTACAGATGGTCTGGCAGTCGCTCAAGAGGCAGCCGCAGGGAACTGTTCTGGAAATGCTTAAAGAGGAAAGCGAATCGCGCAAGAACCTGTTCGCTTACCTGGCGGAGGAGGTTCTGGAAAACCAGCCGCCAGCGTACCAAAACTTCCTGCTCAGGACGTCAGTTCTTTCATTCCTGGACACAGAAACCTGCGATTTCCTGATGGACAGTCAGAACAGCATTGACATCCTGAGCGAACTTTACCGGTCAGGTTTGTTTCTGGAGCAGCTGCGTCCAGGAGTTTATCGCTACCACCACATGTTCCGGGAGTTTCTGGAAAGCCGCCTGAGCACAAACCAGGAGCTTGAGCGCGAGCTGCACCGTAAAATTGGCAGTTACTTCGCCGCGCATCAGTACTGGGAAAACGCCATCGGGCATTTGCTCAAAGTAGGCGATTATCCGCAGATTAATCTACTGCTGGAAAACGTCGGGAGGGATTTCATCCTCACCAATCGGCACGAGAGCGTGCGCTACTGGATTGAGCAGTTCCCGGAAACTCAGCGAGCGCAGTACCCGTACGTAAACTTCCTTTCCGGCGAAGTGAACCGGTACAACGGTTACTTCGATATTGCCCTGGAAGACTACCGCACCGCCCAGCGCGGATACCAGCAAAGCGGCAATCAGTGGGGCGTCAGCCTGGCTTTGCGCGGGCAAGCGCAGGTCTACCTGGACACGATTCGGCCGATTAATGCCAACCAACTCCTGCACCGCGCACTCGCGCTCCTGGACCCGGCGGAAAACAGGCAGGAAATGGCACAACTGCTGACGCAGATGGCTGAGAATCAAGTCAATCAAGGCGAGATGGAGCAGGCTGAACAGAGCTTGCAGCGTTCCAGGGAATTTGCGCGCAGTGACTCCGAGGAAAATGATTACATCCAGGCCCGGCTGTATTTACGCACCGGCCGCATCAAAGAGGGAATTCAGCTCCTGCAGAAATTGGAACCAGCCCCTGACCTTGAAAACACAATAAGCGCTCTGCAGATGAGCCGTCCGCAGCGTTTCCACCGCGAAGCGTCCCTCCTGCTCTCATTATTCTATGCGTTCAATGGCGAGCTGGACAAATCTTTGCGCTACGCCCAGCGCGGAATTGAAATCGGGCAGCACTACCGCTCCGTTTTCGTGCGCAGCGTTGGATTTATGCGCCTTGGCCACGCGCTTCAGCTCAGCCGCGCCTTTGACGAAGATGAAAGTGAGTACAGAAAGGTCAGCAACTTATACGAGGAATCAATGCGGGCTGTGGATATCGTCCGCATTCATGTGGAACCCTTGTGGGGATTGTGCCGCTTGCTCGGGTTTTCAGGCCGACTGGAAGAAGCCCGCAAGGTTGCAGAAGACGCGCTTTCCATTGCCAACAGCTCCGGGGATATCTGGATAGGGATGCTGGTGCGGCTCTCCCTGGGCGCCAGCCTGGCGTTATCAGGGCAGTATGAAGCTGCCAATCTTGAGCTTTCGATTGCGGAATCAATTGCTGCCCGCGCTGGGGATGAGCTTTCACGTTCGGCTGCGCTGCTGTGGCTGGGGTACTGCGCGCTTCATCAGGGCTTCGAGAGTTCGCTGTGGCTCTACCTCGAACAAGGCCTGGCGCTGATCCATCAGCATCAATATCAATTTTTACTGACCAAACCGACCATGCTCGGCGGCGATAATCCGATGGTCTTTCTGCCGCTGCTGCTGCAGGCCCAGCGGCAGGGGATACAACCCGCACTTACGCAGCAAATCCTGGAAGAAATTGGCGCGACAAACCTGGAATACCACCCGGGCTACACCCTGCGCATCAAAACCTTTGGACAATTTGCCGTATGGCGCGGCACACAATTGCTGGACGCAACTGACTGGAAGCGCGAAAAAGCGCGCCAGCTCCTGCAGGTGCTGGTCGGCAATTTTGGCAAATGGATAAGCCGCGACCAGTTGACCCTGGTTCTTTGGCCAGACGCGGAACCAGCAACCGCTTCAAACAACCTGAAGGTGACCCTCAGTAGCCTGAACCAAGCGCTTGAACCGGACAGACCGGAGGGCGCAAAGCCGTTGTTTGTCTTAAGGCGCGGGAGCCAGTACATGCTGAACCCGAACGTGGGCATTATTATCGACACGGAGCGTTTCGACCAACTCAGCCGGTCCTCCGACGTAAGCTCTCTGGAATCGGCAGCGCGCCTCTATCAAGGACGCTACTTTGAGAATGAAGCCGTCGAGGAGTTTTTTATCGCAGAAGGCCAGTATTACCACGAGCGTTATTTGCAGGTGATGGACCAGCTCATCCAAAGCGCGCTGAGCGCTGGGGAATGGGAAAAAGCGCTGAATTTCTCCAGAACACTGCTCAGCCGGGACCCGCTGTGGGAGCCTGCCTACCGCAGCATGATGCTGATTCACCACCGTATGGGCAATCCGGGCAGCGTGCTGCAGACCTTCCAGCAATGTCAGCAAGCGCTAAACCGGGAGATTGGCAGCGAGGTCTCGACCGAAACGCAGGCTTTGTTGAACGAACTTCTGGGACGCTCGTGAAAATAGTGAACCCGAAGGCAGCACCATTCCGGTTATAAAATAGGGAAATATCTGAGCCTGCGCAAACCATCCAAGCGAGACAGTCCTGTCATTCTTAATGGATGATGAACTCCCGACCAAATCGCTGTCTTGAACGCAGCCATTTGAACGTAGAGGCGAAACCTCCTTGACGAGAGCCGCTCAGGTGGTAAATAAATATCTATTGCGATGCTTCGCCCCTAACAGACGTTCGAAGGGCGTACTTCCTGATCTGGGGAGGTTGGAAGAATAGGATTGCCGATCTGTTATTGCGATACCTTGAAGGGTTACAAGCCAAAGCGAAGAGTCTTATGCTCTGCACATTTCGTGTCGTCTTGTGAAAATTGTCTTTGAAAAAAAGTCTTGACGTTAAGCTGCCTGTTTCTGTATAATGGATTAGTTTAATTACAGGCGGTCTGATGATCTTACCGGGTTTGGTCGATGTGCATGTTCACCTGCGCAGTCCTGGCGGTGAGCAAAAAGAGGATTTCCGCACCGGCAGCGCGGCTGCGCTGGCTGGCGGTTTCACCACCCTCCTGGCCATGCCCAACACGCAGCCGCCTTTAGTCTCCTATGACATTTGGCGCGTCGCACAGACACAAGCAAATTTGCAAAGTCTGTGCGATGTTTTTTTATTCGCAGGCGCTTCAGCGGGGCACCTCGATCAACTCTCCCAGCTTTGCATGCACGCGCCGGCGCTCAAAATCTACCTGGACCAAACCTATGGACCGCTGCGGGTGCGCGGGCTAGCAGCGCTGGCGGGGGTGACGGAGGGCTGGAATAGCGACAAACCTATTTGTCTGCACGCGGAAGAGGAATCTGTGGCGGTCGGCGTCGCGCTGGCAGCAATGTATGGTAAACACATCCATTTTTGTCACGTTTCGCGCAAAGCAGAAATAGAACTGATTGCCCGCGCGAAAGAACGCGGCTTGCCGGTCACCTGTGAGGTGGCACCGCACCATCTGTTCCTGAACGAAGCCGACGCCCTCAGGCTGGGACCATACGGGGACATGCGCCCTACTCTGGCTTCCCCCAGCGACCAGGCAGCGCTGTGGGAACACATCAACAGCACGATTGACTGCGTCGCCAGCGATCATGCCCCGCATACCCGCGCCGAAAAAGAGCGCCCGGAAGGCGCGCCCCCGGGCGTACCGGGGCTGGAATCCACCCTACCCCTGATGCTGACGGCTGTGTCGCAAGGCCGCCTGAGCGCCGCCCGCCTGACAGAGCTGCTTGCCCTTAATCCCCGCCGAATCTTCAAACTGCCGGAGCAGCCCGAGACCTGGGTAGAAGTGGATCCGGAGGCTGAATTTGTATTCCCGGAGCGTCCGCTTTACACAAAATGCGGTTGGTCTCCTTTCGCAGGCATGCGCCTGCGAGGCAGAGTTACCCACGTTGTACTGCGCGGACAGGAAGTCGTCCGCGATGGAATTGTTTTAAATTACCAAAATCCTTAATTCTTCACTATTGGAGCTGACAACATGATGACTGACAACCTCGAACCTCTTTTCAAGCTGGATAAATACCAACGCGAAGCAAAACACCAAAGCGTGTTTTACCAGCAAGACATCCTCTCCGTGAACCAATTCACCAAGGATGATATGGACTATCTGTTCCACCGGACAGATGAAATGCTTGCCATGTGCCGCCGTTGGGGCACCGCGGATCTGCTCAAGGATTACACCCTGGCTTGTGTGTTTTACGAACCCAGCACCCGCACCAGTTCCTCCTTTATCTCCGCGATGGTGCGCCTGGGCGGCAAGGTAATTCCGATCACGGAAGGTATTCAATACTCTTCTGTGTCAAAAGGGGAATCCCTGATTGACAGCATGCTTACGCTCGAGCAGTACTGCGATGTGATCGTGCTGCGCCACCCCGAAATTGGCTCGTCCGCTACAGCCGCGAAATACGCGAAGGTTCCGATCATTAACGCGGGCGACGGCGCGGGGGAGCACCCCACCCAGGCGCTCCTGGACTTGTACACCATCAAGAGTGAGCTTGGCACTTTGGACGGGCTGAAAGTAGCCATGATTGGCGATTTGCGTAATGGCCGCACCGTCCACAGCCTGACGCGCCTGCTCTCGCAATACGACGTTTCACTGCGCTTTGTTTCACCGGATACCCTGCGCCTGCCTCTTGACCTGATGAATGACCTGATTGACAAGGGCGTAAAAGTCCGCGAGACCAACAAAGTCGCGGACGTTATTGAAAACGCGGATGTGCTTTACGTAACCCGCATCCAGAAAGAACGCTTTTCAGACCTGGCCCAGTACGAAGAAGTCAAAAACTACTTTGAAATTACCCCCGAGCTGATGGAACAGGCCAAGCAAAAGATGGTCGTGATGCACCCGCTGCCGCGCATCGGCGAAATTCACTATAAAGTTGACCGCGACCCGCGGGCGGCCTATTTCCGTCAGGTGCAAAACGGCCTCTACATCCGCATGGCGCTGCTGGCTGCCGTACTTGGTCAGGCGTAACCTGACACATTAATGACATGGGCTGACGAAGCTTTGAGCAAGTGTCAGAGCGCAGACCGACTAGTTATTCCGCGATACAGATGCGTGTTTAGCCGTAGGAGGCAGAATGAACTTCATTGAAAAATTGGAAGGCGCTGTCGAAAGGAACCGCAGCCTGCTTATCGTCGGATTAGACCCGCAGGAGGAATTCCTACCCGGGACCGGGGATATCTACACGCGCCTGACAGATTGGGGCAAAGCGATTGTTGAACAGACTAGCGACCAGGTATGCGGTTACAAGCCCAACATGGCCTTCTACGAACAATATGGACCCGCCGGCCTGCGCGCGCTTCAGGAAACCATCAGAGCTATTCCAGCGGACATCCCGGTTGTGCTGGATGCCAAGCGCGGAGACATCGGCTCCACCGCGCAAGCCTACGCCCGCGCCGCATACGAACAATTTCATGCAGACGCGGTGACTCTCAGCCCCTACCTTGGGCAGGACAGCATCAAGCCTTTCCTCGCGGATCCGGAAAAATTTGCGTTCATCCTGTGCCAGACATCCAATCCCTCCGCGAAAGAAATACAAGGCCACGGCTCGCCGGCTCTGTATGAATACATTGCCCGCGTCAGTCAGAACTGGGGTTCTCCTGCTCAGGTTGGGCTGGTAATCGGCGCCACCCAACCCGAAGCGCTGCAGCGTGTGCGCGCGATTTGCCCGGATGCCTGGTTCCTTGCTCCGGGGGTCGGTGCGCAAGGCGCAGACCTGAAAACCGCGCTTACTGCCGGTCTGCGCGCGGATAAAAAAGGTATCCTTGTGCCTGTCTCCCGCGCTGTTATCGCGGCGGCCTCCCCGCGCAAAGCCGCCGAACAACTGCGCGCGCAAATTAATGCGGTCATCAGCGAAATTTCTCCGAGCCCGCTTGACCCATTCCGTGCGCTCGTGAACGGTTTGTTCTCTACCGGCTGCGTGAAATTTGGCAGCTTCACCCTGGCGTCTGGCAAACAATCGCCGGTTTATCTCGACCTGCGCCGTCTCGTCTCTTACCCGGATGTGCTGGACCTGACAGTAGAAGCCTACATTGACCGAATGATTTCCCTTGAATATGACTGTGTTGCCGGGGTGCCCTACGCTGCGCTGCCGATCGCCGCGATTGCTGCCTCCAGGCTTAAGCGCCCGATGGTTTATCCGCGCAAGGAAGCCAAGACGCACGGCACCTCACAGATGGTAGAAGGCGTCTTTCAACAGGGGCAGCGCGCGGTGCTTCTGGAAGATGTTATTACCAGCGGCGGCAGCATCCTGACAGCCGCGGAAACGCTGAGCGCTGCGGGTTTATCCGTGCGGGACGCGGTGGTGTTGGTGGACCGGGAGCAAGGCGGCGTGGACGCGCTCGCAAAGCAGGGAATAAATGTGCACGCGGTGCTCAGCATGCGCCGGATCCTCGAACGCTTGCAAGCACAAGGCCTTATCGACCAGGGTACTTTGCTCGAAGTAAAACAATATCTTGACGGAGCAGCATGACTGAATACAAGCTATCCTGCAGCTTCCTGAGGCAGACCATGCACAACCCGCTGGTGCTGGCTTCCGGGATTCTGGGCACCAGTGCCAGCCTGCTGGAAAGAGCAGCCTTAGAAGGCGCGGGGGCGGTAACCACAAAAAGTTGCGGACCCGAACCCAGAGCGGGGCACCCCAACCCGGTTGCCCTGGCATGGGACGGCGGGGTCATCAACGCGGTCGGCCTTACCAACCCCGGCGCGCACGAGGAAGTACCCTTGCTGCAGGCGGCCAAAAAACGGCTCGCAGCGCTGGGCGTGCCGCTTTTTGCCAGTATCTTCGCGCCCACGACGGAGCAATTTGCGGAGGTAGCCCGCATCATCGCCGAGGCTGACCCGGACCTGATTGAAGTCAACATCTCATGCCCAAACGTCGCCAGTGAGTTTGGCACGCCCTTTTCAGCTACCGCCGAAAGCGCAGCCGCGGTCACCCGCGCGGTGCGGGCGGCAGTCAACCTGCCTATCAGCGTCAAGCTGGCGCCCAACGTAGCCAATATTGGTCAGATCGCCAAAGCGGTCGCGGAGGAAGGCGCGGACGCCGTTACCGCGATTAATACCATGCCAGCCATGCTGATTGACGCAGCGGCTGGAAAACCCATCTTGTATAACCGCAGCGGCGGACTTTCCGGACCCGCGCTAAAACCTATCGCGCTGCGCTGTGTGTACGAGATTGCCCGGTCCGTCACTCTGCCGATCATCGGCACCGGCGGTATTTCGACCGGGATGGATGCCGCGGAAATGCTCATGGCTGGCGCCAGCCTGGTAGGAATTGGCTCTGCCGTCTGGCAGGACGGGCCGGCAGCTTTTGCCCGGATTGGCTCAGAGCTGCTGGCATTCATGCAGACAGCTGGGTACGAATCTATCGAGTCGCTGCGCGGAAGGGCGATCACTCAGTAATATTTCTTTTTATGCTTACATTATGATATAATGTAAGCACATATGGAAATTACTATGTCTTATAAACAGCAAATTATGAGCCTCCTGAACCAAAACAGCGCTTATATCACCGCAGCAGATTGTCGACGCCTCGGCATTCCTTCCGTCTACCTGACGCAGTTGGTGCGCGAGGGCACCCTTCAAAGAGTTGGCAGGGGTGTTTATGCTTCTGCTCAGGTTCTCGAAGATGAAGAATTTATCTTTCAGTCGAGAAACAAACGCTGCATTTTTTCATATCACTCTGCCCTCAGTCTGCACGGCATGATTGACCGTCTGCCCGGTAGAATGGAAGTAACGGTCTATCGCGGCTACAATGCGCATCGTATTCCAGAGCGTGTTCGCGTCCATTATGTCAATCAAGATATATATCCCCTGGGCATCACCCAGGTTCTGTCAATTTTTGGAAATCCAGTGGAGGTATACAACCGCGAGAGAACTCTGTGCGACCTTATCAAAAACAGATCGGTCATTGAAGGCGAAGTTTTCTCACAAGCGCTGCGGAATTATGTCAGATACCCCGAGAAAAACCTGCCCAGACTGTTTGATTACGCTGCCAGGATGAAAATCCTTCGGCAAACCCAGGAATTAATCGAGGTTATGATTGAATAAAGACCAACTTAGCAGTCGCGTTCACGCGCTCAGGGAACAAACTGGCGTAAGTTCCAATACTATTCTGACCCTTTACTTCCTGGAATCTATATTAAGACGTATTTCATTAAGTGAGAAAAAAGAAGCTTTCGTTTTTAAAGGTGGTTTTTTACTTTCATCCTCTCTGGGGGTTAAGCTCCGGACAACCAAAGATCTGGATCTTGAGGTTCAGGGTATTGACATAGAACCCAAAAGCCTGATCACTGTATTGAGGGATATCCTGAGCTTAGAGATTGATGACCATATCTACTACGAAATTATTGGCTTCGAGCCAATCCGGGAATTGGATCCTTATGGCGGTTTGCGCTGCAAAATTGTTTGCATGTTGGAGATCATTAAACAAACTGTAGCAATTGATATCGCCGCAGGTGACCCGATAACGCCCGGTGCAGAAAACTTTGCTTATCAACCACTTTTTGGTAAAGAACCAATATCCATCCTAAGCGTGAATTTTGAAACGATTCTGGCAGAAAAATTTCACATAATTACCTACAAGGGCTTAGCCAACAGCCGTAGTAAAGATTTTTATGATATTTATGCGATCGTCAAATTGAAGAGCGGTCAAGTCGACAGACAGATTTTAAGAGCAGCCTTTGAGAACACATTTGGCCATCGGCACACATCACTTAATTTCGATCAATTCTCTGAATTGCTACTGACATTGAGAGATGACCCCTTAATGCGAACGCGCTGGAATGCTTTCGTAAGACAAAATCCATACGCTTCGGGGATTAATTACGATGACACCATTCAGGCCTGTAACGAAATATTGGAGTTAGTCAAAAATGCCTCATAAAGAAAACGGCCTGTTCCAGGTTTTCATCGTTAATAAAATTCGTAAAGAAAATGCACACACCCAAACCCTCATGATGAATGCCAGCTTACCGGACGCCTTCCCCGGTCAATTCGTGATGGCATGGCTGCCCGGTATCGGAGAGAAACCGTTCAGCATCAGCGGAAATGATCCGCTGACCCTGACTGTGTGCGACGTTGGTCCGGTCAGCCACGTCCTGTGCCAGTTAGAAGCAGGTAATCGGTTGTGGGTGCGCGGACCGCTGGGGAAAGGCTTTGTGTTGTCGGGTGAGGCTCATATTTTGGTGGGCGGGGGATACGGAGCGGCGCCGTTGAGCTTCCTGGCAAAGCAAGCCCGCGAGTTGGGACAGGAAGTTACAGTTTGCCTGGGCGCTAAGACGAAAGCTGACCTCATTATGGTTGAACAGTTTGAGGATCTGGGCTGCCAGGTCCTGCTTGCTACCGAAGACGGCATCGCCGGCGAGCAAGGGCTGGTCAGCTTGCCGCTGCTGCGCGCAATAGAGCAGAACATGGCGGCGGGCGTTTACGCTTGCGGTCCCACCGGCATGCTGCTGGCTGTGTGGCAGCTGTGCCGCCGATTTCAAATACCGACGCAGCTCTCGTTTGAAGCGCTGATCCGCTGCGGCATAGGCTTGTGCGGCTCGTGCGAACTGAGCGAGGAGACCTGCCAACTGCTGGGAATTTCCTCCGGCTTCCTGGTCTGCCACGATGGACCGGTGGTCATACCAGAGGGCTGAGCGAAGAAAGGACGATATTACCTGCCTGCTAAACTTGCTGAAAACGTGCTTTGTCCCCCTAAGTTTATTTTCTCGTCGCTTTCGGATAAACGAAGCAATTCGCCCGTCCCATTGATGTAATTTTTATCATCACCTGTGATTCTTGATATTTAAAAATGATTGGATTATCCCCCCCCAGTTTCTGAGTTTTTCAGCTTATTGCAGTACAATTAACATGTCGTCGCTTTGAAATCCGAAAGGAGCAAGTCTTTCGCAATTGCATTTTTTCCAATCCGTTCAAACAATCTAAACAGGAGAAAAGATGAAAAAAGGTATTTGGCTGTTCAATTTGTTCCTGGTCCTTGCGTTAGTGCTTACGGCCTGCGCCAAGACCCCGGCAGAAGCACCCGTTGTGGACTGCCGCGCCCAGACGACCTCAGAAGCCGTAGGTTCCTACCAGGTTCCTGCGCCAATCGAAGGCTGCTATAATGTCGCATTTGTGTATGTTGGACCGCACGACGACGGCGGTTGGTCACAGTCGCACGATGTTGGCCGTCAGTATGTAGAGCAAACCCTGGAAGGTGTGCACACCGCGTACGTTGAGAACGTGGCGGAAGGCGCTGACTCAGAGCAGGTTACCCGCTCCCTGGCCCGCAAAGGCTTCGATGTGATTTTCACTACGTCATTCGGTTTCATGGACTCCTCTGAAACAGTTGCCAATGAATTCCCGGATGTGGACATCGTCCATATCAGCGGATACAAAGCGAACGGCGCGAACTTTGGCAACCTGATGGGCGCCATGGAAAACATCAAGTACCTGGCAGGGATGCTTGCCGGTTCCCGCGCGAAAATGGACGGAAATCCCAAGCTGGGCTATATGGCCACCTTCCCAATCCCGGAAGAGCTGCGCTTGGGCAACGCGTTTGCACTCGGTGTGCAGAAGACCTGTCCGGAGTGCACCATTGATGTGCGCTTCATCAATACCTGGCATGATCCCATCCTCGAGCAGGAAGGTGCAAAGTCGCTCTTTGATGCCGGCGCTCAGGTCGTCATGACCGGCGCGGACACCCCTGCCCCCGCCCTGGCTGCCCCCGAAGGAAAATGGGGCATTACCTACGACTACAAGGGAAACTGCACGCTGGATAGCTGCCTGACCTCCATGTACTGGAACTGGGGCGTGATTTATGCCGGTATCGTGGATAAATCCCGCGCCGGTACCTGGAAGGGCGGCTGGGAATATTTCGACGGCGATTCCGGCGGGCTTGGTCTGTACGGTTTCATGGAAGGCGAAACGTTGATGCCTGGCGTGGCAGAGCTTCCGGAAGCGGACCTGCAGATGGTTCGCGAAACCCTGGACAAGATGCTAAAGGGTGAATTCACCCGCTTCGACGTCTTCAAAGGTCCAATTACCGATAATCAGGGCAACTTGATCCTACCTGACGGCGTCAGCATGGAACAACTTGACCTGGACGGATTCAAACAGTTTGGCAGCGAATGCAAAACCTGCATGTACTGGTGGAACGAAAACATCACCGCTGAACTGCCTGACCTGTAAAATTTACAAAATACAACCAGGAGATGACCCCAGGGTCATCTCCTGGAACTTAATGACACTTACAATAAAGAGCCTTGATCTGGCGAGAGGCTCATGAGGGTTATCTATCAGAAAGAACTCATGACAACCACACCACAGCTTCGCCCACTACATGAGGAACAAACCAATGCCGTGGAAATGCGCGATATTGTGCTGCGCTTTCCAGGCGTGCTTGCCAATGATCACGTCAATTTTACGCTCAGGCGCGGGGAAATCCACGCCCTGCTGGGAGAAAACGGCGCGGGTAAAAGCACCTTAATGAACATTCTGGCCGGGCTCTATAAACCCGAAACCGGCACAATCCGGATAAATGGAGAACACGCGGTGCTTAATTCTCCGCGGGACGCGATCAGTCGCGGCGTTGGTATGGTCCACCAGCATTTTATGTTGGTGCCGACGCACACTGTAACCGAGAATATCCTGTTAGGGCTGGATGATCCCGGTTTTGTCATGCGTCTTCCGCGCTATGACCAAAAGGTTGCCGAACTGGCTGACAAATATGGGTTGAAAGTTCAGCCGACGGCAAAAATCTGGCAGCTCTCGGTGGGCGAGCAGCAGCGTGTGGAGATTCTGAAAACCCTTTATCGCGGCGCCCAAATCCTGATACTGGACGAACCCACTGCCGTGCTTGCCCCGCAGGAAATTCAGGAACTGATGGAGACCCTGCGGTTGATGGTTCGGGAGGGGAAATCCATCGTGTTCATCAGCCATAAACTGAACGAGGTAAAACAAGTAGCGGATCGGCTGACGGTGCTGCGTAAAGGAAAAGTCACCGCAGACGGAATAAACCTCGAGGATGTAAACAAAGAGACACTGGCTGAATTAATGGTCGGCCGGAAAGTTATATTTCAATTATCCAAAAAACCCCACACGCCGGGAGAAGTCGTTCTGGATGTTCAGAATGTGTCCGCGCTGAACAACCGCGGTCTGCCGGCGCTCAAAAATATCTCCTTTCGGCTTCGCCAGGGTGAGATTCTCGGCATAGCCGGCATAGCCGGCAATGGACAGAGCGAACTGGCGGAAGTTATTACCGGCCTGCGCCCCTGCCAGGGCAGAATCCTGGTGAATTGCACTGACGTTGCCAACCAACCGCCCAAGCGGGCGATTGACCAGGGCACCGCGCATATCCCGGAAGACCGCACTGGCGTGGGAACCGCTCCTGGAATGGCACTTACCGGCAATATGATTATGAAAACCTACGACCGCGCCCCGATCAGCCAGAAGTGGCGCATCAGCTACACCGCTGCGCGGGAGTTCGCCAGTAATCTCAAAGAAAAATACGACATTCAAGCGCCCAGCCTGAGCACCCAGGTCAACAAACTTTCGGGCGGAAACCTGCAGAAAGTCATCCTGGCCCGGGAAATCTCGGGCGGTCCCAAGTTGATTGTGGCTGTGCAGCCAACCCGCGGGCTGGATGTAGGCGCTATCGAAGGCATTCAGAACCTGCTGCTGGAGCAGCGGGATAATGACTCAGCGGTGCTCTTGATTTCAGAGGAATTAGACGAATTGCTGGACCTTTCCGACCGGATTGCAGTCATATACGAAGGCGAATTAGTCGGGGAATTTCCCGCAGAGGAGGCTGACCTGAAAACGATCGGCTTGATGATGACGGGAGAATTACGGAGGCAGGAATGAGCTTACCGTACCACCTGCGCATCCAGAAACGCACAGAGGAAGTCCCGCGCTGGCTGCCTCTGGCGACTTCAGTCGGCGCGATTATCCTGGCGTTCCTCATCAGCGCGTTGATTTTGCTGCTGATTGGCGGGGATCCCATCAGGACATTTGGGTATTTTTTCAATGCGGCCTTTGGCAGTTGGGGCGCGCTCTCGGATGTGGTAGTTAAGGCCACCCCGCTGCTGCTAATCGGTTTGGGCTGTGGGCTGGCGTTCCGCATGCGCTTGTGGAACATTGGCGCGGAAGGTCAGTTCTACATAGGCGCTTTTTTTGCCAGCCTGGTGCCTCTGGTTCCGCTGGTAGACATGGAAACGACCCCCAAGTTTGTTATTCTGTTGATGATGGCGCTGCTTGGGATGCTGGGCGGCGGATTGTACGGTTTCATCCCCGGCTATTTAAAAGCTAAATTCAATGTGAGCGAGATTATTTCCACGCTGATGTTAAACTACGTGGCAGTATTTTTTAACAATTACTGGATCTACAGTGAATTCAGCGACGCCGGCTTCCAGATGACTCCGGTGTTCGCAAAATCCGCCTGGCTTCCGCGCCTTGCGGACTACGCCCAGGAAGTGAGGGCGTTTTCCGGCATCACGCTGCACCTCGGTGTCGTCTTTGGCTTGATTGCCGCCTTCATCATCTGGATCATCATGTCGCGCAGCCGCTGGGGCTACGAAATCAATCTGATTGGTGATAATCCGCAGGCTGCCCGCTATGCCGGCATTAATATCACGCGCAACGTGATTCTTGTGTTCATGCTCTCCGGCGCGTTGGCAGGGCTGGCTGGCATGTCGGAAGTCAGCGGCGTGGTGCACCGCCTGCAGGAACGCATCTCCACTAATTACGGTTTTTCCGGCGTGATTGTAGCCTGGCTTGCCAAGCTAAATCCTTTTGCCACCATCCTGGTTTCCTTCCTGTTCGGAGCGCTGATTGTCGCCGGCCGGGAAATCCAGCCTTCCGGTCTGTACTTCTTCATCCAGGGAACTATTCTGTTCCTGGTAATCAGCAGTGATGTCTTGCTGCGCTACAAAATTGAGCTGGTCCGCACGGCTCCGGAGGAAGCAAAGTGAGCTTAGAAATTATTCTCAGATCCGGTCTTTCCACAGGGACCATTCTACTATTCGCGGCAATCGGAGAAATTCTGACCGAACTAGCCGGCATCCAGAACCTGGGCGTGGAAGGCATGATGCTGCTCGGCGCGATGGCAGCCTTCAAGACCGCGCTGGCGACAGGCAGTCCCTGGTTGGGCTTGCTGGCGGGTATCGCCGCGGGCGGGCTGCTCAGCCTCGCGCATGCTCTCGTGACCATTCACTTTCAGGCTGACCAGGTGGTCAGCGGTTTGTCGCTCACCTTTCTGGGCACCGGGCTGGCGCTCGTGCTGGGCGAAGGATTAACCGGGCAAAACGCGCCGCTCATCTCTAATGCGACCATTCCCCTGCTCTCAAAAATTCCCTGGTTGGGACGCATCTTCTTTGCCGATTTGAATATACTGGTGTATATCGGCTACTTGTTGATACCCATTTCCTGGTGGTACATCAATAAAACCCGCCCGGGAATGCACCTGCGCGCCGTTGGCGAAAAACCCGCCGCGGCAGACAGCCTGGGTATTAATGTCTATGGAGTGCGTTACCTCTACACATTTGTAGGCGGCTGCCTGGCTGGTCTGGCTGGGGCGGCAATCAGCATCGCAATTTCGCCAGGCTGGTACAGCAACCTGACCACTTCCGGGCAAGGCTGGATTGCGGTGGCGCTGGTCATCTTCGCGCAGTGGAACCCTTTGCGGGCGGCGCTCGGCGGGTATTTGTTTGGCATGCTGCGCCGCTTTATGCTGGATTTGCAAGGCCCAATGCTCTTATTTGGTCTGCGCAATCCCTTCTTCTACAACCACAACCTGGTATTTTTCCTGCAAATGATGCCTTTTGTGCTAACCATTATTGCCCTTGTCTGGGGCTCCGCGTCTGCGCGCAGACTGCGCATCGGGGCGCCTGCCGCGCTTGGCATCCCTTATGTCCGCGGCGAAAGGGGCTGACAAAGCTTATACGGAAGGAGGAGGCGATAAATGCCTCCTCTTTTTGGTTAAGCATAAATCATTTTGGATTTTGCCTACACGTGAGCAATGCAAGATCCTTAATCGAAGCCTGTACCCTTCAGGGTATCAAGACGAATGTCGCATCACTCCCACTTAATGGCTATGCGGAACTAACCGAACACCTCCCTGGAGGTTTGAACAATCACGGCCCGCTGCGCCGGCGTAATCGGATAGTATTCCGAATTATCCCGGCAGGTATCCTGATTCTCCACCAGCAGGATTGTTGCGTCCCGGCTTAAGACCGCGTTGTGCCAGGCCGCCTGCTTCACATTGTAAAGCAAGCCGGGCTGCATCATTTCCACACTCAGCTCTTCGGAGCCGTCCCCATCCGCCAAAAAGAGCGCCGCTTTACCTTCCAGCAGCACAAAGACTTCGTCCGTCTGCATGTGCCGCTCCAAACTTGCCATCGTGTCAGGGTCCATATCATCGCAATAACGCAGCAGAGCCACCCGCCAGCAGTTAAAGTCAATCAGAGGTTTGTACCCATCTCCGGTGAATGTGCTCACTTCCAACAACTTATTTTCCATACGGTTGTCCTTCTATGTCGAAATTAAAGCGGCGCCGTACCAAGTCTGACTTCGACGTACACTTCCTCGCGCGCCTCGGCCGGAGCCGGAACTACCGTTCCCTCGATTTCCTGGCCGTCGACCTTCACTTTGCAGCTGTTCCCTTTACCCACGCGGATGACATTGATCAGATAGCGCGTTCCGCGGAACTCGCGCACCGCCTGAAAGCCCTGCCACACTTCCGGAATAACCGGCTGAACGCATAACCCGCTGTAGGTCGGCCGGATGCCCAGAATATGCTGCGTGATTGCCGCAAAGTTCCAGGACGCGGTGCCAGTCAGCCAGGAGTTTTTAGCTTCTCCGTGCGTCGCAGCGTCCTTGCCGGCAATCATCTGGGCGTAGACGTACGGTTCGCAGCGGTGCACCTCGCTGATTTGTTCGCGGGCGGACGGGCAAATGCGGGAGTAGTAATCAAAGGCGCGCTCACCTCTGCCAATTCTGGTTTCGGCAATCATGATCCAGGGGTTGTTGTGACAGAAAATTCCGGCGTTTTCCTTGTAACCAGGCGGATATGTGGATATTTCCCCTAATTTCAAGTCATAATGGGTATATGCGGGCTGTAAAATGACAATGCCGTGCGGGGTTGACAGGTGCTCCGCCACAGAATCGAGCGCTGTCTGCGCTTTGCCATCTTCTACACCCAAACCAGCCATGATGCACATCCCCTGAGGCTCGATAAAAATCTGCCCTTCACTGTTGACCACAGATCCCACTGGTTCACCAAATGCGTCGTACGCGCAGCGGAACCAGGCGCCGTCCCAGCCAGCTGCCCACACCGCAGCTTCCATAAGGCACGCTTTTTCGTGATAAAAATCAGCCGGCTGCTGGAAAAAGCTGGCGTTTTCTATATGGTGCAGCCCAGCGAGTTGAACCATTTCCTGAGCGGCAAGCACGAACAGCCCGGCAATGAAAACGCTCTCGGCGACCTTGCCCTCCTGGTTGGTCGTCGTCTGGAAGGATTGACCCGGGGTGTCTGAGAAACAATTCAGGTTCAGGCAGTCGTTCCAGTCCGCTCGCCCAATCAGCGGCAGCCCGTGCGGACCAAGCGCGTTCAGGGTGTACATCATGGAGCGCTGCAGGTGCTCGTAGAGCGGCATTTCGGAACCGGGTTGGTTCTCATACTGCACAAGCTCATCCAGAATAGAAGTATCCCCGGTTTCCTTCACATACGCTGAAACGCCCAATACCAGCCAGAGCGGGTCGTCGTTGAAGCCCGAACCGACATCGTTGTTGCCGCGCTTGGTCAGGGGTTGGTATTGGTGAAAAGCGCCGCCATTTTGCAGCTGCGTAGCCGCCAACTCCAGAATGCGCTCGCGCGACCGCTCGGGGACCAAATGCACAACGCCTAATAGGTCCTGGTTGGAATCCCGAAAGCCCATCCCGCGCCCAATCCCGGACTCAAAATAGCTGGCGGAGCGGCTCATGTTGAAGGTGACCATACACTGGTACGCGTTCCAGATATTGACCATGCGGTTGGTGTGCGGGTCCGGGGTGTGCACCTGGAATTTTGCCAGGAGACGATCCCACTCGGCTTTGAGTTCCCCAAAGGCGCTGTCCACGCTCTGGGGTTGTAAGAAACGCTGCAGAATCGGTAAAACGCTGTCTTTTTTGATGATCTGAGACCCAGGCTGCGCGAATTTATCAGCGGGGTCATTTTCGTGATAGCCCAACAGGAAAATGATCCTGCGCGCTTCTCCAGGCTGCAGATGCAGCTTCAGGTGGTGGGAGCCGATCGGCTGCCAGCCGTGCGCCTCTGTGTTGGCAGATTCCCCACGTTCCACCGCAATGGGATTATCCCATCCGCGGTAAGCGCCGAGAAAGTCCTCGCGCTTGGTATCATAACCTGCCAGCGGCTCGGAGCAGGCAAAGTAGGCGAAGTGGTTGCGCCGTTCGCGGTATTCGGTCTTATGGAAGATAGTTCCTGCCAGCGGAATTCCGGCGGGGGCGTCTCTCTGCGGCACTTCCACCTCTCCGGTGTTGAAGTTGCGTTGAAAATTAGTCTGGTCGTCCCACGCATCCCACAGCGCGAATTCCACCGCGGAGAACAGGCTTATTTCTGCCGGCGTTTCGCGTTGATTCGTGAGCGTAAGGTCCCAGATTTCCAATGTGGCGTCCAACGGTACAAAGAAATTGACGCTTGCCTCAATTCCCGCGCTTTTCGAACGGATCCGGGTATAGCCCAGCCCATGCCTGCATTCGTAAGCGTCCAGTTGGGCGCGCTCGGGCATCCACCCTGCGGACCAGTGTTTTCCGTTTTCATCATCGCGCAAGTAAAGGCAGCGCCCGCCCATATCCAGCGGGGCATTGTTGTAGCGGTAACGCGTAATTCGACGCAGACGCGCGTCTTTGTAAAAGCAGTAACCGCCGCCAGTATTGCTAATCAAGCTGTAAAAATCACGGCTGCCAAGATAATTAATCCAGGGCAAAGGGGCATCCGGTCGGGTAATTACATATTCCCGGGCTTTATCATCAAAATATCCGTATTGCATAGCCTCTCCTTAGGCAACCAGCGCGCCAGGCTTGTCTTGCAAATAAAGATCAGGCGCTCTGCTTCCAGCAAATTATAAACGGCATTGAACCGATTAGCGCAGGACAACGTGCGAAGTCTTAAGAAAACGCCGTATACTTTTACACAGGTTGGCAATTGCCACGCCAATCCTCTAAAATAACGGGTTGGGAACCGCAGCCATATGATCACAGCAAACATCACCTCGGAAAACACTTCCGCGTCTGAGCCGAACCGTCTGGTCTGGGTCGACTTACTGCGCATCGCTGCCTCCGTGCTGATTGTGGCGCTGAACCTGACATCCGTTCAACTGCGGGGACTGCCGGTCAGTTCACCTGCCTGGCAGCCTATTAACTTGTATCTTGGCGCGTCGCGCGCTGCTACGCCCCTCTTCACTATGGTCAGCGGCATCCTCTTCATCGGTCTGGGCAAACAGCGCACGCTCAGGCAGCTGCTTCAGGGACCGGTCAGAAAGATCGCCGTGATTTACGTGGTTTGGTCGCTGATTTACGCGCTGTTCACCCTGCTTTCCACCCCGGCCGGCGCTGGCACGCTGCCAGGACGCTTTGCTGCCCTGATGGTGAGCAGCCATTACCATTTGTGGTTCCTGCCGTTCCTGATCAGCCTGTACCTGCTCTCGCCGTTCTTGCAGCTTATCCTGGATCACGGCGGCGAGCGCGTCCTCCGGTACGCGGCTGTGCTGCTTATACTGGGTTTGCTGGGGCACACCCTGGTAATGAGCGGGGATTTGCTCCCGGTGGCGGACTGGGTCAGCACGATTGCCGAGAAATTCCCGGTCGGAAAAGTGCTGCTTTTTGCGGGGTACTTTCTGCTGAGCAACACCCTGCTGCGCTATTTTTCTGCAGACCGTAAAGTCAGCGCCGCTATCTACGGGTTGGGTCTGCTGGGGGCGCTTGCCAATGCTGCCGTGACCTGGCTGGCTTCCCAAAGAATGGGCGCGACAGATCTGCGCTTTTCGGACCCGCTTTCCCTGATGTCCTTCTTTGTTGCCGCGGCTGTATTTTGGGTTTTCAGGTCGCAAGTCAGCAAAGTCCGGTTTGCGTACCGCGCGCGCTGCCTGATCGCGA
Organism: Anaerolineaceae bacterium UBA6073; assembly: GCA_002436085.1. GTDB lineage: Bacteria > Chloroflexota > Anaerolineae > Anaerolineales > Anaerolineaceae > Mesolinea. The sequence continues at coordinate 64,772 of DIXT01000030.1, forward strand.
ATCTTTCGCGCCTCACGCTGGGCGTGTTTCTCATCCATCCGCTTGTCATTTATTTTCTTGAAAAAGCGTTTGGGCTCAGCCTGCTCTCATTCAGCCCGATTCTCTCCGTGCCGTTGCTCACGCTGCTGGTTTTCTTCCTGAGCGCTGCCGTCATTTTCGGAATAAAAAAACTGCCCTTCCTCTGCTGGATGGCCTGAGCGCTTGTAGAGCGGACTTGTTAACCTGTACGAAGAGACAGGAAGGGGTTTTTGTAAGGGTCTTGCTATTGCATTCAGGACAATCCCACCGGGATTGGAACAGCCTCACCAGGCATTGTGCCAGCGGGAGGCGGAGTAGTTTGGGTAGTTCAAACCACCGCTGCTGATTATCGTCCGGTTCAACAACGCAGCCAGATCTGCTTTTTGGAGACCTGCGGTCAAGTTCCTCACTCGGTCTGGAGACCGGCGAGAACAAGCTATCTGCGCAGTTCAAGCCGCCAATTCAGCAAAATAATCAGTTTGACCGAGTGTTGCAACGCACCAAAGAGCGGCCCAAGCTACTTTTACATCCTGCCAAACTGAAACCGCTGTCCGACCTACTCTTGCTTCTTGTTATAATACAAACGCAATGACACTCACCCAAACCATTGCGTAGAGGAGCCTATGTTTTCTTCGTTCAAAGAAGCACACGATTTTGTTCGCGCCCAGCACATCGAATTGGTCGATTTGCTATACTGCGACCTGTGGGGGCACCTGCATCACGTCACCCTCTCCACCAGAGAGTTCACCGAGGATGTAATGACGGAAGGAGTCGGGTTTGATGGTTCCAGTGTGGGGTTTAAGCACGTGAACGCCGGTGATATGGTGCTCATCCCCGACCTGAGCACGGCTTTCGTGGACCCTTTCCACAGCCAACCCACGCTCGCCTGCCTGTGCAGCGTGCACGAAGCGGATACCAAGGAGCTGTACCTATTCGACCCGCGCGAGATTGCCCGCCGCGCGGAAAAATGGATGATTTCTACTGGTATTGCCGATCAATCTTTGTGGGGGCCAGAATTTGAATTTTACATTTTTGACCGGATTACCCTGAAGAACAGCCCTGCCTACACGCTGTGCCAAATCGACTCTGGCGAAGCAAACTGGGGAACGCTGGTGAATGCCAACGGTTACGCGCTGCCCGACAACCAGGCCTATCAGGCGGCCGCGCCGTGCGATAACTATTACAAACTCCGCGATGAAATTGTGGTGACTCTCGAAAAGCTCGGTATCCCGGTCAAATACCATCATCACGAAGTTGGTGGACCCGGTCAGTCGGAAATTGAAACGCCCCTGCTGGGCATCACCCAGGCGGGAGATGCCGCGCTGCTCGTCAAGTACGTCGTCAAAATGACCGCGATGCGCGCCGGCAAGACTGCAACATTTCTCCCCAAACCCATTTACGGGTTGGCTGGCAGCAGCACGCACTACCACCAGCTGCTGACCAAGGGTGGCGTCAACCAGTTTTACGACGCCAACGGCCTATCTTTGCTCAGCCGGACCGCACTGCAATACATCGGCGGAATGCTCACGCACGCGCCAGCCGTGATGGCTTTCACCAACCCCAGCCCCAACTCGTACCGCCGGCTGGTGCCAGGTTTTGAAGCCCCTATCAAAGCCATCTTCTCGGTCGCGAACCGCAGTGCGGCCATCCGCATCCCAAAATACGCCACCGCCCCGCAGGCTGTGCGCATGGAATTCCGTCCCCCTGACGCCACCGGCAACGCTTACCTGTCCATGGCAGCCATGCTGATGGCAGGGCTGGCCGGCATCCAGGCAGGCATTGACCCAACTGAAGCCGGTTTTGGACCAATTTACGATAATATTTTTGATTGGTCCGAAGAACGCCGCGCAACCATCAAGTCCCTGCCAACCTCGGTTGAAGCAGCGATGAGCGCCCTGGAAAACGGCGCCGCTTTCCTCACAGAACACGGGATTTTTGACGAGACCCTGATACGCACCTGGGTTAATGCCAAGCGGAAAGAGGCAAATCAGGTTAATCAGCGCCCCAGTCCGTTCGAAATTGAAAATTATTACGACTGCTAAGCGCCTTTCCTAGGGCAGCGTAATGGCTGGCCTGTAACAGAAGCCTTGGATACCTGGCGGCTTGCGAGCGTACCAAAGCGTGAAAACAAAAAACAGCTTGTGAGCACACAAGCTGTTTTTTTCTGTTTGTGAATTCCTACGGTTCGGTCGGGTAGCCAGCATTTACCCAGGCTTCAAACCCACCCAGGATCGGATTGGCTTTGGTGAAACCTTCCTGCAGCATCAGGAACGCCGCACGGGCGCTCGTATTTTCAGCCGGTCAGGTACAGTAGGTGATGTACCATTGGTCCGGGTCCAGACTTGCGAGTTGACTCTCCAGATTGTCCACTGGCAGGTTGATTGCCCCAACCGCGTGCTGCGCCGCGTATTGCTCAGCGGAACGTGTGTCCACCAGTAAGGCTTCTCCATCACGCACGGCCTGATAAGCTTCCTCAACTGAAATCCGGGGAACGTCATCCTGGGATTTGATAATCGGGTTGCCGCTAAGGGCGCGCACGCCCTGATAAACTAAGATACCCAAGCCAACCAAGACTGCCGCCAGCACCAGAATGACCGGAAGCGAGGTATTTTTTCGCTTAACTTTTTTGTAAGGTTTTTGCATTTCTCACCTCAATGGGAACATTGTTCCATATGCCCCGGCAAAAAGAAAATTAACGTACACGCTTTACATGCACACCTCAATCGGAATTGCGCCTGTGGGTCCGCTGATTTTTGCTTGGGTTTTAGTTATTTGGAGGGTGCTTATTGCAGCATTTCGAATCTTTCCTGTTGAGGCTGTTACCTTTAATTTATAAAAGGCCGCGAGCGGGTGGCCCCTTCCAGGTGCTGATAACCTTAAATGAGGTCTAGCCTCCCTACTGTTTTCAATCTGTCCGCAATTTTCCGGACGTCCTGAACGCGGTCACTCCGGCAGATCAGGAGCGCATCCGAAGTATCCACCACGATCAGGTCCTGCAAACCGACGCCGGCAATCAGCTTGTTACTGCCGAAAACGAGCGTCCCGCTGCAGTCCATCAGGAGTGCATCGCCTCTGACGGTGTTCCCGCTTGCATCCTCAGGTAAGAGCGCCTTGAGGCTGTTCCAGTTTCCAACATCCGTCCACTGCATGGTCACCGGCAAAACCACCACACGGCGCGCGCCTTCCATGATGCCGTAATCGATGGTCTGCTTGCGAATTTTTGGCCAAACTTCGGAGAGCGTGTGCGCATATGCGGGCGTGTTGATCGTCCTGCGAATCGCGGTAATCTGGTCAAACAGCTCCGGCATCTGGCGCGCAAACTCGTCCAGAATGATACTGACCTTCCAGATGAACATCCCGCTATTCCAGGAGTAATTGCCTGCCCTCAGCATATCCGCAGCGCGTTCCTGGTCCGGCTTTTCCACAAAGCGCAGTGCTTCCAAGACCCGGAAACCGTCAGTCTCGCCTACCAGATCCCCCTGTTGTATGTAGCCGTACTCTGTCGATGGGAATTCCGGGAAAATCCCCAATGTGACTAAGCAGTCACTTTCCGCGGCCTTTATAGCAGCAGCTACCGCGTCCCTGAACGCAGCCTCATCCCCGATAAAATGATCCGCAGTGAGCACAGCCATGACAGCATCAGGGTCGCGCTCGGCCAGGTGAATAGCAGTAAGCGCGATCGCCGAAGCGGTTCCCCGCCCTTCCGGTTCCAGGATGAAGTTTTCTTTTGGAATTTCCGGCACCTGTTCAGCCAAAACGGTGGAGTGGGCAGAGCCCGCTACCACGATGATTTGCTGGGGAGTAAAGAGCGGAAAAAGTCTTTCCACGGCAATCTGAAACATACTTTTTTCGCTGTAAAGACGCAGCGCTGGTTTTGGTAAACGCTCGCGCGAGATAGGCCAAAGCCTGGTGCCTGCTCCGCCAGCCATAATAACCGCGTAGTTCATACCGCCTCCGGAAGTCTTGATTTTCCGGAATTATATCCCATTCAGCTGAAACCACCGCCTACGCCAGCTTATTTGGATAGTATTATATATAATATACCTATGCGCATAACTCTTGTAACATCACGCATATTTTTTCTTGAAAATTTCCCACTCTTTCAGCCAGAAAAATTACAAACTATTAATAGACCTCATTGTGGTGGGAAATGACTAGGCGGCATATTATCTACACGCATACACTGAAAATAATAAAGGGTTCCAATTCTGCTTTCGGCGCCTTCTGAAGAGCCAGCCCAAGTATAATATTTACTTGCTATGCGCAATATATTTAAGAAAAAATGAATTCGAAATTACATGGGACGCTTTTCTCATCCGGAAGCACAAGCCCGATTGGAATGGCTTCTAAGTGGGATTTGTTGTCCGGGATCAAGTAAAAAACGGTGGTTACCTGTGATCAGCAACTGCTTTCCAGGCAGGGCTTATGCTTCAGCGATGCCCAGTGTGTCCAGAGCTCGCTGGAGCAGTTGGCCGCGGGTTCTGGTATCCTGCGCGGAAGCCAACAAGCTTTCCAGATCATTCGTGCCAGCTTCAGCTGTTATGCTTCTGCCAATGTAACCTGCCTGGATGCGTTGATGCGCGTGCCACAGAAGCCCGGCCAATTCTGGGGCTGGCAGGTCCGCAAGTCGGGCGGCTGGTCCGCCAGCACCGCTCGCGGTTTCCAGGCTGCGGCTGACGGCAAAGCTTAGAGGACTGTGAATGGACGCAGTCAGGCAGCCATGAACCAACCAGGAGAGAAAATGGCAATGATCAGCCTGTGTCAGGATGCGATCCTTGAGTACAGGATTGACTAAGTTAAGGATCATCTCCAGATTCCACTCGCTGCCTGAGAAATACCCCACCACCCCTTTTTCATAGCGCTCAGACGGGTTCTCTTCACCCTGTGTATCTGGTCGGATTGTGTTTTTTGGGAAAATTGCGGAATCTTTGAGTCTAAATAGTATTTTTATTATCGTATCAAATTGACAAATACCTGCCCCAACAAGCGTCTCAAAATGACAATTAAGGCTGTCAGCTAACGTATCAAAATAACAAATTTGATTGGCATCTAAAGTCTCAAATTGACAAATACCCTGTTCCACTAAAGTCTCATAATGACAAATTCTAGCGGAGTTAATACGCAGCGCATTTCGAAGGAGCTGTGCAAAGCGATTGTCAGAAGCGAAGGCCTGTAACGCCCGAAGTTGCTCAGCACTTTGATCGCCAAGCAGAAAGGCGTACAAAGCGCCTTTCAGGAGCTCGTCTGACGCGGTCAAACGCACTTCTTCCACTCGCAGAAGCCAATCGGTTCCGCTGCTGCTTACCCGGGTATCAATCCGGCTGAGATACTGGCTGGCAAGTTGGCGGTTTGCTTCGCGCCAGTCGCGGGTGTATTGGGATTCTGGATTGACCTGTTCTTTGCGCGGTCGCCCGCGAGCGCTGGATTTTAGGTGGGGAATCCGGGCTGGCAGGGTTTCGGAGCGGATCCACTTCTGCAGGGTGGGCAAACCGCCAGGAACCCAAAAAGTGCTGCGGTCTTTGCCGCGCGCCCAATCAATGTAGCAGCAATTCTTGCTCATCAAATAAAGCGTCCCCAGATCCGCGCCAAGATCTGGCAGAACCCGGCGAAACCAATACCACGGAACAGCCAAAAAGCTTTCAGGACGGATGAGGTGAGATGCAAGCCGGTCACATAAGCCAGCCAAAGTGGGCGTCAGGCGAGGACCGCCCAAAGCAGACTGTACAACTTCGTGCACGGACACCGAGGTAGAAAAGCGGTTATCGTTAACGAGGTCTGGGACGCGGTAGGGGAACACAAGAATCCGGTCGCGCGGAGTTTCCTGGGCATGTTTGAGCGTATCCGCAGGGGCTTCCTGCAAGCCATTTTTCAACAGCCACAGGTACAAATCCTGGGCATCGCCCGGGGTAAGCATGAGTCCGCGGTAGGTGTAGGTGTTAGCCTGTCGGACGATTTTCCCATTCACAAAGCGGTGGACGGGCTCTGCACGGCGCACAAACCAATCCAAAGCGCCGCTCTTAAAGACGCGAAAGAAGGTTGCCCGGCTAATAACATGGCCAAGCATCGCTAAAAGGCCGTCGACGTCAATGGTGACCGCGTCTCCTTGGCGGGGATAAAGTTGGTCGGCGCCGTGTTCACGCGAACGCCGGTAGAAAGCCTGTCTGAGAGCACTGGCAATTAGAACCGCGTTGGAACCAGCGAAAGGCACAAAGCGCAGCAAATACGCAGGAATCGCGGCGATTGATTCGGGCGCAAGAATTGCCTGGGTGACATCTGACGCGCCCGTTTCAAAGGTCATAAGTTCATCTTCGTTACCGGACTCGCTTGGAATTTGTCTCAGTATTTGATCTGTGCCCATGGGCACAGATGCGGACATTGCCAGGCGGAACTCCTTACCGGTAAGATCCTGCACGACAGTTTCGATTAATGGAAAATAACGGCAAAGATTGGCATAGACCATCGGTGGAGCGGTGAGCTGGTACGTGCCGTCGTAAGACACGCTGGCGGAATCAAGCAATTGGCTTAAAGCCGGGTCTTGCGTGGCGGTCAAAGCCGCCTGTATATCCAACCAGGCATTTGTTTCGGGGTTCATTACACCTACAAAAAGCAATCCCGCGAATTAAAGCTGTATAAATCTTCGCGCTCCTCAGATAGGTTTGTTTCCATTAGAACTTCTCAAACCCTCATACGCCTAAAAAGGGCGCGGACCAAGATCCGGAATAAAAAGCCGACTCTTCTTGGACTCGATTTGCTCTTCCAGGTACGCGCTCGCCAGAGACAGAGCGTTGGTAAGCGAGCCTTTGGCTTGGTCAGCAATGGATAAAGCCGCCTGTTCGGGTAACAGCGCGAGCGGGTCAGCGGCGCCTGCCATTCTGAGGCGGGCATACAGCAGGCTGGCAACCTCTTGCAGCCCGGGAGAGCGAAAGGGAACGTACAAACCAAGGAATTGATTCAGACCGCCAATGTTGCTGGTGGTGTTGTTAAGGTCTTGCAGGAAGATGAGCGTGCGAATTTTCTTGGTATGCTCCACAGACCAGGACAAGAGTTGGGTAAGGTACTCCTGATCCACAGGCGGACCGTCCAGCACCAATAAGAGCTCATCATTGTGCTCATCAAGGTGCTCAAAAATGCTTTCGATGCGGTTGGCGTTTGAACGCGCGGATGGCAGGCCTAAAGTCTCAACGACAGCCATCAGAAAATGGCGGGGTTCAGTCACGGTATTCGTATTCATGTACAAACCAAGGACTGAAGCTCTCGCGCTGGTCAGGTAACGGCTGGAAGCGACCTTCATGGCCAGCATACTTTTACCGCTGCCTACCGCACCGGCTATAACGCCAAGATTTTTTGACGGGTCCTTTTGGTCCAGGATAAAGCTTGATGCCACCTCCAACACCCGGCGCTGTTCGTTAATGGAGGGGTAGAAGAAGCGTGTGTCCGGGTAGTGTAAAAACGGATGTTCAAGCAAACCAACAGAAAGCAGGTCCAGGGTTGAAAGCATGTGGCGGCGCTCCTTTTATGTACAAATAGATTAGCATGCGCATTGAATTAAGTCAAGTGATAAATATTATCCACCCACTTTGCGTAACTGACAAGATATTACAGATAAATAAAATGGAGTAACTTGAAAATTATAGAAAATAATGTAAAATGTACACAAGTGTTATTTTTATCGAAAAGGAGCGCGGAGCGCCAATGGCAATTATATCTCTGATTAACCGTAAAGGCGGGGTGGGAAAGTCCACTATCAGCATCAACCTGGCAGCCGGGTTGGCAATCTACGAATCTCGCAAAGCCACTCATAAACCGGTGCTGCTGATTGACATGGATGATCAATTGAGCGCGACTATCAGCGCCATGGGCGGCGGATTGGATGATCAGTTTGTGCCCATGATAACAGCCGAGAATAACTTCCCGACAGCGCTTGGAAACGGGTATGGGGCATCGGATAACATTATTAGCGATTCCCTGCTGCCGCGGAAACGAGATGAAAAGGTGCGCATTTTCCGCACGAACAAAGCGCGCATGGAAGGCCTGGAAGCCGCGCTGAAAACCCGGGAAGACCCTGCCTTCCAGTTGACCTATTTTCTGGAATCTATCAAAGACGAGTACTCCTACATCATCATCGACAACCCCCCATCAGCAGGTATTGTGCCCATGAACTCACTGGTGGCAAGCACACATGTCCTTATTCCGATTGAGCCGGATGGCTTAAGCCTGATTGGTCTGGCGGATATTTTGCGTATGATTGAGGGGGTCCATAAGAATACCAACCCGGACCTTAAAATTTTGGGGATCATCCCATCGCGCTTCCGCATGATACGCCGCCAATCTCGTGATGTAATCGAGGACATGGAAAGAATGTACGGACACTTGCTGCTGCCGTACATTAAAGATCTGGCTGAAATTTCCGCGGCAACCACAGCGGGTTATGATATTTTTTCATATTGTCCGGAGAAATCCCAGGCGTACCGCTGTTTTTCCAATTTGGTGGATGCGGTCATGGGAAAGCTGGGGCAGGCTTAGTCTGTCAGGGGTAAATGGTAAAGAAACACACTTGTGCCCATGGGCACAGTTCGGGTGGCGTAAATCAAGGAAAGGAATTTGATAATGGCTGAACCCAAGAAAAAAGGTTTTGGAGATTTGATTAACATCACCAGTGATGCCTTTGGGGCAAGTAGCGGTGACTCTGAAGCGGCCTACATGGAAGGCGCGCCTAAGATGGTGAACAACCGCCAGAGCGTCTACCGTGTCCCGCTCTCCATGATCAGGCCGGACCGATTCCAGGCGCGCTTTATGCTGCCCTATGAACTTCGAGAAGATTTCTATACTCAGAAAGCTGATTGGACTGAGACGGTGCGGCGCTGGCTGAAATTGGCGGAAAAGGATCGCCTTATTCGTCGGGAAATTGATGAACTGATTGCGCTGGGGGATTCGCTGCACGATACCGGGCAGATCAAACCGGTCACAGGGCAGGTAGTCAATATTGGCGGCAGAGATGTCTTTCAGATGCTGACCGGCGAAAGACGTTTTTGGGCGACTGCGCTGAAGTCTGTACGCGAAGGACAGGGCGAGGAACCCTATGTACTTGCTCTAATCGACAATCAACCCAGCCTTGAAAAGCAAATCGCGGAGAACATGGCTTACAAAGCGCTCACCCCAGTCGGGAAAGCCCGGGCGGCAGCCCGCATGGTGTTGGAAGCCAATAATATCAAACCGGATAATGCGCAGGATGAGTTTGCTTACTTTCGCAAAATTAATGATGTCCGTCTGAGCGATGAAACCCGCGAAGTTCTGATGAAAACGCTCCAGCTTGAGCGCACTTACTACGGACGCCTGATGAAGTTTTTTGAGCTTCCGGAAAACCTGCTGGAGATTTGCGACAGGGCAGAAATGCCTGAACGCGTGCTGCGCGAAATTGTTTCCTACGCTCCTGAGTATTGGACGGGAGCTGTCCAGTATTACGCAGAACACGAAGGACGAACCTACCAGGACGTCCACGCTTTCCTTGAGCGCGCGGCTGGTCGTGAAAAACCCCGTGCCGTACGGCTGCCGACGGACCCGGCAACGAAATCGGCGCGGTCCATCAAGCGCGTATTATTAAATGTTGAGGAACTCCCCCAGGACGATAAGATTGGATCTTTGGCGGATGCTCTGATTGGCGAATCGGACAAAGAGGAAGCCGCGCGCATTCTAACCCACCTGGAGCAGCTTACCGCAGCAGTCCAGCAGCGCTTTGCCAGCCTGAAGTAACCTGAATAATTGCACGAGTGTTTCACCGCGTCGGGTATTCTCCCGGCGCGGTTTTTTTAGGGGCGATGAATTCACTGCAAAAATAGGCTACTGCGAAGAAAACCGATAATCTCGCAGTTGCAGTTTGTGGAAATACCGCGCGTTGTTGAGACCTCTGAGGATAAGTTATTGCGCGTAGGTTAATAATTGGCAGCTAAAGTCTCAAAATGACAAATTCAAAGCTAAATGCTGGTTCTGGCTTTGGGCACGACAAATAGCTGATCCAGGCAACGAAACCTGGCATGGCTATCATCCCTTCAACCCGGCCGCTGCCCCTTAAGACGAGGTTTAAGACGAGGTTCCCAAAAAAGCGAGTTTTCAGATACAATACAACCCATTCGCTTATTGAGGATTAAATAACTTGAAAAACAAGAAAAATAACAAACTAATTATTGGGATAGTGGTTATCGCCGGCGCGCTTCTGTATCTCGTCATTAGTTCAACGCTCTCGCAGTCGCAATACTTTATGACCGTTCAGGAACTTAAGGCTGGCCAAGCCGAGTTGGTTGGAAAAAACATCCGCATGTCCGGCGTTGTGCTGGGGGACACGATTGCTTACGATCCGCAGACGCTGGACCTCACCTTTGAGGTTGCCCAAATCCCCGGCGATCACCAGGTCATCCAAGACATGGGAGGCATGGCGGCTGTGCTTGCCCAGGCGGCGCACGACCCAACCCTGCCGAAAATCCAGGTGCATTACAAAGGGCCGCGTCCCGACTTGTTAAAGGACGAAGCGCAGGCTATCATGACTGGCGCATTGGATGAAGCCGGCGTGTTTCAGGTCAGCGAGCTGCTGCTCAAGTGCCCGTCCAAGTACGAGGCTGAACTGCCAGCCCAAAGCAAGTAATCTACAGCTACGAGGTATTCATGTTTTATGTTGGTTTCCTAACGTCTTCGCTCGCGCTGACTGCCAGCGCCGCCGCGTTAATTCTGGTAATTATCAGCCTATTCCGCAAGCAAACCCAACTCCCCGGCGCTACTGTCCTGCTGACAAAACTCAGTTTCTTTGCGCATACCGCCGCGCTGCTTTCGCTGATGGTCATGCAGGTTCTGCAGGATTATTCAAACGTTTACGTTGTCTCCGTGATTAATCCGGCCATGCCCTGGATCCTCAAAATAACCGCGCTGTGGGGCGGGCAAACCGGTTCGCTTTTCTTCTGGAGCTGGATAGTTTCACTGTGCGTCTTCCTGGCGTTAACAGGAAAGAAGCGCCTGCTGGATAACTGGTCTTTCCTGGTGGTTAGCCTGAACCAAATCCTGTTTCTCGGTCTTTCTCTTGTTGCGGATAATCCATTTACGCGCGTCTGGGCGTTGGAAGACGGCAGCCTGGTGACGAGCCTGTTCGCGCCGCAGGCGGGCGCCGTGGTGGAAAGACTGACCAACGGTATGGGTCTGAACCCGCTGCTGCGCCACCCGGGGATGGTAATTCATCCCCCTCTGTTGTACATCGGGTACGCGCTCTACCTGGTGCCGTTTGCTGTGGGGATTTCCACCCTCGCGCGCGGTTCCCAGTCCGAACATCTTCTGGACCAGACCCGCACCTGGTTACTGAGCGCCTGGGTTTTCCTTGGCGCCGGGATCGTGCTCGGCAGTTGGTGGTCTTACGATGTGTTGGGGTGGGGCGGCTACTGGGCCTGGGACCCGGTGGAAACAGCCTCGCTGATGCCCTGGCTTGCCAGCACCGCCTTGCTGCACAGTCTGCTCTTGGAACGCCGGAAGAATATCTTCCAGCGCTTTAACTTACTGCTGGTCCTGCTGAGCTACCTGCTGGTGGTCTTCAGCATCTTCGTTACCCGTTCGGGGTTGGTGAATTCGGTGCATGCTTTTGGAGAGAGCAGCATTTCTATTCCGCTGCTGGTCTTCATGTTCCTGCTGCTTGTTTCCTCAGCGGCGCTCCTGGTATGGCGCTGGAAATCACTGAGCAGCGAGTGGAAATTTGAATCTGCCTTCAGCCGTGACGCGCTGTTTCTGTACACTAACATCATCCTTATTGCGCTGGTCCTGATCTGCCTGTGGGGTCTGGTTTTCCCGTTGATCAACGGCGCCCTGACAGGCGTGGAAATGACGCTGCACCGCGGGTTTTACGACCGCAGCACCACGCCGCTATTTGCCTTGCTGGTTGTGCTAATGTCGGTCTGCCCTTTGGTGGGTTGGAACGCGGCCAGTCTTAAGAGACTCGGCAAGAGAATCTGGATTCCACTGATCATTGCGGCGCTGGGCTTACTGGCGGTTTTTCTGGGCGGCGTGCGGCAGGCCTGGGCGCTTGGCGGCATTTTTATCGTCATCCTGGGTTTTGCCACGCTCATCAACCTGACGGTTTTGGATGCGCAAGCGGTGGGCTTGAAAAACTTTCCGAAGCTGTGGTGGCACCAGCGGTCGCGGTACGGAGCCTGGCTGGTCCACGCCGGTATTTTGATGATCGCGCTTGGAATCGTGGGAATGGGAAATCTCTCAGCCAGTATCGAGGGAACCATGATCCCGGGTGAGAAAATGCCCCTGCGCGGCTATGAAATCGAGTTCGTGTCGGTACGGGAGAGTTTTGAGAACCCTGAGTATCTGACAGTGACTGCTGAGACCGTGCTGTACAAAGACGGCAAAGAAATCGCGCGACTGAACCCCGCGCAGCATATCTACCCGGACCGTGAACAGTACATTACCATACCCGACGCGCATGCCACGCTGCGCGGGGACGTTTACACCTTGCTGGCGGGGTATGATGTTGATGTTCCGTACATCACCCTGCGTCTGTCTGATAATCCCTTGGTCAACTATATGTGGATAGGCGGGATCTTTATGACAGCAGGCGGCGTGTTGGCTGCGACCTTACCCGGCAAGCGAAGTGAGCGGGAAGAAGAAACACAGACAGCGGAGGAAACGCTTGACTCTACAAGCGCGGCAGATCTCTAAGGCGTACGGCGCCCAACGCGTTCTGGACAGGCTCGACCTGTCCGTTGACGCGGGGGAGCTCGTGTGCCTCTTGGGACCGAACGGAGCCGGAAAAACCACGCTCATCCGCACCCTCAGCGGGCTGCAGAAACCGGACAGCGGTGAAGTGCTGTGGGGTTCTGAGAGCGAAGGCATTGGCGCGCTCAAATTGCGCCGCAGCATCGGCCTCATCCTGCACCAGCCCTTTTTATACGAGCACCTGACAGGCTTTGAAAACCTGCGCTTCTATTCCCGCTTGTACGAAACTGGCCTGGGAGACGCTGATTTGCGCAAAATGCTCGGCAGAGTTGGTTTGGGCAGCGCGCGTCCGATACCCGTGAGGGGATACTCGCGCGGCATGAAACAGCGCCTGACGATTGCCCGCGCGCTGTTGTGCGATCCCCGGATTCTCCTGTTTGATGAACCCTATACCGGGCTGGACCAACAAGGCTGCGGCATGCTGAACCAATTGGTTCTGGAGGAAAGCGCGCGAAACAAACTGGTTTTGCTGACCACACACGAACTCAGTTACATCCGCCAGGTCGCCACGCGCTTTGACGTACTTCACCGCGGAAAGATTGCCGCCAGCATTCCCAACGCCGGGATAAGCCTGGACTCTTTGCAGGAACAATACAGTGCGGTGATCGCAGCCGGCAAAGCCGCGCGCAAGGAGCAAGCATGAAAGCCTGGCTCCACTCTGTGCGCGTTTTGATCTGGAAAGATTTGCTTCAGGAATGGCGCAGCCGCGACATTCTTACTTCGATGCTGGCATTCGCAGTGCTCTCGCTGTTCATCTTCAATTATGCGCTTGAACTCTCGCCGATAAACCGCGCGGATATTGCCCCGGGGATTGTCTGGGTGGTGATGGTTTTCGCGGGCACGCTGGGTTTAAACCGCTCTTTCACTGCTGAACAAGACCAGGGCTGTTTTGAAGGGCTGATCATGGCAGTCCCTGACCTTTCGGCGATTTATTTCGCCAAGCTGCTGACCAACCTGCTGATGATGGTCTTTCTGGCAGTGCTTGTCATCCCAATCTATTCCGTTCTGTACAACCAATCCCTGTTTAACTGGGCGTTTTTTGGCGTGCTGGCCTTGGGCTCCTGGGGTTACAGCGCGGCGGGTACGCTTATCGCCAGCATGACTGTGCAGACCCGCATGCGCGATTTGCTTTTACCTGTCCTATTGTTTCCGCTGCTGCTGCCTGTGAATATGGCTGTGGTAAAATCGTGCGGCGTACTGCTTGGGTCTGTGGCCGGGCAGGATATTAACGGCTGGCTCAACTTGCTGCTGGTGTACGATATAATCGTAACAATGCTTTCGATAATGGTGTTTGAATATGTCATCCAGGAATAAACTTTTACCCTTTCTTTCTGTTCTGGCATTTTTGCTGGTCCTGTTTGCGTTCGTCCGCATGCTTTTCTTCACGCCGGTGGAGCAGACCATGGGTCTGGTCCAGAAGGTGTTTTACTTCCACATGAGCGCGGCGTGGGTGGGGATGCTGGCTTTTCTGGCGGCAGCCGTGTTTGGCCTGCTGTACCTCTCGCGGAGAGACATGAAATGGGACACCCTGACTGCGGCGAGCGTGGAGGTCGGGCTGCTCTTTACAGTGATCTGCATCCTCAGCGGGATGATCTGGGCGCGCCCTATCTGGAACACCTGGTGGACCTGGGACCCGCGCCTCACCACGGTCACAATCATGGCGTTCACCTACATCGCGTTCATCCTCCTGCGCAGGGGGGTGGACAATCCAACCCGGCGGGCGCGCTTCAGCGCCGTGTATGCCCTCATTGGTTTCATCAGCGTCCCGCTCACGTTCTTCTCAGCCCGTTTACTGCGCACCATCCACCCGGTGGTCTTTGGCGGCGGGGAAACGGACATGAATCTTAATCCGCAAATGCTCGCTACGCTCTTCATCTCGTTGGCGGCATTTACCATCCTTTATGTTGCATTGCTGCTGCAGCGCGCCCGACTGATGGCACAGCATGACGAACTTAATCAACAATTAGCTGCAACAGATGGCAGTTACGACTGGGGAGAGTAGAACTATGGCACAAACGCTGAATTACTTTATCGCCGGTTATGCTGTTATCCTGGGTCTGCTAGGCGCGTACTGCCTTTACCTGTGGCTGCTCGGCCGGAAGCTTAAGAAAACACGCGCAATTCTGCAAAATGAGCCTCAGGAATCCCATGTGGAAGATAAAATCACGGGTTAATTGTGCCTTTTATCACATTGACAGAAAGTCGTCTGTAAATATAATTATGTATGCTTTTTATCCAAAATAACTTAGTTAGTCAATAATGGAGAAGATTATGAAAAAGAGCACGTTGTTCGTTTTATTGGCAGTAGTTGCGCTTGCCCTGGTTGCCTGGGTTGGCTGCACTACCAAAGAGGCCGTAGAGGCACCCGCTGCTGAGGAAACTACCTCAGGGCTCAACGTGGTTGCGGCAAAATGGGCTGGCTCAGCGCATGCTGACGCTGCCTCCGAAGCCTTCAATCACTGGAACGAGGACGATCCCCAGGAAGTTCCCCCGACCTGCGCGAAATGTCATAGTTCAACCGGTTTTCAGGATTATATTGGCGCTGACGGCTCCGAAACTGGAAAAGTTGACGCTGCCGGCAAGATTGTCGACTCCATCAACTGCGCGACCTGCCACAACGATGCCGCGGACAAATTGGACGCTGCGAAATTACCCAATGGAACAGAACTTTCCGCACTTGGTCAGAACGCGATTTGCTCCACCTGCCACAGCGGTATGGGTTCCTCCAAAGATGTTGCTGATAAAGTCGCCGGTCTGGCTGAAGATGATGTCATCGCCGACCAGGGCATTATGGGCGTTCACTATCTGGCTGCAGCCTCCACACAGGCAGGCGCTGACGGCGGTATGGGTTTCCAGTACGAAGGTAAAACCTACGCCGGCACCTTCAAACACGCCGAACCGGTAAACTCTTGCACCGAATGCCACGACCCCCACAGCCTGCACACCCAGGAAGTCCCCGGCAGCGATGCCAATCTGTGCTCCACTTGCCACTCTGATGTGAAGAGCTACCAGGACTACAAGAAAATCTCTATGTCCAAAGTTGACTACGATGGCGACGGTACCGCGGAAAGCACTTACGATGAAATCGAAGGCGTGCGCGCCGTCCTGATCAAAGCCCTCGCCGGCTATTCCACCGCCAAATCCGGCGCAACCTTTGGCTTCAATCCCGCGGCCTACCCATACGCTTTCATCGATACCAATGCAGACGGCACCCTGAGCGAGGAAGAATCTGCTTTCCCGAATCAGTTCAAAGCCTTCACCCCCCGCATGCTCAAAGCCGCCTACAACCTGATGTTCGTCACCAAGGATCCGGCTGCTTACATCCACAACGCGGACTACGCTCTGCAGCTCATGTACGACTCCATCGAGAGCCTGTCAGAGTTCAGCGGTGTCAGCACCCAGGGTCTGGTTCGCCCCTAATCAGGCGCGGAACCGCTCATAGAAATTGAGACGCGTAAATCATGGCCAAGAAAACTAAGCTGATAATTTTTGTAGCGCTCTTCCTGGCGCTTACTCTGACCCCGCTGGTAATTATGCTAGTCAATGCCAACTGGGCGCTGCCAATCCGGGATATCTCCGTTGCACTGGCGTTCTTCGGGATGACGATTGCTGGGATGCAATTTCTCCCGATTTCCCGCATCCCCTGGTTGTCCGAAGTGGTGGAGCTGGATAAGATGTACAAGATCCACCATGTGGTATCTGCCATCGCAGTTCTGCTGGTCGCTTTGCACCCCATCGTTTTGCTACTCACCGATACTGTGTACTTCAAGGGTTCCCTGATTATCAGCGGATGGCTTGGCTTGGCGGGTTTGGTCCTGATTGCGATCACGTCCATCTTTCGTAAGAAACTTAAAATCAGCTATACCACATGGCTGCTGATTCATGACCTGCTCACGCTTGTGATTATGGTCTTTGGTCTCATGCACATGTTCCAGCGCAATTACTACATGCGTGATACGGCCATGACTATTGCCTGGGTGATCCTGATCGTCATTTGGGGCGGGCTGGCGCTTTACATCCGCTTGATTCGCCCTCTGATCCTTGCCCGGCACCCATATGCTGTGAGTAAGGTTGTGGAAGAAGCTAAGGACACCTATTCCGTCTACCTCAAAGCCGATGGTTTTAAGCGCGCGGCGTTCAAAGCTGGTCAGGTTGCCTGGATTAGCAAAGGCCCCTCGCCTTTTGTCATCAGCCGTAACCCCTTCTCCTACTCCGGAAGCACGGAATGGGAAGATATACGCTTCTCAATCAAGAAAGCCGGCGATTTTACCAACACTATTCCAGACCTGAAACCAGGCGACCGGATGTTTGTTGATGGTCCGTACGGCACCTTTGATCTGAAAAACCCGCGCATGCAAAAAGGGTTGGTGCTGATGGGCGGCGGTATTGGTATCGCTCCTGTGATGAGCATTGTCAACACGATTGCGGATACCGGCGATAAACGGCCTGTGTACGTGTTCTACGGCGACCTGTGTGAAGACACCGTGCTCTTCGCGAATGAATTTGAAGAGCTCAAGTCCCGTATGAATCTGACCGTGGTTCAGGTACTCGAAAGGCCTCTGGATGCCGAGAAATGCAAGTACAAAGGCTACATCACGAAGGACCTGCTGCTCAGCACCCTGCCGGAGAACTATAAGGACCTGTATTACTTTATGTGCGGCCCAATGCCCATGATGAACGCGATGAACAAACATCTCACGGCCATGGGTGTGGACCCCGCTCAGATCGCTACTGAAAAGTACGAGATGGCATAAAGCCTGTTGGATGAAAACAGACCTCCTGAAAAGGAGGTCTGTTCTTTATGGCCGGCGATAGAACGCTAAGGGGGGGGTGTGTAGCTGCCCATTAGCGGAACCCCGTCAATAGATGTATGCTAACGAGAAATTGCCTGCGATTCTGACCTACCTGACACAGAGGGAATTAGTATGCCCAAACACTCTGACCACGAACATATTCCAAGCAAGACACTGGATCGTAAACTGAATTGGATCCTTATCATGCAGTTTGTTCTCCTGGCGCTCATCGCAGTCCTGTATGTTTTGGGCAGGTGATTCGAAAATATCCACCCAACGGCCGCTGGTGATCCATCCAGCAATGCAAGCTTAGGCAGCGGGCCGACGCGGCTGCTTTTCCCCCTTCGAGCTGACTGCGTTCCAAGCCCTGGCATTGATATTGCAACGAAAGCGCTAACACGACCCGCCGCGCTATTTTACGCACCCATACAGCCGGGCAGGCGCGTCGCAAGAGCCGGAGGAAGGCATGACGAGAGCATTTGGTGTGGATATCAGTAAATATCAAACCAGCCAGGATGGTACCAAGCGGCAGGACTTTAATGCCTTGCGCGCCCATACCGAAGAGGTGGTCTTCATCGCCGCGCGGGCAGGGGTCTGCTGGGGTTACAAAGACCCGATGTTTGATTATTACTGGAGCGAAATGGCCCGCATCCAGGTTTGCCGCATGGCTTACCTGGTGGTGTACTTCGGCGAAAGCGCAATTTCACAAATGGACGCGCTCTTCAAAATCGTCGAAGGCAAGGCAAACTGGACGCACGACCGCCTGGTCCTGGATCTTGAAGTGGCAGGCATTAACACCCGCGAGCGCATAACTTCCACCACCCAAAAATGCCTGGATATCTGCAAAGCCCGCACCGGCATGTACCCGATTTGCTATTCGCGCGCCTCCTGGGTCAACACCTACCTCAGGATAGACCAGCTTCCGCGCCTGGACTGGTGGCTGGCAACCTATAAAAAACCTTATCCGTACCCGACCTATACCCCGGAGCATCCTGGTCCGCCTGATTTACCCCGGGGAGTGGATACCTACCTGATCCATCAGACTGGCGACAAGAACAAAGCCATAGGGTCCGCCAGCCGCTATATGGATTTTGATCGCTGGAACGGTAGCAAAGCCGATGTCTTGCGCTACTTCAGCAACCCTGATTATGTCAATCCCAACCCGCCTCCGCCGGACCCCGGCGCAGTTCTCTTCCGCGCGCGCTGCGTGGTTTCAGCCCTCTACAAACGTGAAGGCCCCGGCGCCCGCTACAGCGTGGTGGGCTCGTTGAATATCGGAGAAGAAGTCGATGTTTATGAGGTCAAAGACGATTGGTATCGTATTGACCCGCAGGCTTCCGTGTGGTGCTCCGGAAACGCGCGCTATATGCGCCCGTTGGACCCAGGCCAACCCGACCCGGGGAGGCAGCCTTTGTTCAAGGTGAAGGTAATCGTCACCGCGCTTTATAAACGGCGCGGACCCAGCGCAAGTTATGCTATTACAGGATACCTGCGGAAGGGGGAGGAAGTCCACGTCTATGAAGTCACGAACAATTGGTACCGCATTGATGCGGAAAACCAGGTATGGTGTTCGGGGGCTCCGCAGTACACGCAAAAAATCTGAGCCAAAGCTTAAATGAAAATGGCTGCCTATTAGGCAGCCATTTTTTTGTTAATTGCGGTTTAAAGGTCGTTCAGGAGAACGGCCAGGGCAAGCAAAACAAAGCCAGCCAAGACGAGCCAGAAGGCGTATTGTGCCAGGACGGCGATGATGCCCAATTGGGCAAGCAAGCCTGCTACTGCAAGGACAAGCGCGACAATAAAAGTAACAAATTTTGGTGCGGAAAGTTTCATAATAAGCTCCTTTTGATTAAATATGAACGATTGTCAAAACTCATCTTAACTCCATTGGCGCGTACTGTCAAGAGCTGAGCTGGCGCAAAGACGATGCATAAAACTGCCTGTGAACGGTCTGCTCCTCAATAACCCGAACGTTCTTACCACGGGCTGATATAATCCTCTTACTACCAAAAAGGACGGTCCTATGAGTCAGGAAGTAGATTCCATTAGCCAGCCGGGCATTTCCATCGCTAGGAATGGCCCTTACATCGTGGAAGGCGCGGTTCCCCTCGTCCGCAAAACACAGATTGTCTCTGAGTACGGAGAACCACTCAGCTGGCAGCTGCTTTCAAGGTATGAGGTGCCTCGGGAACGCTACCGCCTCTGCCGCTGTGGGAAATCAAAACAAATGCCCTTCTGCGATAACACGCACTTGCTTAAACCCTTTGACGGCAGAGAAACAGCCTCCACCGACGGGAGCGAGGATGATTCCATCGTGCTGCCGGGCGGCAAGCAGATCATTGTTCATCTGTACCGTGATTTGTGCATGAGTTCGGGTTATTGCAACCTGCGCAATACGGGCATTGTTCGTCTGACGGCGGAATCCGAGGACACGCTTAAACGTTCCCTGGCAATTGCGATGATCGAACGCTGCCCATCCGGCGCGCTGACCTTCCAGCTCGATCCGGATGAACCGGAAATTGAGCCTGACCTGCCGCTGGAAATCGCTGAAACGTTTGAAATTACTTCCCACGGCTCAATTCGCGGTCCGCTGTGGGTAACCGGATACCTGAAGATAAAGCGGTCGGATGGGCTGCCTTTCGCGGCGCGCAACCGGGTGACTCTATGCTGCTGCGGGAATTCCCGCAACAAGCCGCTGTGCGACGGCACGCATAGGCGCGACGCTGAATGGGAAGCGGAATGGAAAAAGAAATAGTCAGGAAAGCTTAGGTCAGCGGGAACTCCCGCAGGTACGCGAGCACTTCCTCCGCGCGGATAGGCAGGCGGAAAACCCTCAATCCAATTGCGTTATAGAGCGCGTTGGCGACCGCGGGCGGGGTGGGGATGCTCACAATTTCGCCCACGCCTTTCGCCCCGAACGGCCCCTCAGCAGTTGGGTGTTCCACCAGTATGGATTTCACCCGCGGGCTGTCCGGCATGCGCGGGATGGGGTAGCGCGCCATCCGGTCTGTTTCCACAACGCCGGCATTGACGCGGAATTCTTCCATCAAAGCGTGCCCTACGCCCATCACCACGCCGCCTTCCACCTGTCCCTGAAAACCCAGTGGATTAAGTACCCGCCCGGCGTCGTTCGCGGATATTACCTGCAGCACCTGCAGGCTGCCGGTTTCCAGCGAGACCTCAATCTCGACCGCCTGCGCGCTGAAAGAGTAAGCAAAGTGAATGGGATCCGGACCACCGAGCGGACTGGTCTTTGGGGCATGATATACGCTGCGGATGGACCTGCCAGTCGGGCTGGCGTCCATCAGGGCGGCGATTTCCTTCCAGGGCATGCTGTGGGCGTGGGCTGCGTCAAGCACTTCAGGCGAGTCTGTCCACGCGCCTGATGCGTTGAAGCGGATTTCATCGGGTTCAGTATTCCAGCGGACCGCAAGATTCGCCAGAATATGCTGCCTGAGCTCTTTGGCTGCCAGCAGGGCGGCGTTCCCCGTGACAAAAGTCTGGCGTGAGGCGGTGGTTGGTCCGCTGTCCGGGGTGAGGTCGGTATCCATCACGAAAATGTCCACATCCTGCGGGTCGCGCGCGAATACTTCCGCCGCGATGAGCTGCAAGGTGGTCACCAGCCCCTGTCCGATTTCCGCGGCAGCCGTACGCACCTGCAGACTGCCGTCCAGTCGCAATTCTACGTCAGCCGCGCCGGCATCATCGGCGCCGCTGCCCAGGCCGGTGTTTTTGTAAGCCGCAGCAACGCCCCAGCAGCGCAAATATTGCTTGCCGCCGCGCATGACGCGCCTGGGGATAAAGGGATCTTCCCCCGCGGCCTCGCGCAGCGCGTGTTCAACTGCCCGCAAGCAATCCGGCAAACCGACGCTGCTTTCGAGCAGTTGGTTGGTATTGGTCAGGCTGCCTGTATGCAGCGCGTTGATCTTGCGCAGTTCCAGCGGGTCCAGCCCCAGCTTGTGCGCCAAAATGTCCATCATGCTTTCTATCGCGAAGGCGGACTGAAGCACGCCAAAACCGCGGAAAGCCCCGGCTGGCGGATTATTCGTATAAACAGCGTAGCAGTCGGACTTGACATGCGGAATGACATACGGACCGCTTGAATGCGTGGTCGCGCGGGTCATCACTTTTTCGCCGAGCGAAGCGTACGCGCCGGTATCGCCGAAAAGCTCGGTCTCCGCGGCGACCAGCAGGCCGTTCTTGCGTGCGCCCAGCTTCACCCGGATTTGGGTGGCATGCCGTTTGGGGTGCACCAGCAGGCTTTCGCGCCGGCTGAACAATAATTTCACCGGTTTGCCCGCCGCACGGGAGAGCAAGGAAGCGTGGATCTGGCCAGCGATGTCCTCTTTTCCGCCGAAGCCGCCGCCCGTGAGCTGCCCGCGTATGCGCACCTGCTCTTCCGGGACGCCGAGCGCCGCCGCAACCTGACTGCGGTCGGAATAAGGTATCTGCGAACCTACGTAAACTTCCATACGGCCGTCCGGCAGTGGTACTGCTATGCTGCATTCCGGTTCCATGAACAAGTGGTCCGTAAAGGGCGTGAAAAAGCTGTGTTCGACAATGACCTCAGCATCCCGAAATCCTTGTTCGGGATCGCCTTTGCGAACCTTGATATGCTTGAGCAGGTTTCCGTTTTCGTGCAAGCGGGCTGCTTCTGCCAGAAGCGCCACTTGGGGCGTGGAAAGCGCTGGCAGGGGTTCCAGTTCCACCTGGATGAGCGCCGCAGCGGCATCCGCGTTGGCCTGTGTGTCCGCGGCAACCAGCGCCAGGGCGTCCCCTACCGTGCGGACGCGCTCCCCCAAACCCACCAGAATTGGCCAATCGCTGGTGAACAATCCATGCTGCCGCGCCGCGGGCAGGTCTTCGGCGGTGAGGACAACCTGCACGCCCTCATGCGCCAGGGCGGCGCTGATATCCAGAGAGCGCAAGATCGCATGAGGAACGTTCGCACGCAGAACACGCGCAAAGAGCATCCCTGGGAACGTGAGGTCATCCGTAAAAATGGCAGAGCCGTCGGCTTTGGCGGCTGCGTCCGGGCGGGGATGCAGGGTGCCGATGGCGCTGTTTTCTGCAGGTACCATGCTGATGTTGGGAGCAGGGAGAGGTCCGCCGTTGCGCATGACCGCGGCTGCCGCGAGCACCGCCTGCAGGATGGCTTCATACGCGCCGCAGCGGCAGAGCACATCCTTAAGCGCGGACTTCAGTTCAGCGTAATCCGGGTCCGGGTGTTTCAGGAGATAGGCGTAGGCATTCAGAATTTGCGTGGGCGTACAGAAGCCGCATTGTATCGCGCCGTAGCTCGCGAAGGCTGCCTGCAGCGGATGCGAGCTGCCCGGGCTGGGGGAGAGCGCCCTCAGCCCCTCAATCGTGAGGACGGATTTGCCCGCGGCTTTTCGGGCGGGGTAGAGGCAGGACTTGACTGGTTTATCATCCACCAGCACGGTGCAAATGCCGCAGCGTCCTTCGCCGCAGCCGATTTTGGTGCCGGTCAGGCGCAAACGGTCCCGCAATAAGGAGGCAAGCGTTTCGCCGGGAACTTCAGGGAGGGAGTAAGAGCTGCCATTGATTTTTAATTCAATAATTGCCACGATTTAATTATAGTACGTGTTCGTCAGACTCTTTAGTCTGCGAAGCAAAAGACAGCGCGTTCAATCACATCAATTTCCTCCAAGACATGGAAGCTGATCTAACTGTGAAAGCTGCACATGGATTTCCTGTAGAGGTCACCATCGATTCTTTGCAAACAGGCTGTGCTACAATAAACAACACAAACATTAAACATAAGGAGCTAAGCATGAAAGGTAATAAAAATGTCCTGGAAGTTTTAAACGATTTACTCTCGGATGAATTGACCGCGATTAACCAGTATATGGTTCATGGCGAGATGGCTGAGGATTGGGGCTACCCCGTGCTGCACGAAGCAATCGAAAAACGCGCCATCACCGAAATGCGCCACGCCGAAAAGCATATCGTCCGCATCCTGTTCCTGGAAGGCATCCCGATTGTTAGCAATCTCAAAGCTATCCATATCGGCGCGGACGTCCCCAAGATTTTTGCGAACGACCACGCCGCTGAACAGGAAGCTATCGATAAGTACAACGCGGCCATCAAGGTTTGCGTGGAAGCTGGCGATAATGGCACCAAAGAAATGCTCGACGCGATCCTGGTGGACGAAGAAGACCACATTGATTACATCGAGACCGAGATGAGCAAAATGGAACAGATGGGTCTGACCTTCTACCTGTCTACCCTCACTAAAGAAAGCTAATTTTACCCGGAAAGATGCAGCCCCGCTGGATTTACTGGTGGAGCTGCATTGCGCATAGCCATATTATCGTGATGAGTTAGGACACACGCATAAATGGCAGGAAGACCTGAACCCGAGCGGGTTTGATTGAGCGGGATGTCTTCAACGACACTGCTGCGCCGGACGCAGGTAAGGTCTACCGGCCAGTCTTCAGGCTGATTGCGGTCGGCGAGCGTCTTGGCGGTGCTGCCGGCGGTGTTCTCCAGCGTCTGGATAATATCCAGACCGGTTTTCTCCCAGTTGCCCGGTATAGCGTTTATCGTGTCAACCATCCCACCGATGTTTGCCAGGGTTTCGTCATCCAGCCCGATTTTCAGCCCGTCCTCCACTACGCGCAGGAGTTCATCCACGCGCGCCAGCGTTTCCTCATCGAAACCCGCCTTCAGCCCATTGGCAAAAGTCTCATTGAGCTCTTCGATGGTTCCACGGGTTTCGGGTCAAATTTGTATACCTGTTGCGAGCGTGTCGTTGCTGTCATCCACGCGGTCCAATGTATTTTGGTCGAGGCCGCTGGTGGTGGTGACTTGGATGCCGCTGACGACGTCTTTGGCCTGGTCCAGAATATCTGAGATGTCTCCGATGCAGCCAGTGGAAAACAGGATAACCGGGGTTAACCAAAACGCCAGTAGTTTTTTCATATTTCTTCCACTTGATGAAGAACGCGACCAAATGCAGGATTATCAGACAGTAAGGATAGGTCGATGCTGACCGCAGCTTTTGCTTAGTTTGGATGCTTATAATATAGCGTTATTTTTCTGAAATAAAAAGATATCTCCGGTCAGATCTCCGGTCAGATTATTACCTGGGCATGCACCCTGATATAATGAAAACGTACAAAGCTTTGGAATCTCCTTAAATTTGGGGCATACCTAGCCTACCATGTCCACACTATTGCTTAGCAAAGGAGACAATGATGCGAAGCCGCCTTCTCTTGTTCGTCCTTCTGACCGCCGCCTGTCTGTTTGTTCTGCAGGCCTGCACCCCCGCTTCTACTCCTACTCCTGAACTGCCTCCGACCGAGGAACCGACTCTGCCGCCAGTTCCCCCGACTGAGGAAGTGCCGCCGACCGAGGTACCGACCCTGGAGCCCACGCCCATCCCCGTGCCGACTGAAGTCCCGGTTCCCCCTAATGGGCAGATTGTATTTCGCTATGAGGCTAACCTCTGGCGCTATCTGGTTGATTCCGGAGTTCTGGAACAGCTCACTTTCGACGGCGTACCGGGGGACTACGGCAACATTTACGATAACGCCGAAATCTCACCGGATGGGGCAGTGTTAGCCTATACCAAAGGGGAGAGCAGCTTCATGACCGACTTCACCAGCGGCTCACTCATGGATATGACTGCCTACGGCAAATTCATCAAGTGGAATGGCATCGACCGCCAGTTTTTCACAGCGCTGGGCGACATGACCTGCCCGCCTGTCGAAAACCTGGAAGACCAGGCCTTGCTGAACTTTGACGTCATGCGCTACGACCAGTCCAATCTGAGCAGCGTGACCAATCTCGGCAATATCGGCGGAGGCCTGAAGTTTGTCAGTACCATTTCCAATGACGGGCAGTGGCTGGTGGCTAACAGCTGCGGCTGCTATTCTGAGTGCGGCAGTGAATCCGTCTGGCATCTGCCTACCCTCAGCCAGATTAGCTCACCACTCAGCTTCCCGATTGGCGGGATCGATTTCTCACCGGACAGCGCCCAGCTGGTGCTCGGGCAGTGGCAGATGTTCGGCTATCAGGAAAGCGCGCTCTATACAGCAAGCAGCGACCTGAGCAGCCTCACCTCGATTTACAACCGCAGCGAGACTGCGCCTATCCGGCAGGAATGGTCTCCGGATGGGACTATGATCGCTTTCACCCTGGTCGAGATTGATCCGCTGGAAATGAGCGCTACCGAGCGCATGGTGATCCTCATCAGCCCGAATGGAAACGAGCAGCTGCTGGTGGAAAGCGGCGGCGCGGAATTCCTGGCCTGGTCGCCGGACAGCAGCAAGATCCTTTACACCCAGGAAGTGGGCGGCGTGCGCAATGTGTTCGTCTACGACAGGGTAGCCGAAACGAAAACCCTGCTTCCCTTCACCATCGACACGTATTCAGACGGCGCGGTGGACTGGGGCAGACTTTCCGCGGGGGACCTGGGACTTTAGACCCGGCTGGCTTTTAGCAGGCACGCGCGTTGGGGTTCTCCGGCGCCTGTGCTGTCTTGCCTGAAGCTGGAGAAGAAAACGTATGAATCCTCCGGAATTGGAAATCTATGTGCCTGATACAGCGCAAACTGTGTCAGGCACGTCGGCTGAACGGGTTCTGGCTTCAATCACGCATCTGGGCATTGCCGCGCACCCGGATGACCTGGAAATCATGGCGATTGACGGCATCCTCAAGGGTTTCTCCGGAGGCGGGAATATGTTCGGCGGCGTTATGCTCACCGACGGTAGAGGCGCGCCGCGCGCGGGAAAGTTTTCCAATCTTAGCGATGCAGAGCTGGCAGCATTGCGCAAAGAAGAGCAAAAAGAAGCCGCGCGGATTGGCAGCTACGGCGCATTGGTCTTCATGAATTTAACCAGTCGGGACCTGCGCCAGGATAGCTCAGTTGTTGAAAGCCTCGCGCGCGTGCTGCAGGCGGCGCGCCCCCGCTGGGTATATACCCACAGCCTGCTCGACGCGCACCCCACACACAGCGCGGCTGCCTGGCGCGTCATCCAGGCGCTGCGCAGCTTGCCCGCGGATATGCTCCCGGAGCAGGTATACGGCTGCGAGGTTTGGCGCGGGCTGGAATGGCTGCCGACGCGCTGGCGGGTGGCTTTTGACTGCTCAGACCACCTGGAACTGCAAAAGGAGCTACTCGAAGTCTTCAAAACCCAGATCGAAAGCGGCAAACGCTACGACCGCGCGATCCTGGGCAGGCGGGCTGCTAACGCTACCATGAATGAACCAAATGCTGTAGATAAGGCTCGAGCATTAACGTACGCCATGGATTTAACCCCCTTAGTTCGCGATAAGACACTTTCTCCACGCGCATATTTGCTGGAGATTCTGAGGGATTTCGAACAGGAAGCGCTCTCAACGCTGCCGGATGATGCCTGAAGTGCGCGGGGGCGCCTTGAAACAGCGCTGGCTGTAGCGAAACTCAGCTTACGCGCTT
This sequence comes from Anaerolineaceae bacterium UBA6073, assembly GCA_002436085.1. Taxonomy (GTDB): domain Bacteria; phylum Chloroflexota; class Anaerolineae; order Anaerolineales; family Anaerolineaceae; genus Mesolinea. The sequence goes on from DIXT01000030.1 coordinate 91,781, forward strand.
TGCCAGCTGGCGAGCCAGTATTCTATTGGAAGAGTTGATAGAAAAAGGGTGGAACGGTGAAAGCCCCGAGTTTGTACCCATAAACCAGGATCAGGCTTACAGCAACAATCAGAAGGCCAAACGCGATAACCGCATAATCCCACCAGTGGTACTTGAGTTCGAACAGCCAGGTGCGTTTGCGCTGGCCGAAACCGCGCAAATCCATGGCGTTGGCAATATCCTCGCTGGAGAGGATGGCATTCATGGTTACCGGAATAATGAGCGGCGCGATCCGGCCGATTTTCCGGACGATGCCGCCTTTCACATCGTCCAGTTCAAAGGCGCGGGCGCGCTGGGCATCCAGGGTGATTGAGAAACTGCGTGCCAGACTGGGAATGAAACGGATGGCAAGTTCTATGGTGTAAGCCAGTTTGTCCGGCAAGCCCAGCTTACTGAAGGTGGCTCCGTAGGAACGCGAGTCCATGGTGTAGGGAATCAGGATAAAAAACATGGAGATCCCGCCGATGCGCATCAGCTGGCAGAGGGCAAACCATATCCGGTCCACAGTAAGGCCGGGCTTCAACAGCTTGCCAAACAGGCGCAGGCCCTCCGGCCAGACCAATTGCCCGCCTTCTGGCACCACGCCGCCCGCTCCACCGCCGGTGATGATGGTGTTGACGACGATCATGGTAAAGAGCATGATTAACACCAGCGTCCAACCGCGGCGCGTTTCTTTCCAGCTGGTTCTTCCCAGGCTGTACCAGATTACGGCGATGAGAAACAGAACCGCCAGCATAGAACTGTTCCAGGTCGATGTGGCGGCCACCAGAAAGGCGAAGGAAAAAATCCAGCGCGCCCGGGGATCGATCTGATCCATCGGGCTGCCGCGGTATTTATAGTGCCAGCTTACCAGCATGGTGAGTCAAAAAAGGGGGCAGGCAGCTGCGGCTGCCTGCCCTGGAAATCGAATTAACTGCGTCCGCTGCGCTGGGTAACGGCAGCGTAAGCAATCATCAGAAGCGGAACCAGCACCAGTCCATTGACCACATCCGGGATGAAGGCGGGCAGGAAGTTGGCGAAGATAACGGTATTCATATCCGCGCCGGAAACCCACATTTCGGATAGGGCTGCGACGCCCATGCCAACCGCGGAGCCAAGCACCACAAACAACTCAGCAAGCAGGATGGATTTGCCTGCTTTATAGTCCTGGATAAGGGGATAGATCAAGCCCGGAACCAAACCGAGCAGGCCGTTGCCGAGATCCCACCAGAACCAGAAGCCGTAACCGGAGAGCAGGTCCGCCAGGATATTGCCGACAAAACCGGCAATGAAACCCACAATCGGGCCAAACGCGATGCCAAAGAACATCGGGATAACGACCGCGGGTCTGAAGGAGACGTTGCCAGCGCCGGGCAGCTGGATCATATTGGTAGCGTATGCCAGAACGGCATATAAGGCCGCGCCGATGGCGGCATATACAACTTGCTTCGTACCGAATTTCCACAAAGACTTCTTTTCCTGCATACAAAACCTCCTTAAATTTAGATGATCGAATTAGACACAACCATTTTACCCGATATAGCGCGCCAGTGCTTCCGCGCGCTGGAATTTCCCTGTCTGCGGGAACATGCGGAAGTTCAGTTCCAGCAGGCTGGTTGGCAGCAGCCGCCATTTGAGCAGCTGCTCTGTATCCTTTAGGACGTCCTGCGGCGTGCCGTCAGCGACAATCCGGCCGTCAAAGAGCACGATGATGCGATTGGCGTAGGTCAAGGCCAGGTCCAAATCGTGTGTGATGAAGATGATGGAATCAAAGCCGGGCATTTGCAGGATGGTATCCATAAAGGATTGGTAATTCCAGTAATCCTGCCCGGCAGTAGGTTCGTCCATCATCAGAATGCGCGAGCGCATGGAAAGCACGGAGGCGATGCTCACGCGCTTTTGCTGCCCGAATGACAGCGCCAGCGGCGGGGTGCCCAGTTCTTCCTCGAGATGCACGGATTGAATCGCCCAACGCACGTTCTCCTGGATGGTTTCCTTATCAAAGCCCAGGTTTTTTGGCCCAAAGGCCAGCTCATCCTGCACCGTCGGGGCAAATAGCATCTGCGTCGGGCTTTGGAAGACATAACCCACCGTCCGCGCGGCTTTTGCCACGGTTGTGGATTTTGACTCAACGCCTTCCAGCAGCACGCTGCCGCGCGTGGGCTTGAGCAAACCCAGCGCGTGTTTGACAAGCGTGGTTTTACCGGAACCGTTGTGCCCAAGAATGGCAATCACTTCTCCGGCGTGCACGTTCAGATTTACCCCGTGCAGCACTTCGGGCAGGTCTTCGTGGTAGCGAAATCCCACTTCTTTGAATTCAATCAGAGGTTTGGAATAGTCCAGCGGGGGCACCGCCGGCACAAATTCAGTTTCGGGCGCATCTTTTGCCCTGGCCAGGACATCTGCAGCGGGCAGCTTAATCTTGTGATAGTCCACCACCTGGCTGAGTCCTGCGGGTTCGCCTTGATAAGTAATCTCACCGTCTTCCATGTAGACCACGCGCTCGGGATGAATGGCAAGCACGTCTTCCAAGCGGTGTTCCACAATCATGACCGCCAGGCCTTCGTCCGCCAGCTGCCGGAATGCCAGCAGCGCTTCATGCGCGGAAGCCGGGTCCAGGCTGGCAAGCGGTTCATCCAGCAGCAGGATTTTAGGCTGCATCGCTAGCACGCCAGCCAGCGCTACTTTTTGCTTTTCGCCTCCGGAAGTCCCAAAGGTTTCTTTATCACGCAGGTGCAAAATGTTCAACCGTTTTAGCGCTTCTTCGCCGCGTCGGATCATTTCTGAGCGTTCCATACCCAAAGATTCCAGCCCGAAGCAAACTTCATTGAGCACGTATGTGCCGAGGATTTGTCTTTCGGGGTCCTGCAGCAGGGTCCCGACGTTCTGCGAGATATCCGCGAGGGTATTTCCGCGCACGCTCTCGCCGTAAAGCAGGATATCGCCCGTCATTTCGCCATGGTAGGCTTCGGGGATGAGGCCGTTAATACAGCGCATCAGGGTGGTCTTGCCGCAGCCGCTGGAACCCGCCAGCAGCAGCACTTCCCCGGAGTGCAGCTCCAGGTTGAGGTTCTTAATCGCAGGGGTACCGCGGGAGTTGTAGCGGAAAGAAAGGTCCCGGATTACGAGGGGCAGAACTTGCGGTTCAGTCATTCAGGCTGACCTCAACGATATCATCAACCTGCGCGGAAAGGGCGTTTTTCGCGCTGCCGTTAACAACTGCGATTTCGATGTAACCCTCGCTGTCCTCCAAGGCCACCAAGTCGCCAGCTTGTTTGTGACCGTAAGAGGGCACAAGCCCGGCGATGGTCCTGCCGCGAATGGTGAAAGTTACACGTTCGCGATCTTTGACCTGTCTTGCCGGCAGGTCAGTGGTGAGGTTGCCGAACACATCCGCCAGCAGAATATGCGCACGAAAGCCGTTTTCCGTTTGCTCTGCTTTGGGCAGGGGTTTACGGACAATATCCGTCACAGGCGTACCCAGTTCGGATAAGACGACACCGCTGGCGAGGTGCGCGCCGCAAGGAGCAAAAATATCGCGTCCGTGGAAGGTGTGGCTCACGTTGGGCAGCCAGAAGCGGGCTTGGTCGAGGCAAACGACCTGAACGGATTCCCCGGCTGCCTCGGCGTCTTCCAGCATAGCGGTCAGCAAACCGTTATCCGGGGCGATGAAGAACTGGTTTCCGAAGCGCGCGCCGATTGGCCGGCGCTGCGTGCCGACGCCGGGGTCAACCACGGCAATATGCACCGAGCCTGGCGGGAATAACGGCGCCGCGCGCCACAGCGCGACCGCGCCCTGACGCACATCCTGGGGGGGAATGTCGTGGGTGATATCTGCGATCTGCGCGCCGGGCGCGATGCCCCAGATAACCCCTTTCAGTGTGCCGACAAAGCCGTTAAGGTTGCCAAAATCTGTTGTGAGGGAGATAACTGTCATGCGCTAAGGTTAACATTCAGGCAGGAAAACGTCAAGAAACTTGGACACAAGCGGAAGCTGAAAACCCTGATAAAACTGAAGCCAGCCTACAACAACAAATCATGGATGTTCAGGAAAGCCCGCCGGAAATTGTGTTAAAATCAGGTTAATTCTTGACAAACAAATGATTCGTACTAAAATAGTTGATATGTTTACTAAATGCAATCGCGCATAGTCTTCAGGGAAATGGCACTGGAACGCATGGTTTTTTACGAATCTTTGAAAGCGATTTTCCTTCACATCGACAACCACGAGAAGGCTTTCCTGAGCCGTTATAACCTGTCGATTCCGCGCTTTTACGCACTGCTGCACATCCATAACCATCCCGGGATTAGTTATATGGACCTGACCGACCTGATGCTCTGCACTAAATCCAACACAACCCGTGTTGTGCAAGGCATGCAGAAGGACGGGCTGGTGCTGCGCAAGATGGACCCCGCAGATCGGCGCAGCTTCCAGCTGTCGCTGAGCCAATCAGGCAACGCGCTTTTCCAGAAAGTCTATCCCGAATACGTTGCGCTCGTAGACAGCTTGATGTCGCTCTTCAGTGATGAGGAGTTGGAACGTTACGCCCTTGCGAGCAATCACATCGAAAACACCCTGGCTCCAGATAACCTGGCGAGCCGGAAATCTGCGCTGCGCGTTGAGAACCCGCAGCCTGTTTCATCGCTAATCAACTGAGGTCAGGATGTCTATTCAAAAAAGGCAAACACAGCCAAATCATTCAACTGTTTCAAAGGAGAAACCAATGAAGAAAAGTGTAATGCTCGTCGCAATCTTTTTGATTGCCAGTATGGTGCTTGGCGCTTGCGCCACAGCAACAGAGGCTCCCGCGACTGAGGCTCCTGTCGTAACCGAAGCTCCGACCGAAGCCCCGACCGAGGTTCCGACCGAAGCATCCGCCGGTACCTTGCGCATTTGGGCTGACGAACAGCGCGCCCCCGTTCTTACTGAATTGGGCGCTCAGTTCAAAGCCGAATATAACGTGGATGTGGTCGTTGAGAATATCTCTGGTATCCGCGATCAATTCACCGTTGCAGCTCCCGCTGGCGAAGGCCCCGACATTATCGTAATCGCCCATGACCAGATGCCGGCGCTTGTTGCCTCCGGTCTGGCCGCCGAGATCGACCTCGGTGCCAAACAAGCCGATTTCCTCGAGTCCTCCATCAAAGCTTTTACCTACGCAGGCAAGCTCTATGGTATGCCCTACGCTCAGGAAAACCTCGGTTTCTTCTACAATACCGAGCTCGTCCCCACCCCTCCCACCACCTGGCAGGAAGTTTATGACATCAGCAAACAACTGATTGCTGACGGCAAAGTGGAATATGGTATCGTTCTCGGCGGCACCTCCTACGATGCGTATCCCTGGATGACCTCTCAGGGCGGTTACATCTTTGGTGTGGACGCCAATGGCGACTACAATCCTGCTGACATCGGCGTCGGCGGCGAAGGCATGATAAGGTTCGGCGAAATGGCTCTGCAGTGGGTCAAAGACGGCGTTCTTTCCAATAACACCGACAACACCACCGCCAAATCTATGTTCAAAGACGGCAACGTTGCCTTCTTCATGAACGGTCCCTGGGAAATCAAAAACCTGCGTGAAGCCGGCACTCCCTTCGCCATCACCAAGTTCCCCGATGGCGGAACTCCCTTCCTCGGTGTCCAGGGCTTTGTCGTGAACGCCTTCAGCGAGAACATCCTGCTTGCGCAGTCCTTCCTGACCGAATTTGTCGCGACCGAAGATGCTATGCTCAAGTTCTACGAAGCCGACCCCCGCGGTCCCGCCTACAAACCCGCTCTTGAGAAAGTGGATGATGCGGACCTGATCGCGATTGCCGCTGCCGGCGAAGGCGCTCTGCCTATGCCCGCTATCCCCGAAATGGGCGCTGTCTGGTCTGACTGGGGCAATGCCCTGACCTTTATCTTCAATGAAGAGAAAACCCCCGAACAGGCTTATACAGATGCCGCCAACAACATCAGGATTGCCATTGCCTCCAAGGGCATGGTCAATGTGCCTGGTTCCTTCCAGAGCTTAGTTGGCTGCGCCTCTGACTGGATGCCTTACTGCGCTCAGACCGCTCTGGTCAAGGGCGATGACGGCAAATACACCGGCACCTTCCTGATCCCCGCGGGCGACTACGAATGTAAAGTTGCGCTCGACGGCGGTTGGGCTGTCTCCTACGGCGACGGCGATGCCAACTACAAGTTCACGGTTGCCGCTGATGGCAATGTGACCTTCATCTTTGATCCCGAAACCACAACCCTCGAGATCATTGTTCCGTAAATCAGTTTTATAGTAACTGAGGAGACCAGGTTTGCCTGGTCTCCTCCAAACAATTTAATACGCAGTGTTCTTCGCAACACAAAGTGTGCTTTGCAACAAGAAGGAGTGACAGGTAATGGGTGAAACGACTATCACGAAAACTCAGTTTGCAAAACAAACGATTTCCGGTCTTTCCTCGATTATCACCACCGCAATCGTTCTTTTAGTTGATGCGCTCCTTGGATACTTTACCTATCGATTAATCACCCTGGGGTACATTCCGCTCGCGGTAGTTTTTATTTTGATTATCGCGATCATCAGCTTTGCGTTCCTCGTCCCAAAAGCCCATATGTTTCGCTGGATGGCAGTCGGTTTGGCTGCCTGGCTGCTGTTCTCAATCTTCCCCATCCTTTATACCATTTACAATGCCTTTACTAACTACGGCGATGGCCATCTGATTACCCAGACGCAAGCTATCGCGCAAATCGAAGCGCAGACTTACCTGCCTGAAACGGGTAAAGCCTACCAATGGGTTGCATATCGTTCACCGGAAAACACTTACTTGCTCTGGTTGAAAGACGCTGAGGGCAATACCAGTATTGTGAGGATGGTAGACGCTCAGGCAGAAGATTACACACTTGAAGTGGTACCGGGTCAAAATGGTATTGGGGAGCTTGACGAGGAAGGCGCGCCAAAAACGATTGAGGACTATACCCGACTTAACCGCATTTCTGCGGCGACTGATAAGAACCTGACCAACATCAAATTTGGCGATCCGGAAAAGACCATTCAGATTCGCAGTCCTTCAGAAGCGGCGGAACTATTGCCGCTGTTCGTGTACGACCCAGAAGCCAACACATTCACCAACCAGCAGACCGGAGTGGTCTATTCGGATATCGAAGGGACATACACTGCCAAAAACGGCGAAAAATTGATCCCTGGATACTCGGCTGTGGTAGGCACGAAGAACTTTGTGCAGTTCATCTCTGCACCCGGACTGCGCGGACCACTTGCAACGATTGTGGTCTGGAACTTCATATTCGCTTTTATGAGCTTGTTCCTGACATTCTCCGTGGGTCTGTTGATCTCCATTATTTATGGAGACCCTAAGTTTAAAGGCAAAAAGCTCCTGCGCTCGCTGCTGCTGATTCCCTACACCATTCCCAGCCTGATCACCATCCTGATCTGGCGCGGTATGTTGAATCCAGATCTTGGCGTCGTCAACCGCGTATTGGAAAGTGTGTTTGGGCTCTCCCCGGATTGGTTTAACGTCCCTTGGCTGGCGCGTTCGGCTATTCTAATTGTCAACACCTGGTTGGGGTATCCCTACTGGATGTTAGTTACTAGCGGCGCTTTGCAGTCCATTCCAAGCGACATCTACGAAGCAGCTGAGGTGGACGGCGCTACGGGTTGGCAACGCTTCTGGAATATCACACTTCCATTGCTGCTGGTCTCTGTAGGTCCGTTGATGATTGCTTCGTTTATCTTCAATTTCAACAATTTCAATCTGATCTACGCGTTTATCAACGGTGGACCGCCCATCCCGACCGCAACAACCCAGGCTGGCTACACCGACATCATCATCAGTTACGTGTACAACCTGGCTTTTGCCAGTGGTCGCGGCGTACAGTACGGTTATGCTTCGGCCATTTCATTGGTCCTGTTCGTCTTGATTGCCGTGATGTCCCTGGCGCAATTCAGGTTCACGAATATGTGGGAGGAGGTTGGAGAAAATGTCTAATAAGCCCCAATCTATCAAAAGCAGCGAACGGGCAGGGCTGATCTTGCGCTGGCTGCTTGCTATTGTCCTGGTCACATTCAGTATTTTCCCGGTGCTCTGGATTATTTCTGCGGCAATCAACCCGGTGACTGACATGGCAAATCAGCAGCTCATTCCCAAAAACGCGGACTTTTCCAATTTCCGGGAGTTAACAACCAATCCGGTTTTTCCGTTTTTTACCTGGCTGAAGAACTCGCTGAAAGTCTCAATCCTTTCTACGCTGCTGACGCTCTCGCTGACAACAATGGCGGCTTTCGCGTTTTCCCGCTTTCGCTTCCGCGGCAGGCAGGGGCTGCTTAAAGCCATTCTGCTCATTCAAAGCTTCCCGAACCTGCTCGCAATCGTGGCGTTGTTCTCCATTGTCAAGCAAATCGGGGACGTCATTCCCTGGCTTGGCCTAAACACGCACGCCGGTTTAATCCTGGTGTATTCGGGCGGCGCGATGGGTATGAACATCTGGCTGATGAAAGGATACATGGATACCATCCCGCGCGACATTGATGAATCCGCGCATGTGGACGGCGCCACCGATTGGCAGGTGTTCAGCAAGCTCATCCTGCCGCTCTTGCGGCCAATCCTGACGGTTATTGGCATCCTCAGCTTCATCGGCACCTACGGCGAGTTTATTATTGCCCGCACGTTGCTAACCAAGCGTGAGATGCAAACTGCTATGGTGGGTCTGCAAATTTTCACCGCCGGGCAATACACCCAGAACTGGGGTGTGTTCGCAGCCGGCGCGCTGATCGCTGCGGTGCCCATTATGGCGATCTACCTGATCCTGCAGGACCAGATCGTAGGCGGTCTGACCCAAGGCGCGGTCAAGGGTTAAGCAACACTAACGAAACAGGGCGGTTGCAGCCGCCCTGTTTTTGTTTAAGGAGAACGCTACATGGAATTTCCACAATCCAATCCTCTTGCGGTCACTGCGAGACCCTTTGCCATCCAGCTATATTGTAATGATCTTCATTGGTTTGGCAATGGGTCGTGGCAGTCTGCACTTCTAGGCTCGGATAGTCTAAAGACCTTTGATAACTAACAAGCCAAAATGCAGAGTCCATAAGGGATGATTCCTATGCCCCGCTTCTGTTATCATCAAGTTCGTATAACTCATTGCAGGGATTACAAACCCGCGCTGCAAGTTCATACACGACAAATGGCACGGAAAATTAAGTGCGCTCTTTTGTGGGCTGGTAAGTTCTCTGGGTAACTGTACCTGTGAGGAACTACTCGTACTTTAGCGCGTCCACGGGAACGAGCGTGGCTGCGTTCAAAGCCGGGTAAAGCCCGGAGAGCAATCCCACCAGCGTGGCAAACACAATAGAGAAAATCGGCAGCCAGAAGGGGGTGGAGGTCGCGATGGGCGTGGAGCTCATGTAACCATTGCTGGCAGCCTGGCTGGCAAGGTAAGAGCTGGCAAACACGTTGATCACCGCGCTGATGATCCATCCCAGCGCTGCCCCGCCAATTCCGCCAACGAAACCGATGCCTGCTGCCTCGCCCAGGAAGATGGTCAGGATGTTATTGTTGGTTGCGCCGATGGCTTTCATAATGCCAATTTCACGCGTGCGCTCCAAAATAGACATGGTCATCGTATTCGCGATCCCAATGGCAGCCACGAGCAGCGCAATCGCGCCGACGCCGCCAAAGATAATCTGCATGATGGTGAAAAATGAGTTAATCCCCTGCACCATGGATTGAGGCGTGTACGCCTGCAAACCCATGTTGATGATTTGTTCGCTGATCGCTACGACTTCTTTGGGGCTTTCCGCTTTGACCAGGACCTGGTTGTAGCCTTCCTTTTCACGGTTGATTTTCCTGCCCATGCCCCATTCATTCCAGCGGGTAAGCTCATCCAGAGTCATGTACATGTTGTAGTCCGACTCACCCTTGCTTTCCTTCAGCACGCCGACCACTTCCATGTTGTAGGAACGGCGGGTTTCGGTCCCGTCCTGATTCCATTTGATCAGGGTTACTTTCAGCACCTTGCCCATCAGGTCCGGCGGCTCGATTGGCTCCGCGTTGGGTCTGGGGTTGGGGTCGTAAAAGTTGCGATTGATATAGGCGCCGATAACCAGCTTGCCCCTGCCAAGTTCGGTGGTACCCTGGGAAGCTTCCAGGTTCATGTCAGTCAAGTCCGCCACATCCACTCCCTGGAAATTTCCCCAGGAGGTCAGTTTGTCAAAAGTGATTTCTGAACCGACGCTGATGTAATCCTGTATGATGACGCGTTTGACGCCCGGGAGCGCCTTGATTTGCTCAATGACCGTAGGTGTAATTAAGACAAGATCCTGCTGGTCAATCCCATTACCGCCTCCGCCGCCTCCTCCGCCACCGCCCTTTATCTCCATCGGATAACCCGGGTAGACGGTGATGTTGGATAGGTCGCTGATCCCCCACAGGGATTCGGTGGCGTTCTTTTGCAGGCCTGCGCCAAGCGAGACGAGCGTGACCACCGCCGCGGTGCCAATCACTACCCCGATAGCGGTAAGTAAAACCCGACCCTTCCGGCGGGCAAGGTTGGCGACAATCAGGTCGACGAGATCGCTAAATCGCATAAGAAATCCTTGTTACGTTTTCCAATCAATCAAGGGACGTTCTTGAAGCCCTCTTCCACCGGCATTTCAATGGGTTGTTCGGTGCTGCTGCCTGTGCCGATGCCCAAAAAGCCTTTGATCGCGTTCCAGATCTTTGCCCAGAAACCGACCGGCTGCTCAGGTTCTACAGGCATCTCGCCTTCGCCGGGAATTGGTTCTTCAGGGATTTCCATGGGGGGCTGTACCTCGATATCGAGCGCGGATTCATATACACGCAGCTGATTAAAGTCGTCCGTGTAGTTGATGGTTATATTAATCTTGGTCGGTCCCTCGCCAAAAGGTGTATACATCACGTCCCAGGTAAAGTAACCGCCGGGATCAAGCGTGCCCACCAGCCCGGTATTGTTTTGCAGGTCAGCATTCTCGGAGCTGACAGTCATATTGCCAAGCACGGTGGTTTTGCGCGAAAGGTTGGTAATCTGGATTGGGAGCGCGGTCATCATGCCGTTAAAGAACATGCCCGGATCGCGATAGAAGCTGATCTCCAGTTGGGGGAGGGCGTAGACCAGTAGGGTGATCAGTTGATCATCAACCGCGCGGGTTCCTCCCGGGGCGGTGTAGACCAGCGAGACCTTCAGCGGGTAAGCGCCGGGCACAGTGCTGACATTCACCACGAACTGCTGCTCGGTTTCCACAGAGGCGCCTACCGGCAGGTCGCCCAGGAGCGCCACGTTGGAGCTGCCTACAGGCGCGAAGTTGGTCAGGTCGCCGGTGGAACCGGAGATGCCAGGCTGGGGTGTGCCCTGTTCATTGGGCGCGAGCGAAACGCCGCCGCCGTACACCAACGAAACATTGCTGGCGTCCGCCACGCCGGCGTTGGCAATTTTCAGCTTCAGCTTAAAGGACGAGCCGGGCTGCAGCGGGTCCACGTCTGTACTGTAGCCGGAGATCACCAGCTGCGGCTTTGTGGCCGGGCCCGGGGTAGGGGTTTGGGTCGGGCTGGCCACGGCTGACTGGGCAATGGCAATATAAAAGACGAAGGAGCTGGTGTAGCTCGTGCCGGCGTCATCGGTATAAGTGGCGGTGGCGTTAATCACGCCGGAATATTTCCAGCTGCTGTAATCGCTCACGCGAAAGCGCAGGGTGGTGCCTGGTTTGTCGTCGAGTTGGATATCATTCAGCGTAAATACACCGCCGTCCAAGGGGATGAAGTCCTCGCTGCTGAAGGTCATCACCACGTTTTTGGCAGCGGCTGGGCTGTTATTGCTGATTACGAAGGTAAAGTCGAAAGGCGCCCACGGCGAGACCGCGGTATTTGGCCCCGGAGAGTAAGAATAAATGTAAAGCAGCGGCTGCGTGGCTTGCGCGGTTGCCGGCTGCGCGGGCGCGCTTGCCAGCAAAAATGCCAGCACGAGTACTGCTGCGGAAAATAGATAGAATGTTTTTTTCATGGTTATTCGCCACCTTCCCAGGTCATTTTTTCAATAGTTTCGTGATACTGTGCTTCACTCACCTGCTTGCCATCCAGCAGATAGATCTTGTCTGTAGCAACGCTGAGCATGCGCGGGTCGTGGGTCGCCACCAGGATGGTCTTGCCTGCTTTTTGTAAGTCCACGAGGGTGTGCATAACGGCGACGCCGCTGCTGGTATCCAGGTTCCCAGTCGGCTCGTCGGCAAGGATGAGCAGGGGATTATTGATCAAAGCGCGCGCGATGGCCACGCGCTGCTGCTGCCCGCCCGAAAGCTCGGTCGGTTTATGGTCAAAGCGGTCCGCTAACCCGACTTCTTCCAGTTTTCCCCGGGCGCGTTCCTTGCGGACCGAAGCCTTGATGCCGGAGAAACGCAGAGGAAAACCGACGTTTTCTTCCGCGGTCATGCTTGAAACCAGATTGAAGGATTGGAACACAAAACCAAGTTTGTTGCGGCGGTAGGACGCCAGGGCGTTTTCATCCAGCGCAGCAATCTCCTCGCCGTCCACACGAATGGAACCCGAAGTAGGCCAGTCCAGTCCGCCAATCAGGTTCAGCAGGGTGCTCTTGCCGGAACCGGACGGACCCATAATCACCGCGAAAGAACCCTTTTGTATCTGCAGGGTAATGCCATCCAGGGCGCGTACGTCCGTCTCGCCCATGCGGTAATGCTTTTTTAAATCAGCGGTGCTGATGAAACCATCATTCATTTCGGTTGCCATTAGAAGAAATAGAAGCTGCTCGTTGTGGAAATGCCGCTCAGTAAAGTCCCGATGAACCCGGGAATCCCCAGCAGCAGCAGCATGATGAATACGGCTGCCAGCGCGGAGCTGAGCGCCTTGCTCTTGGACAAACCTGAAAGCGTCCGCACGCCAAGCAGAAGCAGAATAATATGCCAGATGTAATACAGGTCCACAGACGAAAGCACGCTGCGCAGGTAGGCTTTGAATCCGACAGCATCTGATGGGAGCAGCGAGGAGAGCCCCGGGTTCTCAACCAGCCTCCGCGCGAACAGGACTACAAAGATTTCCACCAGAACGCGCAGAATAAAAGGTGTCATGGACCAGGCTACCAGATTGCTGGCGCCTATGTGGCTGGAGCGGCTGCCCCGCAGCGTAATGGCCAGGTGCAGCAGGCTGCTTGTCAGCAGCCATATCAACCAATACCCGCTCACCCGGCGCAGGACAGGGAAAACATACAAAAACAAGGGCGATGTTTGCGAGGCTTGTGCTTGCAAGAAAGCGTTCTGCTCGTCGCTGGTCCAGTACTGGAAGTTCTCCGGTATATTCGAACCCGACTGGACAATTTGGCGCTGTATTGGCGCAGCAACGAGCACAGCCAGAATGATCAGCGCGGAAAGTACCAGCAAGGGCGTCAGCCAGACCGCTTTTTTCTCCGCCAGAACTGCCTGGATGGTTTTGCGCGGTTTTAGCAGCATACCGGGCAGCCAGCGCCAGTGCATATCAGGCGCAGCGGTTTTGTTCTTTTCGATTGTGGATTCAGACATAGCACCCTGTCTTTTACATAAAGTTATGTTCAGGACGAAAATCGGCGCGCTTTGTTCCCGGCGCGCAGTCGTGGGAGCTTCTAGAAATATAAACATTTTACCCGTTTCGTGAAAAGATATCCACAAGCAGCGGCAGAAGGCTCCTGCCAAATTCCTCTTATTCAGCAGGCCCCGTGCGCTAAAAGGACCACCTTCTTCCGAGGAGAAACAGACGGTTGTACTCCCGGCGGAGCTTGACAGCTTGTATTTACCTTACTAATCGGGTATACTGTACCTGCTAATCAGGAATTATATGCCTGATTAGCAGGAGTTAGAAATGTACATAAAACGCCAGATTGAAGAAACAATTCTTAATAGTTCAGCAACGTTTCCGGTTGTTCTTTTGACGGGACCAAGGCAGACTGGAAAAAGTACGGTGCTGCGGCATCTGAAGCAGCCTGGAAGAACTTACGTCACTCTGGATAATCCTGCAATAAGAGAAGCCGCCAGATCCGCGCCGGATTTGTTCTTTCAACGTTTTCCACCCCCTCTGATTCTTGATGAGATTCAGTATGCCCCTCAACTGTTTCCATACATCAAGATGATTGTAGATGAACGCCAGGAAAATGGTTTATTCTGGTTGACAGGATCTCAGGTTTTCGAGATGATGAAATATGTGCAGGAATCCCTTGCGGGGCGAGTTAGTTTGTTAAAAATGTACGGATTTTCTCAAGCAGAAAAAGAGGGACGCACTGCGCTGGCTTTTCCCCCTGAACAAAAAGATTTAATTGCACTTGCTTCAAGACAGAGTCCGAAATCTGCTGAGCAAATTTATCAATCCATTTGGCGGGGTTCTATGCCCAGGGTGATTACACAGCCTGCAATGGATGTTGAGAATTATTACGCCTCCTATGTCCAAACATACCTTGAACGTGATGTTCGCTTGATTACGACAATTTCGGATGAAGGTCAATTCGTGCGCTTTATCAAGCTTATCGCAGCCAGAACCGCCCAGGAACTTAATTTGGCAGCTCTTGCCCGAGAGATTGGAGTTGATGCAAAGACATGCCGCCGTTGGTTGGATATTCTGGAAATAACCGGCCTTGTTTTTGAGCTACCTGCCTATTCAGGGAACCTGAGCGACCGATTAATAAAGCGTCCTAAAATCTACTTTATGGATACAGGTCTGGCTGGCTATCTTACTGGTTGGCAATCAGCTGAAGCAATGTTGAATGGAAGCTACGGCGGTGCCGTGTTTGAGACTTGGGTTGTGTCTGAGATTATGAAAAGTTGGTGGTTCAACGGAAAACTCCCCAATGTTTACTACTACAGGGATAGAATGCAGAAAGAAGTGGACTTGATTATTTTAAGAAATCAGCAGCTTCTACCGTTTGAGATCAAAAAAAGCGCTAATCCCAGTCATGCATTGAAAAACTTCCCTGCTGTGGAAAAACTGGCCGTTGAGATTGGCTTTGGAGGGGTATTGAGTCTCTCACCGGACCTCCTGCCCATTAATGAAAAGTACTGGCAGATTCCAGTCTCTCTGCTTTGATGTGCCTTAAGATACTGACCAGTTTCCGCCGGACCCATTGCGTTTAGCAGGTCCCATGCGCCAGGAGGACCACTTTCTTTCCAAGGTGGAACAGGCGATTGTATTCCTGGCAGGCCTGTGGGGTGCGCATAGCCACCATTTGGACCCCAGCAGATGACGCTGCATTGCGCGCTTTCTTACCAAGGCATACGGATCCAAACGCTTGAAGAAGTATATGTATTTTACCTTTTCCGTGTAAAGGGGCACGCAATAAACAGGAGAATGGTAATGCCGCATTTAACCCATTTAGCAGGCGCCGCACGGAAACCGGTTTTTTGCGCTGGTATAGGCGTTATTATTCCTGGTCAACCAGCGGTTTGCGTATAGACCTGTATACTATCAAAATAAAATTACGGGATAAAGCAGCTCAAAAAGCAAGCAGCTGGGGCAGGGGCTCAGTCGGGATCTTTTTCGTTCGCTTTTATTTGTCGAAAGCCCTCAAAATGTTGTCGCAAGCACGTAAAAGTTTCAGCGCTGATGTAGTGTTCAATGCGGCAGGCATCCGCAAATGCAGTTTCCTCGCTTACGCCTATCCAGATAAAGATTTCCGCCAGGCTGTTGTGGCGCTTATATATTTCCTCGGCGATTTGACGACCCTTGGGAGTAAGGGAGATATGTTTGCGATCATCCAGTTCCAGGTAACCATTCGCTGCCAGGCGACTGATTTGTTGGCTGACCGTCGGGCGGGAAAAGCGCATGGCGTGGGCGATATCAATTGCGCGAACAGTGCTGGATTTTTTCTCGAGGATGAGAATGGTCTCGAGGTACATCTCGGCAGATTCCTGTAGATTCATATGCTTAATTTCCTTCCAACAAAAACCACACTTTTCGATTTTAACACCAAAATCTTGACAGAAACGTTAGGTAGGACTAACATATATATCTGTTAGGTAATCCTAACACAAGCTGAGGTTTTCTGGCAGAATAAATTTGTACGGAAGATGTCAGAGCCCTGCTGGTGTGTTATTCAAGAAACTCAAGAGGAATAAACTTTGAAAACTTTAAGAGATGTTCGGATCGGTGAAACCGCATGCGTGGTGAAAGTCCATGGACACGGAAATATTCGCCGGCGGGTTATGGACATGGGCGTCACAAAAAATGTGGAGATCTTTGTGCGTAAAGTGGCGCCGCTGGGGGATCCGATTGAGGTCAATTTGCGTGGGTACGAACTGAGCCTGCGCAAGGATGATGCAGATATCATCGAAGTTTGCTGAACATTTTCTATTCCATTAAAACCATCTATGCCTATCACAATCGCAGTTGCAGGAAATCCAAATTCCGGGAAGACAACGTTATTCAACGCCCTTACGGGTTTGAACCAATATGTTGGTAACTGGCCGGGGGTGACGGTTGAGAAAAAGGAAGGAAGGCTGATAAGCAACTCTCAGGTGGTGTTGGTGGACCTGCCAGGGATTTATTCGTTATCAACCACTTCGCTGGAAGAGCAGCTGGCAAGGGATTATCTGTTAGAGTCCAATCCTGACGCCATTATCAATATTGTAGATGGCACGAACCTGGAGCGCAATCTTTACCTAACCACACAGTTAGCGGAGTTGGGAATACCGATGGTGCTGGCGGTCAACATGATCGATGAGGTTGAAAAAAGTGGTCTGAAGATTGATTCCGCGGCACTTGGTAAAGCTTTTGGTATTCCTGTGGTGGAGATATCTGCATTGCGCGAGACCCAGATTGATGAACTTGCCATGCTGGCTATGTGTACCGCGCAGGAGAAAGGGCATTTTTTACCAGTACACCGCTTTAGCGGCGGGGTGGAGCACATCCTCGGACATATCGAAGAAGTTGCTTTGCATGAGCAGCCAGAGTACAAACAGCGCTGGTATGCAGTCAAACTTTTCGAGCGCAACGAACTGGTAGAAGACGAATTGGGCCTGTCTGCAGCACTAAAGGCGCATATTGAGCAGGACATCCGCGCGTGTGAACTGGAATATGGTGATGATTCGGACAGTATCATTGCCGCAGAGCGCTACGACTTCATAGAAGAGGTGCTCGCGAAGGTTGCTGTGCGCAAAAAGGCGGGTGAACTTTCGCCTTCGGATCGGATAGATCAGGTAGTAACCAACCGTTGGTTGGCACTGCCAATTTTTGCCGCGTTGATGTTTGTTGTTTATTACGTCTCGATTAGCACCATTGGCGCAACTCTGACGGACTGGACGAATGACACCCTATTCGGGGAGATCCTCCTGCCTGCAGTAAGCACATGGCTCTCGGACTGGGGGGTGGCAGGCTGGCTGCAGGGGCTGCTGGTGGACGGGATCTTTGCCGGTGTCGGGTCGGTTTTGAGTTTTTTGCCGCAGATGGTGGTTTTGTTCCTGTTTTTAGCTGTGCTGGAATTCAGCGGATATATGTCCCGGGTGACGTTCATCATGGACCGCATGTTCCGCAAGTTCGGGCTTTCGGGCAAGAGCTTTATTCCGATGTTGATTGGAAGCGGCTGCAGCGTGCCGGCCATCATGGCAGCGCGGACGATTGAGAATGAACAGGACAGGAGAATGACCATCATCACGACTTCTTTTATTCCATGCGGCGCGAAACTGCCGGTAATTGCCATGATTGCCGGGGCGTTTTTTGGTGGGAAGGGTTGGGTGGCTTTTGGAGCCTACTTCTTAGGGATCGCGGCTGTCGTTATTTCGGGAATTATTCTGAAGAAAACTCCGTTGTTCCAGGGCGAGCCCGCGCCTTTCGTTATGGAATTACCGGCTTACCGTTGGCCTTCGCTCAGAAGTGTTTTTACCACCACATGGGAGAGGGTTTCTTCGTTTGTAAAGAAGGCTGCCACACTTATCCTCCTGGCAACAATCGTGATTTGGTTCACCACATATTTTGGCTGGGTGGATGGGCGCTTCCAAATGCTGGAAAATAGTCAGATAGATTACAGCATCCTGGCGGGAATCGGCGGCACAATCGCCTGGCTTTTCAAGCCTCTGGGTTGGGGGGAATGGCGACCGGTGGTGGCGGCGATCACCGGGTTGTTGGCGAAAGAAACAGTGGTAAGCAGCTTGGGAATCTTTTACGGTTTTGGGGAAGTCGCTGAAGCCGGGCAAGAGATCTGGACCAGCCTGAGGGTGGCTTTTACACCGCTTTCGTCAGCATCGTTTCTGATCTTTGTGCTGCTTTCTGCGCCTTGCTTGGCAGCAATCGGTTCTATCCGACGCGAAATGAATAACGCCAGGTGGACCTGGTTTGCGATCGGATATTTGACCGCGCTGGGCTACGTAACCGCCTTGCTGGTTTACCAGATTGGGAGCTGGTTGCAGGGATCTGCGTTTTCCCCGTGGACGGGCGCGGCACTGACGCTGGCTGGGCTGCTGCTGTGGCTGATTTTCAGACCCGAACCAAAAAATAGCAATGCTTTGAAACGGGCGAAGGCTGGAGCGCGAGGATAAGATGCTGGCAACGATAATTATCAGCATAATCCTTGCAGGAATAGTAGCATGGGTCATTTATCGTATGGTTCAAAGAGCCAGATCCGGACATAGTACGTGTGTTGGCTGCGGTTACGCGGACACTTGCGCCGCGGCGAAAATGCTGCCAAAGAAGAAAGATTGTGACTGTCCACAGCCTCTGAAGGCTGGTCTTCCCAAAGAGGGATAGCGTTGAAAATTGGAATTTACCCCGATGTAGTAATTGGGTTAACTTGTTTAATTCTTGCTAATCAGAAATATTGTGCCTGACTAGCAGGAATAGACCATGTACATAAGACGTCAGATTGAAGAAACATCTCCAGAAGTTCAGCAATATTCCCGGTTCTGTTTTTAGCCGGACCCAGAAAGACAGGACAGAGCGCGGTATTGCAGCATCTGGCACAGTCTAATAGAAAGCATGTGTCCCTGGACAACCCGGCAATCAGAGAATCGGCGATTTCTCCACTTGATTTTTTTCAACGTTTTACACCTCCGCTAATCTTGGACAAGATCCAATACGCACCTCAGCCATTCCCATGTATCAAAATAATTGTGGATGAATATCAGGAGAATGGCTTATTTTGGCTGACGGGCTCCTAAGTGTTTCAGATGATCCAAAATTTGCAGGAATATCTGGCGATTCAGATCAGCCTGTTGAGGTTGTGTAATTTTTCGCAGGCTGAGCAAGAAGGGCGGGTAGCATTGCCTTTTCCACCTGATAAGGAAGGAATAATCAATGCGTCATCGCTTGCCCGATCCAAACAGGAGTAAATAACTGTGCCTCTACTATGTTGTATTATTCTGCAAGCGATATCAATAGCATGCCTATCCAATTGTCTATTTTTCTCGGATCGTCGGCCGGCGATTTTCCAGAAAACCTCATGCAGCTGCCCGGCTTTCTGGGAAGGGTGGACGCGCCGATTAGGCGCGAACTTGCGGCAAGTGCCATACTGTGGTATATTCCTACCATTGTAAAACTTTGTGTTAGTTGAACTGAATAATAGCTTTCAACGGACCAGGTGAAGCCTGGTTTTCTAATGTCAATTGACCGCTCCTGATTATTAAATGGGATAACTGCGCAGCAGGGCGAGGGAGTGGGCGCGTTTGATCGAAACGCGTAAGGCGCCGTACCATTGCGAAGCTTGCTTCGCGTAAAGGAATATTTCGTGGATTTTGATAATTTTGCTTTTCACCCGCAAATTAAAGCGGGCATTTCAGCGGCTGATTATGCCGACCCAACCCCAATTCAGGAAAAAACCATTCCGGTCATTATGGCAGGTAAGGACGTCCTGGGCCTTGCTCAGACCGGAACAGGAAAGACGGCTGCCTTTGTGCTCCCGATCCTGCAGCAGCTCATGCGCGGTCCGCGCGGCAAACTGCGGGCTTTGATTCTTGCGCCCACGCGCGAACTGGCCGAACAGACGCATACCTTCATCAAACTGCTTGGCCGCCAGACAGGCCTGCGCAGTATCACCATCTACGGCGGGGTCGGGCAAAAACCGCAGAAAGACGCCCTGAAAGAAGGCGTGGATATCGTGGTCGCTTGCCCGGGCCGTCTTCTGGACTTGAAAAACCAGGGCGCGCTCGACCTGAGCCGCATCCAGATTCTGGTTCTGGATGAAGCGGATCAAATGTTTGATATGGGCTTTTTACCTTCCATCCGCCGCATCATCGCAATGCTCCCCCAAAACCGCCAGACCCTGCTTTTCTCAGCAACGATGCCGGAAGAAATTCGCAAGCTGGCCAACCAGATTCTACATAACCCGGTGACCATCGAAATCAGCATCAGCGAGCCCTTGAATACGATTACGCACGCGGTTTACCTGGCTGAACCTGCCCGCAAAGAGGAAATGCTCCTGAACCTGCTCAAAGAGGCTGGCGATGGCAGCGTGCTGGTTTTTATCCGCACAAAACACCGTGCCAAAAAGCTGGCGTTTGAGCTGCAGCAAGCCGGGGTCTCCGCTACGTCGCTGCAGGGCAACCTTTCGCAATCCCAGCGCGACACAGCCATGCGCGCTTTCCGGTTCGGCAAGGTGCAAGTTCTGGTCGCCACCGATATTGCCGCCCGCGGGATTGACGTCTCGCGCGTCTCGCATGTGATTAACTATGACCTTCCGGATACCCCGGAAGCCTACACCCACCGCACCGGCCGGACAGGGCGCATGGAGCGCCTGGGAACCGCGCTCTCGCTTGTCTCCCAGGAAGACCTGGGTATGCTGCGCACGATTGAACGCCTGATGGGGCAGAAGCTGGAAGTGCGCAAAATGGACGGGTTTGAGACGAGTTTCAATATCAATAGCCCGGCGTTGAAGGTCGTCAAGCAAACGAACAGAAAACCGGACAGCGTCAAGGTCTCGCGCCTGAATGATGTGAGCCCCAGCGCGCGGAGAAAACCAGCCAGTGAGAACCCGAAATCCGCGGGGCTTCCGCAGAAGAGTCCGCGCAGGGTCTACAACAAAAACCGCTTTTCGTCGTACTAAACCCAAGCCGTCAATCCCCAGGATTGGCGGCTGTTTCTTGTCAGTCAGTTGACGATGCAGAAAAACAGCAGTCGGGAGGGCTCAAGCTCCATCTTAGTCTGAAAGCAATCCCGGCGAGCTTGCGCATTAAATTGCGCGTTTGGGTCCACAAGCGGCTTTCTCCGGTATAATCATCAGATGTATCGCCGGGGCGAAGAACACCTCGTGACCAATGAAGGAGAATGACTGTGAAGCAGGAACTTAAAAAGAATATTGATAGCCTCATGGCGCAAGGAGCCACCTATGTGGACGCGCGCTGGTACCCCACAGAGGAAAGCAACAGCCTGATGATGTGGAATGGCAACCTCAAGGACCTTTCCGCCTCTTCCCAGAGCGGGGTGGGGGTGCGCGTGCTGTATCACGGCGCGTGGGGCTTTTCCGCCGCGTCCAGCCTGGAAGATACCGCTGCGATTTTTGGGAAAGCGCTGGACAACGCCCGTACGGCAGCTGAACGGGTGGACTTCCCGGTGCGCCTGGCGGAGAAGGACGCTGTCCGGGCATCTTTTTCCAGCCCGAACCTGATTGATCCCTTCACGGTTCCGCTGACGGATAAACTGGAATTCCTGCGGATGATGGATGCCAAACTGAACCAGCCCGGGGTCGCGCAGCGCGTTGCGGCTCTGGACTTTGTCAAACGCCAGATTGTGTTCCTGGACTCGGAAGGCAGCG
Source organism: Anaerolineaceae bacterium UBA6073 (assembly GCA_002436085.1). Lineage (GTDB taxonomy): Bacteria > Chloroflexota > Anaerolineae > Anaerolineales > Anaerolineaceae > Mesolinea. The sequence goes on from DIXT01000030.1 coordinate 113,508, forward strand.
AAATCGAGAAAACCATTATCGACGTGTTCCCATCCTTCCAGGTGATGGGGGTCGACAAAGATGGCGAAGTCCAGGCGCGCAAGTACAAATCTGCCCGCCTGGGGAACACCCGCGGCTGGGAATCGCTGGACCCTGAATATTTCTCCGCTACCGCGGAACGGCTGGTGCGCGAGCTGAACCAGCTGCTGGTAGCCGAAAACTGCCCGAAGGACGAACGCTCCGTGATCCTCCTGCCCGGCATCATGTTCCTGCAAACCCACGAAACCATCGGGCACCCTTTGGAGCTTGACCGTATTCTCGGCTATGAGCTGGCTTTCGCTGGCGGTTCTTTTGTGCGCCTGGAAGATTTTGGCAGCCTGCGCTATGGTTCCGAAAAGCTGACCGTCCGCGCGGATGCCACCCTGGAAAATTCCCCCGGCAGTTTTGGCTTTGACGACGACGGCGTGCCGGCGCAAAACAACCTGCTGATTGACAAAGGCATTCTGGTTGGCGCGATCAGCGGCAGGCAAATGGTGGAAGAAGCCAATGCCAGAGCTCACCGCCAAATCTTCAGCGGCAGCAGCGGCGCTAACCGCGCCACCGCCTTCTACCGCGTCCCGATAGAGCGCATGACCAATATTAATGTGGATCCCGGGACGGACGGCGACCTGAACGACATCGTGCGCGGCACGGAACGCGGCGTCATCCTGGACGGCGAAAAAAGCTGGTCGATCGGCTCCAACCGTGAGCAGTTCCACTTTGCCACCGATATTGGCTGGCTGGTGGAGGATGGGGAGATCAAGGGCGTGCTGAAAAACACCACCTACAAAGGCGACACGCTCAAGTTCTATAATTCGCTTTCCGCGGTTGGGGATGAACGCACCTGGGAAGTGATGTACGTGGATAACTGCGGCAAAGGGCAGCCCAACCAGATTATGCAGCTGGGGCACGGCGTGCCGGTCTGCCGCTTTGATCATGTGACGGTAGGAGAATAACCATGCAGCACAATGTCATCGCTTTACTGCAGGAACTGCGCGCGTATGCCCTGGAGAAAGGTATCCAGGCAGCCATTTTTTACCACGAGGAAGAAAGCTACCTGATGCGTTTCGCGAATTCTGCCATCTCGCTGAACACGAACGAACATCTCGTCCGGCTGCAGATAAGCGTGTTTGACGGAAACAGACGCGCTGATACCATGCTCTTAGCTGATCCCGGCCAAATTGAGCCGCTGAAGCGCGGGATTGACGTGGCCGCCGAGATGGCAGGCTTTGCCGAGCCGCTTTCGTACACCCCCAGCATTCCCGTCTATACTGAGAGCGTGATAGATATGCAAGCTTACGACCCGTTCCTGGCGTGCATCACCAACGCTGAACGCCTGGAGTTTTTTAACACGCTCGCCCGCGGCCTGGAAACCGAGGAGCTCAAACTTTCGGGTGTCTTTTCAAATGGGATTACCACTACCGCCCAAATCAGCACCGAAAGCGAACACACGCAGTATTTTGCCTGCACCGATGCTTCCATTACCGCGGTGCTTTCGCACCAGACGCTTAAGTGGGAAGTGAACGCGCTGCAGTCCGCCCAGGCGAAGACTGACCTGGACGCGGAGCGCCTGCGCGGTGAACTGGCTTTCCTGGTGCGCCAGTACAGCGAACAGCCCGCCGTCCAACTGCCGCTGGGTAAGTACACTGTTGTATTTGGCTCGGCGGCTGTGGGGGATATCCTGGATATGCTTAACTGGTTTGGACCCAACGGCGGGATGATGAAGCGCGGCTACTCTTTCCTGAGCGAAGCGCAATTGGGCAAACAGGTGTTCTCTCCCCTGTTCACGCTGACGGATGACCCGCGCTGCCTGCCAACCTACCCGGTCTCGCGCGACCTGATGGGCAAACTCCGCGAACGCTTCCCGCTCTTTGAAGCGGGCGTGTTGAAGGCCTTCTTCTGGAACCAGGACGACGCGGACGAGTTTGGCGCGGAACCTACCGGCCACAGCGTCTATCACAACAACCTGGTGCTTTCCGGCGGCGAAAAAGCGCTTGGCAGCCTGGAAGAACTGGCAGCCCTGCCGCGCGAGGAAGACATCCTCTACATCCCCTACCTGCATTACATGAACATCGTCAACCCGACCGCCGGCATCCTCACGGGCAGTTCGCGCTTTGGCGCGCTGCTGCTGCGCAAGGACGGCAGCGTGGCGGTGCCCTATAACGTGCGCATCACGCAGAGCTTCGCGGATTTGTTCGGGGAGCGTCTGGCATGGCTTTCGCGCGAACAATGCGCGTATAACGTCTCGAACAGCTACGGGATGCGCAACCCGCGCGCGCTGCTCGTGCCGCGCTTTTTATGCGTCAGAGGTATCGAAATATCGCATTCCAACAACTCTTATTAAGGAAAGCGAGCTATAATCAAAGCCTGGGAAGCCCCCAAGGTTATTTTTGTCAACCGGCAGCTTGTTTTTTTGTTCAGGTGGTATACTATTAGAACTCGCATAGAGTAATCTGTGTGTTTCTTTGTACATTAAACGCTTTCGCAAAACGCAGGTACTTATTACAAAAGGAGGAGCAATATTTGCCGCAAAACAAATCGCTTCCAAACCCTCAGCCCACAGGTTGTTAACCAATATGTTTGTCTGGTCTGAGAAAATCTCGTCTCCGTCACAAATCCAAACTTAAACCAATGGAGTGAACTCATGAGATCGAAAACTATCCGAATCCTAGCATTAATCATAGTTCTGGCGATGATCGCCTCCCCGGTCAGCGGCCTAAGGCTTAATACCGTCGAAGCCCAGGGCGGCCTGCCCGGGCGCAGCGATCTGGTCCCCACCGGTCATACCCCGGTTGATAAATATTCAGCTGTCGACGCGGGCGATGTCGTCGACAAAACCGAAGTCTCGCGCTACATTGTGCTCTTCGAAGGCGCTTCGCTTTCCAGAGCCAAGGGCAGCGCGGGCATCAACAGCATCGAAGGCCAGAACTACCTGGACAGCCTGGCAGTCAACCGCCAGACAATGCTGACCAAGGCGGAAAGCCTGCTCGGGCGTTCCATTCAAGTCCGTTACATCTATGACGTGATTTTGAACGGCGTCTCTGTTGAACTGAGCGCGCAGGAAGCCGAAGAGCTGCAAAGCCTGCCCGGCATCCGCAAGGTCCTCAAAGACCAGGACTACACCTATACCACCGACGCTGGTCCCGAATGGATTGGCGCAGGCGATATTTGGGACGGCACCGCTGTTCCCGCTGCCGTGGGCACCAAGGGCGAAGGCGTGCTGGTTGGTATCCTGGATGGCGGCATCAACTTTGACCATCCTTCCTTTAGCGACACACCTGACGACGGCTTTGTCTACTCATGGACCGGCGATTATCTGGGCGTCTGCGCCCCTGCTGGCGATCCTGATTATGCCGATGCCTGTAACGACAAAGTAGTCGGCGCCTGGAGCTATACCTACGACGCTCCCTCCGATTTTGTGACCCCGGAAGATGCGGAAGGCCACGGCTCCCATACCGCCAGCACGGTGGCCGGTAATTTTGTGGATGTGGATTTCTACGGCACCGAGGTCACCATCTCCGGCGTCGCCCCGCACGCCCAAATTATCGCCTACGATGTGTGCTACCCGACCCCTTCGGGCGGCCAGTGCGCGGGTGAGGATTCCGTTGCCGCTGTCCAGCAGGCTATTCTGGACGGCGTGGATGTGATTAACTACTCCATCTCCGGCGGTGAATATCCGTACAGCGACGGCGTGGAACTGGCATTCCTGGATGCCACTGCCGCGGGCGTTACCGTCTCCACTTCCGCTGGCAACAGCGGCCCGGGTGCTGCAACCGTTGCGCATCGCTCCCCCTGGCTGCTCAGCACCGCTGCCACCTCCCATAACCGCAAGTTCACCAGCGAGGTGGACTTCTCCAATCCACTGTATGAAAACATCCTCACGCTTGCCGGTGAAAACCCCTTCACCACGGATGTTATAAACAGCGATGTAATCTATGCTGGTGAAAATTCTGGTAATGACCTGGGCTGCGTTGCCTTCCCGGCAGAATTCTTCAAAGACAGCATTGCCCTGATTAAGCGCGGCACGTGTACCTTTAGTGAAAAGATCCTAAATGCCGAAGCCGCGGGTGCTGCTGGCGTTTTGCTCTTCACCGACGACCGGGCTCCCGTCGCACCGGGCGTCTCCGGCACGACCATCCCCGGCGTGATGCTGGATATCCCCGGAACCGTTGGCGACGCGCTCGCCGCCTGGGTTGCCAGCACGGCGGATGAGAATGTCAGCATTTCCGCTTTCGGCGCCCTGCATTCAGATGATTATGCTGATATTATGGCGGACTTCAGCTCCCGCGGTCCAAACACGACCTTTGACGTGCTGAAACCTGACATCGCCGCCCCCGGCCTGGAAATCCTGGCCGCCGTTGCGGATGGGACGATTGCGCCCAGCCCCGAGTATGAACTCGACTTGTATCAGGGTACTTCAATGTCCAGCCCGCACGATGCTGGCGCTGCCGCGCTGCTGACCGCGCTGCACCCGGATTGGACCCCCGCGGAAATCAAGTCCGCGCTGATGCTGACAGCTTACGATATGCTGCTCAAGGAAGACAAAACCACCGCCGCCGATCCCTTTGACATTGGCGCCGGCCGCATCCAGCTCGAAATGGCTGGTCTGACCGGTCTGGTGATGGATGAGTCTATTGATAACTACGAAGCTGCCGACCCGGACCTGGGGGGAGACGTCCGCACCCTCAACACTGCCAGCGTGTACAACAGCGCTTGCGTGGGTGAGTGCAGTTGGACGCGCACCTTTACCAGTGTTGCTGACCTGCCCGCAGCGTATACAGTGTTTGCTCCAGACTGGATCACCGTTGCCCCAGCCAGCTTTACGATTAACCCCGGCGCGTCGCAGGAAATTACCATCACCGCGGATATTTCGGCTTACGAACCCGGCGAGTGGATTTTTGCGAACATTGAATTCCTGACCGACAGCACCTTTGCTGCTGGGGATCCGGTTGTCGCCCTTTCTCAGGATTTCACGGAGGCAACCTTCCCACCAACTGGTTGGGCAATCTATGACATTGACACTGGTGATCCAAGCCCGTCCAATTGGGCCAGAGCTACGGATCAGTCCAGCAGCGCGCCTGCATCGGCAAAACATCAATATGACTGCACCCAGAACCAGGAGGGTTGGTTGGTGTCCCCCCAGATCGCCATACCTGCGGACGGAATTACCTTCTTGAGTTTCAAACAGCGTGGCTACTATGTTGTCGACTTGGTCTATCACGGCATCATGGTCTCGACTGGTTCCGGAGACCCGACTGCCGGAGCTTTTGTCGAACTCGCTCAACCAGCTGATCCGCCCGAAGATGCCTGGTCAACGACACCCATCAGCGTCGATCTTTCCGCCTACGCCGGCCAAAGCATTTACGTTGCCTTTAAGTACACGGGTGATTGTGCTGACGACTGGTGGGTGGATGACATTCTTGTCGCCACTCTACAAGCCGGCGCACCCATCTCTGATGTGGCCATCCCCGCCGCAGTTCTGCCCGCAGCTGGCAACCTGCCCGCTCTGGCCAAGTTTGAAACCCACCGCGATGCCGGCGGCGACACTCTCGAGGATTTGGTCGCTGTCGAAATCACCGACCTGACCGTGGACAAATACGGCTGGGCCAAGGGCGAACTGAACGAAATTCAATTGGCTCAGGACCCGACCAACAGTTTGCCCTACGACAACCTCTCCCAGGTCTGGTACACCGTCGTTCCGATGGAGCTGGGTGCTGCCCGCCTTGTGGCGGAAATCACCGCCTCCACCGCGCCTGATGTGGACCTCTTCTGGGGCTTTGACGTCAATGGCGATGGTTTACCTCAGGCATCTGAGGAATATGACAACAGCGCGACAGGAACTGCTTTCGAGTACCTGACCGAGTGGGGTTTCCCTGTTGGTTTCGATGATGTATGGATTTTGGTGCAAAACTGGCAGGGTTCCGGCGCCGCGACGGATGCCATCACCCTCACCATCGGCAATGTGCCATATGCGCCGGCTGTTCCTGAGACCATGACCGTTGTGGGTCCTGAAACCAACGGTCCCGGCGTGCCGTTCACGCTGGATATCCTCTGGCACGACATTGACACCGAAGCAGGCGACCGCCTGTACGGCAGGATCGATGTGTATGCCGACGCGGAATACGAGACTGAAATTGGCCTCACGCAGATGGATGTTGTGCGCGGCGCAGATGACGTGGTTAAGACCGCGGATGTGGCCAGCGCCGGGCCCGGCGATACCATCACCTACACGATTGAGATCACCAACTACACCACCGACCCGATTGCGTACGAAATTAACGACGTTCTCCCTGCGGGCGTGACCTATGTACCCGGCTCCGTCACTGGCGGCGCCGTTTACGACGCAGGCACCAACGCAATCACCTGGAGCGGACCCGTGGCAGCCAGCTACCGCGATTATGTGGCAGCCACCAGCGCTGAGGACCCCAACTGTACGCTTGCGATTATGGTGGACGGCGACCCGACCGATGATTACCTGGACTGGAAGACGACCTCCTATGGTTTCTCTGCCAATGCCAGCATCTCTGGCGACTCGTTCTGGTACGGCACCTTCAGCACATACGCCCCCTTCAATTTTTATGGAGTGGATTACGTCGGTATGGACTTTACCGCAGATGGCTTAACAGGCTGGGCAGCTGCTGTTTCAGCGGCAAATACCTCGATTCCAGATGCAACAGAACCGAATAACTTCATGGGTCTTTTCTGGGATGACTTTATTGTTCAATACGACGCAACTAACAACTACGGCGTTTCGTTGGTTGGAGATGGTGCATCGTTTGCCACAATTGAGTATGATGATGTGCAGTTGAAAGCAGATACGACCAAGACCCTGGATATGGAAGTCGGGTACTTCCTGCAGCCGGATGATAATCCGGGCGCGTACGAGATTGTTTTTGCTTACGACAACATCACCCCCGGTTTGTTCGCAGCAGCCTCCGGCACCATCGGTGTGGAAAACGTGGACGGCACGGTTGGTACGCTTGTCAGCTACAATGACACCGCCCTGACCATCGCGGACGGCTCCGCTATCTGCTTTGACTGGGCGCTCCTGCCTGCTCCGCCCGTGGTAATCACCTTCCAGGTAGTGGTAGATGAGGATGCTGTTACGGGTCCTTTGACCAACGTGGCACTGCACATGACTGACCGGCTTGGCACGGTCGAAGAGGCGGCAACCGCAGTTGTAGATATTAATCTTCCACCTGTAGCGGTTAATGATATGTATCAAGCTATTGAAGAAACGACTTTGACCGTGGCTGCCCCAGGAGTATTATCGAACGATACCGATGTTGAGGGAGATTTCCTAACTGCTGCTTTAGTCGACGATGTAGAGCATGGCACGTTGGAATTAGAGTCCGATGGTTCGTTTGTCTACATCCCCGATCCGGACTACTATGGCGAAGACACATTTACGTATGTAGCCAATGATGGCTTTGCCGATTCAGATCCAGCTACGGTCACCATTACCATTAGCAATGTGAACGATAGTCCGGCTGCTGTGGACGACTTCTATGAGACGGATCAGGACACAACCCTGAATGTTACAGCTCCTGGCGTCCTAGAGAATGACGTCGATCCTGACCCAACTGACCAAATTCGGGCCGACCTTAAGACTGGTCCATTACATGGCAGCTTAATCCTGAATGAAGATGGGTCCTTCACCTATGTTCCTCAGGCTGGCTTCTTTGGTACCGACAGTTTTGTTTACTATATGATCGCCACGCCAACTATTGGACCCGCATCTGCCTTTGTCGATGAGGCGTTGGTAACCATCGTAGTGAAACCTGCCCATACCCTCTACTTGCCATTGATATTGAAGTAAGCCTTAGCAGTAGTTTTACACATAGAGCCCGCCCTAAAAGCGGGCTCTTTCTATTGTCGGCTAACCAGGAGCAAAAAAAATTGTAGACTATAGAAACCGGTTCGTCTTTGCGAGCCGTTTTGCCGCGGAACTATATTCCAACTTTGGTCTATGTAAGCAAAATGGCGTGGCATAGCGAAGCATCCCTTGTGGAATCTGCCTGTATTTCAGTAACAATCTCGCCTTGGTAGAAGTTCGGTCACTACGAGACCCAGCCTTGCCTTCGCTGCGAGACCCCACTTTGGTGTCACTGAGAGACCAAGCCTTGCAGTCGCTGCGAGACCCTTTGCCATTAACCCGGTGGAGTGCAATTTCCAAATCTATGGCAAAGGGTCGTGGCAGTCTGCCTGTTAGCTGTCAGGGCAATCGCTGAGCTGACAAATTGGCAGTCTGCCTTTCCAATCCCGGATAGAATTGAGCATCATGGGTTACGAATCTAATTGTGTTTATATCATGTCCACTTTTGATAACAAAGTGCTCTACACTGGCGTAACCAACGATCTTTTACGCAGAGTCGCGCAGCACAGGCAAGGGACAGGAAGCACCTTCACCAGTAAATTCAAAGTTTACAAACTGGTTTACTTTGAATGCGGTGGTGATATTATGTCCGCTATTAATCGGGAAAAGCAAATCAAAGCAAGGTCCAGGGCGTATAAGGACAAGCTCATTAAGTCAATCAATCCGGAAATGAAAGACCTCGCTGAAGACTGGTACTGATACAGCATGATTGGATTTGGACAGAAATTGCTTAAAGGCAGATTGCCGCGCCCCCTTGCTGTTGTTTCTGCTTTCGCTTTATGCTCCCAGCGGGGGCTCGCAACGACAAACTCAAGATGGTCATGGCACTGCGAAGCGTCCCTTGCGGAGTCTGCATTTAAAAAGAGATCAAGGTAGATTCCACAAGGGATGCTTCGCTATGCCGCGCCCCCTTCCCGTGCTTCTAAGCTTCGTGCAACTCCGGCAGCGAGGGCTCGCAAAGACTGACTTTCCGCCACGATGATTCCGGGCAGTCTTGTGAACGCTCTCGCCAGAAGAGTTTCTGAAATTCAGTCCGAAATCAAAAAAAAACCGCTTTCTGCGGATTTGTTACCGCTTTGTAACCGCCCTGTAATCCCCTTGTGTTAATAATTGATTATCAAATATTAACTTGGGTAATTCCCGCGTTTTAAAGGAGATCAGCATGCGTTTGAAGGATAGAGTTTGTATCGTAACTGGCGGCGCCGCAGGCATCGGAAAAGCCACCGCGCTCAAGTTCGCTCAGGAAGGCGCGAAAGTCGTTATCTGTGATGTGAATGAAGAAGCCGGAAACGCGTTCGTGAAAGAACTCGGCGAAGGCGCGAGTTTTTATAAAGTGAATGTGGTCAACCGGCAGGAAGTGCAGACCTGGATTGATGACGTGGCGGCAAAGTACGGACGCATCGATGTCCTCATCAACAACGCCGGCATCACCCGCGACGCGCAGTTTGTCAAGTTTAAGGAAGGCGAGCTGGTCGGTCAAATGAGCGAAGAAGCCTTCGACATGGTTATCGCGGTCAATCTGAAGGGCGTCTTCAACTGCGCGCAGGCTGTTGCGCCGTACATGATCAAGGCTGGCGGCGGCGTTATCGTGAGCGCTTCTTCTGTGGTCGGTCTCTACGGCAACTTTGGCCAGACCAATTACGCTGCCACCAAGTTCGGCGTCATTGGCATGACCAAGACCTGGGCGCGCGAGCTGGGCAAGTACAAAATCCGCGTCAACGCGGTCTGCCCAGGTTTCATCCTCACCGACATGGTTCTGAAGATGCCGGAAAACGTGCTGGCAGCTATGGCAGCCAAATCCCCGCTCGGCCGTTTGGGCACGCCGGAAGAGATCGCCAATACCTACCTGTGGCTGGCAAGCGATGAGTCCTCCTACGTTCATGGCACCGCCATCAGCGTAGACGGTGGGGTCATCCCCTAAACCAACGGGCAAAGCGACAGGAGATCAGCATGGCACGTTACGCGACAATTCTTGGCACAGGGCACTATCTCCCTGAGAACGAAATCACCAATGCCACCTTTGCGGAGTGGATGGGCGCGGTCAGCCCCAAACTCGCCGAAGTAGTGGGCAAATTTGAGGCAAGCAGCGGCATCAAAACCCGTTTTTACGCTCCGGATGACTGGGCGACTTCAGACCTGGCGGTGGAAGCCGGGAAAAAAGCGCTTGAGGATGCTGGCATCAGCCCCGAACAGGTGGATCTGGTCCTTGTCGGCACCGACAGCCCGGATTACATCACGCCGGCTACTTCGGTGGTTGTGCAGCACAAGCTTGGCTGTGTCAATGCCGGTACCTGGGATATTGGCTGCGCCTGCGCGTCTTTTCCGACGGGTTTGGCGCAGGCTGCCGGGATGATTGCTAGCAATCCAAACTTGAAGTACATCCTGGTGATTGGCGCTTACATGATGCACAAGCTTGCGGATGTAAAACACGACATCACCGCCTTCTTCTACGGTGACGGCGCGGGCGCGGCGGTGGTCGGTGTTTCGGACAAACCCGGCTTTGTGTCCTGCTCTATCAAGGCGGATGGCTCCTACCACAAGCATTGGGGTATCTACTCCGGCGGCACCTACGAACCCGCCACGGTGGAAAGCGTGGAAGCTGGACGCACCAAGGTGAAACTGTTGACGCCCTTCCCGCCCACGGTCAATCATGAAGGTTGGCCGGCCCGCGCGCGCGAATGCGCGGCTAACGGCGGTTTCAAAATTGAAGATGTCGACTTCGTCATTTTCACCCAGGTGAATGTGAACAGCATCAAACTGGTGATGGAAAACCTTGGTCTCCCGATTGAAAGAGCGCATTGGGTGATGGACAAATGGGGCTACACCGGTTCCGCTTGCCTGCCAATTGCCTTCGACGACGCCCGTAAACTGGGCAAGATAAAATCCGGCGATTTGGTCCTCTTTGTCGGCTCCGGCGTGGGTTACAACCAGGCTGCGACCGCTTACATCATGCCTTAGCTTAAAGAGGATTTATGGCCGCCCTGGACGAATACAAAGCCAAACGAGTCAGCCTGGAAGAGGCCGTCTCCAAAATACAATCGCACCAGACTGTCTGCGTGGCTATGGCTGGCGCCGAACCCCCCGGCTTGCTCGAGGAGCTGGGAAGGCAGGCGCCGCGCCTGGAAGATGTGACCACCTGGACCTGCCTACCGATGCGTGCGTACGACGCGTTCACGAAACCGGAGATGGAAGGCCGCATCTTTAACGAGAACTGGTTCTACGGCGCGCCGGACCGCAAGGTGCACCCGGAAGGGCGGGTATCGTACACCCCTAACAATCTGCACTCAGCCGCGGTGGATAAGCTTCATTCCACGCATAACCACGTAGATGTTTACATTGGCACCGCAACCCCGCCCAACGCGGAAGGGTATATGTCTCTCTCTTTGGGCAATGTCTACGAGAAGGACATAGTGGAAGTCGCTGACCTGGTCATCCTGGAAATCAATGAAAACATGCCCTGGACGTATGGGGATAACCTGGTGCATATCTCCGAGGTAGACCTGCTGGTTGAGAACCACGTGCAGCTTCCGATGCTGGCCAAAGAGGAATCAACGGATATCGAACGCATGATCGGGGGGCATATTGCTGACTTGATTGAGGACGGCGCCACATTGCAGCTTGGCATCGGCGGCATTCCCAACACGATTGCTTCCTTCCTCGGATCCCGAAAAGACCTGGGACTGCACACGGAAATGTTTGTGGACGGGATGGTGGACCTTTTCCAGGCTGGAATCGTCACAAACCGCCGCAAGACGCTGCACCCCGGCAAAATGGTTGCAACATTCGCGCTGGGCACCCAGAAGTTATACGATTTCATCAACCACAACCCCGATGTTGAAATCCTGCGCGGCAAGTACGTCAACGACCCCTATGTGGTCGGTCAGAACTACCGCATGATCAGCGTCAACACCGCCATCCAGGTGGACATCCTGGGGCAGGTATGCTCCCAGAGCCTGGGAGTGCGGCAGTTCAGCGGCACGGGCGGCCAGGCGGATACCCACCGCGGCGCGCAGATGTCCGACGGCGGGCGCGGCATCATCGCGCTGCGTTCCACCGCTAAAAACGGCACCATTTCCACCATCGTACCGACGCTCGCGCCGGGCTCCGGTGTGACCGTGACCAGCCAGGACGTGGATACCATCGTGACCGAGTACGGCATTGCGGAGCTGCGCGGGCTGAGCGTCAAGAATCGCATGGAAGCCCTGATCAAGATCGCGCATCCCGATTTCCGCGAGTCCATTCGCGAAGAAGCGCACCGCCTGGGCATCGTGCCCGACAAGCGTTATCACTAAGGCTTGAGGAATGGAGAGAAACATGCATGATTTGATTGGTACCTGGGCACAAATTGATGGACAGCCCTATCCTGGGCTTGCGTTCAGTTTTGAGCCCGATGGAACGTTCAGCGCTGTGTACGAGCTGATGAGCATCAGTTCCGCGGGCACCTACAAAACCGAAGGCGAGCTGATTGAAATGAATCAGACCCAGCACAGCTTTGGTTTGGTCGGTCTGTTCGTCGGGCGATACAAGGTGGAAGGCAGCCGTTTACTGTTGAACGTGGTCGCCGCGGGTGCGCAGGAGCGCCCTTCGGATTTGAACGGCGCAGTTGTTTACGAAAAACTAACATAGGTAAAGGACAAAGCATGACAGCGAATAAATTGGCACGCGGCGTGGCAGTTGCCGGAGTTGGAATGAGTAAGTTCGGAGTTTTCCCGGATAAGTCCTCGCGGGACTTGTTTGTGGAAGCTTATCAGGAGTTGCACTCTACGGTCGAAAAAGGATTGCCCCCCAAGGATATTGAAGCCTTTTATCTGGGAAACTTCAGCGCTGACCAGTTCGAGAAACAAGGGCATCTCGCTCCGATCGTTGCCAGCTGGATCGGCCTCTCGCCGGTTGCCAGCGTGCGCATGGAAGACGCCTGCGCGAGCGGCAGCGTAGCGCTCCGTCAGGGCATCCTGGCGATCGCGTCCGGGCAGTATGACGTGGTGCTGGTGGGCGGTCTGGAAAAGATGACCGACCTGCCGACCGCCGCAGTGACAGACGCGCTGGCTTCCGCAGCGGATACGATGTTCGAGATTCCAGCCGGCTTCACTTTCCCTGGTTTTTACGCTGCCATGGCCACTGCTTATATGGAAAAGTATCAGGCCGACCCGGACGCATTCCTGCGTGTGGGCATCAAGAACCACGAAAACGGCGCTCTGAACGAAAAAGCCCAGTTTAACCAGACCATCAAGGACGTGATGGCGGGCAAAAAGGCTAAAGCTGAACAAAAGGGATTGCCCGTGCCCACCTGGGAAAGCGAAATGGACTTCATGCGCGACCCCAAGGCAAATCCGATGATTGCCTGGCCGCTGCGCTTGTTTGACTGTTCCCCCGTTTCGGACGGAGCCGCGGCGGTTCTGCTGGTCAGCGAAGATTTGGTATCCAAATACACCGATCACCCGATTTACATCGCCGGCAGTGGTCAGGCCAGCGACGGCGCCCTGGCTGAACGGGAATCACTCTCGGAAGTCCCCTCCGCGGCCAAGGCTGCTGAGCAGGCATACACGATGGCTGGCATCAGCGCTGCGGACATTGACTTCGCGGAAGTGCACGATTGCTTTACCATCGCGGAAATCATGGCGAGCGAAGACCTTGGCTTTTTCCCGCGCGGGGAAGGCTGGAAAGCAGCCATGGAAGGCAAAACCGCACGCCTGGGCGAACATCCCATTAACACCAGCGGGGGCTTGAAAGCGAAGGGTCATCCTGTGGGCGCCTCCGGCGTGGCGCAGGTTGTGGAAGTCTGGAAGCAGCTAAACAGCGTTGCCGGGGCGCGTCAGCTCCCGGGCGAGCTGCGGTATGCGCTCACGCACAACGTCGGCGGAACCGGCCAGACCACCGTAGTGCATATTTTTGAAAAGAGGAGCTGAGATGAGCGGCTGTAAACTTGAAACCAAAACTTTCTATCAGGCGATTGACAATGAGGTGCTCATCGGTTCGCGCTGCCTGAGCTGCGGACACATCAGCATCCCACAGCGCTACATTTGCTCCCGCTGCCACTCAACCGAAGCTGAACGGCTCGAATTTGTCGGGACAGGTAAACTGGCAGCCTTTACGGTCATTTACGTACCCGCCACGGAGATGGTGAAAGCCGGCTATGACAGCAAGAATCCGTACATGGTAGGAATTGTCACACTGGACGAAGGTCCGCGCATCAGCGCCCAGATCCTGGGAATGGACTTGACAGACCCTGCTAAAATTAAGATTGGTACTCCATTGAAGATGAAGGTAATTGAGCGTGGACCCGAGGGACAGACCAAAAAGTTCCTTGCGTTTGAACCGCTTTAAACGGACTGAGACAAAAAATGCCAGAAATTCTCGCCAATAACGTCCGGTTGTACTACGAACTGCACGGCCCCGCAGATGGGGAAGTGCTGGTGCTCTTGAACGGCATCCTGATGAGCACGTCCAGTTGGTTGTATCAGACCCGCGCGCTGGCTGCCCACATGCGGGTGCTTCTGTATGACTGCCGCGGCATGTGGCGCTCCGAGCACCCGGCGGGACCCTACTCGCTGGAGCAGCATGCAGATGACCTGGCAGCCTTGTTGGATGGACTGGGAATTGAACGGGCGCATATCGGCGGGATTTCCTACGGCTCAGAAATCAGCATGGTTTTTGCGCTGAAATACCCCGAAAAAACTCAATCTCTGATTGTGATTGATGGGGTCTCAGAAATCAAACCGATGCTGGCGGCGCAAACCTATCCGTGGCAGCTGGCGGCGGAGCATAACGACCCGGAAATGCTCTACTGGACCTCAGTGCACATGAACTTTTCAGCGGAATATGTGGCCAAGACCCGCCACAGCGCCGCCGAAATGATTAAGCGCTACGGCGCAGTTGACATGGCGGCTTTCGTCGAATTGATGAAAGCCTTTTACGAACTGGATATCACCGGCGAGCTGCCCAAAATCCAATGCCCCACGCTGGTTGTGGTGGGGGAGGACGATCTGATCAAAGGGCGGGAGTACGCCCGCATTATCGCTGATCAGATTGAGGGCGCAGAATATGTGGTTATCCCGGGCTCAGGGCATGCTCTGTGTCTGGATAAGCCCGACCCGCTGAATACACTGCTGATCGGCTTTGTGCTGAAAAACCAAAAAACCAAGGAATGACAAGGAGGTTCCCGAGACTGAATAGTATTAACCTGTTTGGAAACAACGACAACTCAAAATACTACAAGGAGAATACTTAGAATGAAAAAGTCGTTAATTTTTGTTTTCTCGATCCTCATCATCGCTTCGATGGTGCTGGGCGCCTGCGCGAAAACTGAAGCCCCCGCTGAAGAACCCGCCGCTGGCGATAAACTGGCAGTTGGTATTGTGCTGCCAACCAAGGATGAACCCCGCTGGATCCAGGATGAAACCCGCTTCAAGGATGCCCTCCAGAAAGCCGGCTACACCGTGGAGATTCTGTTCAGCCAGGGCGACTCCGCCAAGGAAAAGCAGAACGTTGAAACCCTGATTTCCAAGGGCGTCAAAGTCCTGATCATCTGCCCGCAAGACAGTGCTGCTGCCGCCGCTTCCGCAGAAGCCGCCCGCGCCGCCGGCGTGAAGGTTGTCTCCTATGACCGCCTGATCACCGACACCGAAGCCGTCGATTACTATGTCACCTTCGACTCCGTCTCCGTCGGCGCCGCACAGGCCCAGTACCTGGTGGACAAAGCTGAAGGCACCGGCAACCCCCTGTACCTCTATGCTGGCGCTGCCTCCGACAACAATGCCTTCCTCTTCTTTGAAGGCGCCTGGAACGTCCTCCAGCCCAAGATCGCTGACGGCACTTTCGTCATCAAGAACTCCGCCGAAGCTGTCGCCCTGCAGGACAA
>DIXT01000025.1 GCA_002436085.1 Anaerolineaceae bacterium UBA6073
AGCTGCGGGGAAATGCCCTCTTTTAGATTATAAGCTGTCCACCAGGTCGCGCGCACGCAGGATAGGCCGGCTGATTAACCCGCAAGCATGCGGCAAAGCGAGCCTGTCGCCCGGCGCGCGGCCAACCCATCCATACCCGGGATTACGCTGCACAGCCCGTCCACCGCCCTCAGAGCGTGGAAAAGATGCCCAGCATAATCGGGATATCCATCCCCGCGTGAAACAGAATCGACCCCCAGATGCCCTCACTCTTTTGCATCAGATAACCCCATGCGAGCGCCAGCGGAAAGGTGACCGCCAGGAAAATCATATTGCTGGCGGAATAGGTCACCGTGCCGTGCAGGATGGTGAAGACGAAGGCTACCAATAAGTTCGCCCCAAAACGCCCCCAAAACGGTTCCAGCTTGCGTAAAAACAGCCCACGGAACATCAGTTCCTCCATGGCAGCGTTGCAGAGCACGTAAATCAGGATCCACGGAATCCAAGGTACGACGCGCGCGAGCGTGAGGTTCTCCGCCTTAAAAAGCGCTGCCATCGGGAAGGAGCCGGCCACCGCCAGCAGGAACGCGATCCCGCCGACCAGCAGCCCGAGCTTCAGCTTGCCTCTCTGGATATACAGCGAGCCCAGGCTTCCGCCCCAGGCTTTGTTCAGCAGCAAAATGGCGCTGATAACGATCAGGCTTTCATGCGCTTTCTGGATCGCCCAACCCTTGGGCGCTGTGTCGTAAGCGCCCAGCGAATCGATGGCGAACAGCCCGAACACCCGGTCCAGCGTGACGGCTGCGCTCAGGATGAACAGGCCAACCAGCACTTCTTTATATGGGAGTAAAAACTTCAGTCGGTGTGCCAGCGCGACCAAAATGAGGAACCCGGCGACCAGAGCGAGCCTACCCAGATAGTCCTGCGTCGGGTCTTTGATGAGCGTCCGCCAGGGGCTGAAAACAAGCATGATCAAGGAGCCACCCACCAGAAAAATCAGTAGCGCAGGCAGCCTGGCGAGGGCAGGTTTTACAGAAGCCTCGGAATTCATTTTTCCAGCTTTCTCAATGGAGGAATGGGCCCATCTGCAATTATTATACAGAGCGGCGCCGGCAAAACAAATATTTTTGATGTTTTGATGGATATTGAAGGGGTAAGACTATTGGATTTGGCAGCGGATCGCAATTGCCCGCCAATAAAACTGCAGAATCACTACTGCGTGTGCTCCTGGAAAAATTCCAGGATAATCCCCCAATCCTTCCAGCAGTGGCCACCCTCCGCCTGCCGGATGTAGCGCACATCCTTACCTTGCTCCTCCAGCAATGCTACAAACGCGTCCACTGGCGCAATCGGCGCGCGGGTATCATCCTCCGTATGGAACACGAGCAGAGGCACCTCGATCTCATCCGCCCACAACAAGGCGGAGCGCTTCTCATATTCCGCCGGCACTTCCTCCGGAGACCCACCCACGCGGTATTTCAACATGTTTTTCACAGTCTGGCCGCGCCAGTCATAGACCGCAGCGAGATCCGGTACGCTGCCGGTCACGATGGAGGCTTTCACGCGCGTATCCATCCGCAGGACCTCGAAGGTCATGATGCTGCCCCGGGACTCGCCCATCATCACGATCCGGTCGCGGTCCGCGAACGCGCATTGGTCGATGAAATCGAGCAGCTGCAGCACGTCCCGCAGGTCGGCGCCCCCAAATTCGTCCTTTCCTGTTCCCTCATGGGTTTCTCGGTACTGACTTGCCACCACCACCGCCTGCAGATGGATTGCCAGGCTCGCCGGGAGTATCGCCTCGACTGCGCCGTAATCCGCATGACCGCCGCGGTTGTAGACCAGCACGGGATACGGCGCGGGCTGCTCCAGATAATCCTTCGGCGCGGCGATATATGCAAGAACCGTGAAACCATCACTCAGGTAGCTGAATTTGTAGAGCAGCGCGCCTTCATCCAGTTCCGGGCTGCCGGTCAGGAAGGGCTCGAGGGAGAGCATCCCCGGCAGCGCTGCCATGCCCGGGATGCTAAGCACGCTTGGAGAGGGCGTGGGCTCGGGCAGGGCGGCTGTGGGCATCGGTACGGTAGCCGAGGGCGCTTGAATTGTGGATTTCAGTTCAGACGTCGGGCTGGGAGGATTCTCAGGCTGTGCTCCTGGCGCGCAGGAGGCTGAAAGTAAAATGAACAGGAATACCGCCGCCAAACGTCTGTGCATGTTTGAATCATATCACGCAACGCCCTGTGATTTGGATATTTCAGGACCGGGCGCGCAATTTCGAGGGAAACCCGCCTCGGGCGCTTGCGCATTACCCGGCAGCCTTAGAATTATGCTCCTAAAGACCACGCCCTCCCCAGTTAACGCAAGCGCCCGCCATCACTCCTACTCTTCGTTGCGGTCAAACTCCGTGGGTCCGAATTGCTTACCGCAGCTGTTGTAGAAGTAAATGCCCTCACCGTTGTAGTTTGGCAGCAAATAGAATTTCGTACTTACGCTTGCCAGCGAAATCGTGAGACTCACCATTCCGCACTGAACCGCGGCTGTGTCCGTTGACTCGCAGTGCCAGCAGGGCGGCAGCTACCTGCTGTCGAATCTCAGGACAGTCGCGATGAAACCAGGGCGCTTTCCCTCAAAGTAGACAAGTTCCTTCAAATCGCATTTAATCATTTCAAGCTCCTCATGTTTTGGTAGTCATCAGGAGCGTGCGTTTGCGAAGTTTGTGCGGCGAAGGCTGGTTAAACAAAAACAGAAACCTTTTTTCGAAAGCGATCTTTCGCACATCGAGACCAGTTGGTCTCAGGCACCGCTGCCGTTTCCGGGCCGGTTGCCAGTCCGCTCGCGCGGACGTTCCTGATGCTCCTTGCATTATACACTACTTTATGGTCTTGTTAGAACCAACGCGTTGCCTCTGTAAGAGCAAAGTGATAATGTCCTAAAGTAGCAAAATAGAAATGTCCTGATATGGATGCGGTTTTTGGTAGGTCAGGTTGCACACTCCAGTTAGCCGCGCTTGGGCAGGCGTGGGAAATGGCATGAAGGTAGTTGATGGTTTTAGAGCATTTATCTTTCGCTCATTACAATTCTCTCCCCTTTTATTACAAAAACCGCCCCCATTTCTCGCGCGAGCGGCAAAGCCGCTTTCCGTTTGAGTCGGTGTTAGCCTGATCTTTTTCTCTAGATCAATCTAACTAATGAATAATGCAATTATCGCGAGAAACGTACCTAGAAGGACAAGTACTGTGCCTATCAATGCGAATCTAATCAGACCAAATTTTCGATTAGCAATTAACGAAGTAGCGTGAATTTGTGAAAGGATGTGATTTAGCTTGGTATCAGAATCCAATGTTGCAAACTTTCTCGCGGTTTCTTCCTCGCTGAAATTCGCAAGATGTCCAAAGTAAAGGCACGAAGTCTCTTTCGCAACTTTCAGCCTCGGAAATATGGCGAGTAATGAAAAAGCAGCAACTAAGAATATTCCTACAAGAATTGATGCCACAGAACTGATGGCAATTATCCTTATTGCACATGATTGGTTTTGAAGAAGCCCCTTGAACAATGGAATCTTATCTGCCAATGCTCCAAGGAGAAGGCCGGTCAAGGTAAAAAGCAATGCTGCTTTCGTTTCAGAGAAGCGAATCACGTCATCGTTTCTTTGAAGTGCAAATTTTTCAAATTCCCAAGCATTAGATTCGAGAGGGTTGGCCACAAGATTTTACTCCTTATGAAATTATGGTGTCCAGTACCATTTTGTTGCTTTTGTTTTATAATCTTCGCCTTCCCATTTTACGATACCATTGCTCCACATATCAACCTTTCGATCGTTCTGCGTTCCGTAGATGGCAGAATCTTCTAGATTTGAATATGTATTTTCGGAGATTTCCACATGGTCTGGACTTTTTGCTTGTTTACCAATAATTACAGCAAAGTTGACACACTTTCCCATGAAAACAAGCTCATTATTATTCGCATCTCGAGGAAGGCCTGCTCGAATTATAAATACTTCACCAAAATCAACACCGATACCAAAGTCTAATTTCTCATATGTCTCAAATAGAGGTGAAAGTTCTACATCAAGTAGCCATTTCACACTCATTGCAGCCTTTACACAATGTGTGATCTGATATTTGTAAAATGCAGGCCAGAACGCCAGAACACTATCACCATTAAAACTCCTTATCTGTCCACTGAAATAATTGACTACCTTAGAAACAGTATACAGGAAGGATTTGTGGATTTTTCCAGCTGTTTGTTTGTTATGGAGAAACAGAAGTTCTGTCGAACGTCTCAAGTCAATGTAGAATACACAAAGTTTAATTTTCTTGGCAACTTTACCGAAAGGAACATCCTCAACTGATGGTATAACATTAGCATCGGTCACAGCATAGTCGCCATCCAGGTAATCTGCTACATTGGTCCTAATATCGTCGGTTAGACTCATAACTCCACCTTTTCACTACTTTACGGTGCGTGGGCAGGCTTACAATTTTACAGACCTCAGATATCCCGCATTTTTGCCCGATAGCCAGCCAAAAAAGTATGTCTTACTGCAGCTATGCCTGGGTACCTGAAACCCTCCGAAACGATTAAAGCTTAGCTTGATTATATATCCGAACTCGTAAAGTTAAGCTAATATTGTGCCTGATCCGTTGGACTTGCACTGGCAGGGTCATCAGTAATCATTTTCGATAATTATCCAACCGAAATTTGATCAATATAATATCGCTTGTAAATACCTCTGCTCATTTATGGTTGCCTGGTGACAAAGTATGCCCGCCTGCACCCTCTGGATAAAATGTACTACGAAAGACCTTTGATCTATTAGTCTCCGCCCTAAAACAAGAACCAGCGTCCCGTCCCCGCTCGGTATCCTTCCGCTCTCACCCCACCCCCACCAGAATATCCGCACCTTCCACCTTCACGCTGTAACTTGGCTCGTCCTTCACTTTCATCTTCAAAAAGCCCATCTTCGCCTCCCCCACCGCTTCTCCGGTCCGGACGTCAAAGCGCGCGCCGTGCCGCATTCTTGGCAAAATTTAGAATTGCCTTCATTTGAGTATTGGCAGTTCGGGCAGACAATAGGTTTTTTCAAATCGTAGCCGCAACTTGGACAAAACCGAAAATAACTGTTTAGTTCTGCATTGCAAGAAGGACAAGTATTTGGTGACATAAAATTCCCTTCGTTGGATTCTTTCACTTTATTTGGAAAATCGCCTGGAATACGATAATAATTCTTGTCTGCGCTAGCTTGATTTTTATTGGATACAAAGCGAACCAACCAATGACAATTACTGGAGCGCCGGACGGTATAACTTATGTTGACTTCATCCAGGATCGCCTGAATGCAGCTAAAACCGTGAAACCCTCGCTATGTGGGTGGGGAATGATATTGTCCCTGGCAACTCTTGGGCTATTTTATAGTGTGGTTTATACGAACGTGGCGATTCACCCCGACGGTGTCCTGGATAAGGTTACTGCTCCTGATCCTGATATTCCTTCAGGTGTGGCAGGGGCAAAGTAGTCTGAAGTTCCAGGCATCTGGTGGTATGTGGTGGAACGGTTATCCTGGACGATGTTGGGGAGACCTACCTCGTTTGGATGCCAGTTCCGACCAGTAGCAAATAATGATTAATACCCCTTGTAATTTGAATTTATATATAGGATAATAGACATAAGGTGTCTATTATCCTATATGAAATCAGAAAACCTTTCCTCAATTGAAGCATTTCCATACTTTACCATTGAAGCGGTAAAACAGCTTCTTGGCGATGAATCCGTTGCAGCCGGCACGATTCAAACCACGCTGTACCGCTGGATGAAAGCCGGACAAATCATTCAGTTGAAAAAAGGTGTTTACATGACACGCCGCTTTTTCGAGTTGCATCGCGCAGACGCGGATTTTGCGCCCATGATCAGCGCGATTTTGATCCCACAGTCCTATCTATCTCTGGAATATATTTTACAGCGCAACGCCATTCTCACCGAAATGACGTATCCAGTTACTGCAGTCACGCTCAAACAGACCCGTGTTTTCGAAAACAAACTGGGTACTTTCACCTATCGCAATATCAAAGCGGAACTCTATCAGGGGTTTACATTCACCGAATACTTGGGCATTCCATTTGCCCAAGCAACGGTAGCAAAGGCACTTTTTGATTTTCTCTATTTACGCCCCTGGAAGAGCAGCCGACGGTTAGCCAGCTACGACCTGACAGAGGATCTACGTCTTAACCTTGAAGACTTCTCAGAAAATGACCAGGATGAATTTATAACCTTCGTTGAGATCAGTAAAAGCGAAAAAATGAACCAGATTCTAAAAAGCCTGAGGAAAACCGTATGGCGACATTAATCCAGTTGATGCAAAACGTCCTGTCACAAAAAGACCCGTTACTGCCGAATGAAACCAAACGGGTGATCCTCAAGGAGTTCCTGCAGGCCTATACCCTCGATTTTCTCTACAATCACCCGGTTTACCGCAAGCTCAATTTTTATGGCGGCACCTGTCTGCATGTGATCTATGGCTTAAACCGGCTTTCGGAAGATATCGACCTGGATAACAGCAACGGGATTGATTTGAGCAATCTCGAAAACGACCTACTGACTTTCTACCGTTCCAACGTCGGGTATGCCGATGTGACCGCCAAAACCCAGATCGGGGAGTGGGGCGTTCGGCGCACCACCTTGAAGTTCCCGATTCTCTATGCTTTAGGATTGACCTCGCTTGCTAACGAACCACTGCATCTAAAAGTGGAGGTCAGCCAGCACAGGCAAACCTCTATTGTGCACCGGACGCCAGTATTGCTTTTCGGCAGAAGTTTTGTGGCTTCGCATTTTTCGCTGGAGACGATGATGGCAGGGAAGATGCTGGCCTGCCTGGAGCGTAATTTTCAGAAGGGCGAAGGAGCTGCAATCAAAGGCCGTGATTTTTATGATTTGTTGTGGTTCATGCAGCAAAAGATCAGGCCGCTAGACGAAAAGCTGGCCAAAGACGGTCGCCAGTCCTATACTGTTCAATCCGCGATGGAATTGCTGGGCGAAAAGATTGCTGAAATGAAAATCTCTGACTTGGCGGAGGATTTGTTGCCTTTATTCGAACAGCGGTCTTTCATAGAAGCCTGGCTGGAAAGTTACAAGGAGAATTTTAGGCAATATGTGAAGAATTATTAATAGAGCATTCTCAAAAAACTTAATCTGGCGTTTAGAATCTTTAAAGTTCAGCCAGATTTTGATCGGCCGATTTATGGGGGCAGGTGACATCTCTCCTCACCTATGTTGCTTTATACTGAATCGAAGACTTCATCCAGTGCTTTCAGATGGGAGTTGATATCCGATCGACTTAATAGACGCTGAAGGAAATTGCCTTCCACAGAATACCCGACGTTTTTCAATGCTTTTTCAAGGTTCTCATATTCAGAACAGTCTGTCTGTGGGATTTGAATCCTATAGCCTTCATTATCACTGAACACAGAAAATGTTATTTGCTTACCTTTTAAATTACCTATCAAGTTAAGGCATGGTTCTGTGTATTTATCCGGCACATCCCAATACGATGGCCGTAGTATTTTTAAAGTACTTTTTAGTTCTATATAAAGGCAATATGTAAACAGGTCCGCATGAAAGCGATTTAATTGGGTTCGCCTAAGGAGATAAATAGTATTTTGGCTCTCTTTTCGGATATAGTTTTTCTCACAATATTCGAAAGCCTCCGGGCAGTGTATCAGTGCTTCTCGCCAGGGTTCAAGTTTGTGATCTGCATCAATAAGGCACTCAAGCTGTGGGTCAAGCTCTTCATTGGAGTTCAATTAGTCCCATAATTGCTTCAGGAATTCACGCGGCTCGGGGTTGGTTCCCGTGCCCCTAAGCAAGCGTTTCCAGCTCGTTTCATCGGTTACGGTATTAACGAGGAAAGAAAGGTTTGAACCTCGTGGTAATAGGTAGTCACCATTACTGAGAAGTGCCCGCTGCCAGCGATACCTACCCTGATCAACCAGGCCGGAAGCCGAGAAGATCTTTTCAGCCAGGGTTAGATATTGTTCAAAGTTTGCCTGTCTAATTGTATGTTCAACTTTTTCCCAGTGACATGGATCCAAATAGTTAGACGCTGCAACAGCGCCACAAAAATCCAAAAGAAACCCTATCTGTCCGCGGAAGTAACCACGACGTTCAGCTTGGTCTATCAGTTTACGCCAATGGTTTTCGGCTAATATCAACTTAGCCTTAAGCGTCTCTTCAACTATTTGCGGTTCGTAGAATCCGGATGTAACACTCTCGGCGTGAGCGAAATGCCTTAGTATATCATCCGCGCTTTCAAGCAATACTTTTAATCTGCATTTTGTAAGAGCAAAGTGATAATGTCCTAAAGTAGCAAAATAGAAATGTCCTGATATAGATGCATTTTTTTTGTAGGTCAGGTTGCGCACATCAACCTGACGAAATTGGCAGCTTGAAAGACGCAAGCTGCCCTACGACTGGCAACCTGTACCTTTTGGGGTGTCTGGTTGACAAGGTATTCGTCATTGCGATGGAGCGCCAGCGACTGAAGCAATCTCCCTCTTGGTCATCTCTAGATCAGGTTGCGCACTTCAACCTGACGGAATTGATAGCTTGAAAGACGCAAGCTGCCCTATGACCTGATCAAAGAGGAGACCTGCGGTCAAGAATCTCGCACGGTACCCTATGGGCAGGCTTCGCACTCTGGAGACCGGCAAGAACAGGGGCTAAGCTGGCGAGCGCAGCGAGACTGATGAGGGGACAAGAAACAATTCGTCATCGAGCAATGCGAAGCGATCTGCCTGTCATTTATTTACCCGCCGTAATATGGACAGATATGGCGATTCACATTTAAAAAAATTTACCAAACAACGGCGGACTGCCACGCCCCCTTCTTGTTTAGCTTGGTTTTGTACATTGCCTACAGCGGGGGCTCGCAGTGACCGAAAGATCACGCCCTGCGGACACGTAAACAGTCCCCGGAATATGGCGACAAAACCCTCATACGCCCTGCGGCACCTTGCCTGCGGACACGTAAGCAGTCCCCACAAGACGGTAGGATGACCCTCATCCCCCACCTCTCCCGGAGCCTTCCCCGACTCGTGCTATAATCTCTCAAAATTCACAACAAGGTTTAGCATCGATGCGATTTCTCATTACTGGAGGGGCTGGCTTTCTGGGGACGGCGCTCAGCAACCGCCTCGCCCGCCAGGGGCACTCTGTGCGCGTGCTGGACGATGCCTCGGCTGGCGACCCCACCCGCTTGCTCCCCGAAGTCGAATTCACCCAAGGCGATATCAACGATAAACCCCTGCTCTGGACGCTTCTGCAGGATGTGGACTGCGTCTACCACCTCGCCGCCAGGGTCTCCGTGCCCGAATCCCAGCTTTTCCCGCGCGATTACAACCTCGTAAACGTGGGCGGTACCGTCACCCTGATGGAAGCCATCCGCGACACAAAAGTGCGCCGCGTTGTGCTGGCTTCCTCCGGCGCGGTTTATGGCGAGCAAGACAGCATCCCGTATAAAGAAAGCGCGGAGGTCCATCCGCGTTCACCTTACGCCGTATCCAAGCTGGCGGCGGAATACTACGTGCGCACGCTTGGCGCGCAGTGCGGTGTGGAAGCGGTCTGCCTGCGCGTCTTCAACGCCTACGGTCCGGGGCAGCGCGTCCCTCCTTTCCATCCTCCGGTGGTGCCCAATTTCCTGAAGCACGCCCTGACCAATGGTTCCATCGTTCTGCACGGCGACGGCAGCCAGACCCGCGACTACGTTTTTGTGGACGATGTGGTCAACGCGATGGTGACCTCCGCCATGGCCAGCGCAGTGGACCAGCAGATTATCAACATCGGCAGCGGGGTGGAAACCAGCGTGCGCGAGCTTGCGCGGCTGGTAGTGTCGGCGGTCGGCACCAAGCCGGAAGAAATTTATAACCCGCACAAATCTGGCGGCTCCGACCGTATGTGTGCGGATATCAGCAAAGCATACGAACTACTTAATTATCTCCCGTTAATCCCACTGGAAGTGGGCGTGCGACTGACGCTTGAACGCGACCCGCAATTCCAGAAATGATCCTCCCGCGCGACTTTTATTCCGGTTCCGCCGTTGAAACAGCGCCGCGCCTGATCGGCTACCGCTTGGTGCGCGTCTTGGATGGCACACGCCTGGCAGGGATCATCACCGAGACCGAAGCCTACCAGTGCGAAGAAGACCAGGCCTGTCATGCCCGTTCCGGCCGGACCCCGCGCACGGAACCGATGTACGGGGAGCCAGGGTGCGCTTATGTGTACTTTACCTACGGCATGCACTGGCTGCTCAATGCGGTCACGGACGCGCCCGGCACCCCTGCCGCGGTGCTCATCCGCGCGATTTTCCCGGTGGAAGGGACGCAGCGCATGGCGGAACTGCGCCCGATGCTGTCTGGGCAGCCGGGCTGGCTGAACGGACCTGCCAAGCTGACGCAGGCGCTTGGGATTGACGGGAACTTGAACCAGGCGGACTTGTGTTCCGAGCAAAGCGGCCTGTTTCTTGAAGAGGGCATCAGCGTTCCGCCCGGCGCGCTGCGAACGGTCGCACGGGTTGGGATTAATTCAGTCCCGGAACCCTGGCGCAGCAAGCTCTGGCGCTGGCAGCTGGACCCGAACAGCCTGCGTAAGGTTCTGGGCTGAAACTACCCGGTAAAAACACCAGCCGAAGCTATAATAAGAACAAGAACCCAAAAAGAAAGCAATATCGCACTATGTTAGGAAAAAAGAAAACCACACCAACTTTCATTGCCGAACCCTCCGCTGAACGGGTCACCTCCGTCATTGGTCCGGGCATCACCTGGACCGGGGATTTGCGCGGCAAGGGCGGCATTCGCATTGAAGGCACGGTGGATGGGGAAATCGCGGTGCAGGGGCTGGTTGTGATTGGGGAAAGCGGAAAAGTAAACTGCCGGACCTTGCAGGCTGAAAGAGTGATTGTGGCTGGCGCGGTGAAAGGCAATATTTCCTGCGGCAAGCTCGAAATTCGCGCCACTGGCCGAATCTGGGGGGATGTGGTCACCACGTCGTTCAGCAGCGAGGACGGCGCCTTCCTGCGCGGGCAAATGCGCATGGAAGATAAGGTCGAAATCACGGGCACAGGTACAGACCCGCGCTCGGATGCGTTGGAAAACCAGCCGATGGAAGAAACGCCAGAAGGCGAATAAGTTAAAAATTCCAGGAAGGGTGTTCCGGTTCGGGCTGCTCTAAAAGAATCGTGACCGGACCTTCATTTCTAATGTCCACCAGCATGTGCGCCCCGAAAATGCCTGTTTTCACGCTCAGGCCCATCGCGTAAAGGGATTCCACAAAACGCGCGCATAATGGCTCAGCCAGGTCGGGCTTGGCAGCGCCGGTGAAAGACGGCCGGCGTCCGCGGCGGGTATCCGCGTAGAGCGTGAACTGAGAGACTACAAGGACCTCCCCGTTCACATCCAGGCACGAAAGATTCATCTTACCCGCGCTGTCTTCAAAGATGCGCAGGTTGGCGACCTTTTCCGCCAGCGCTTGCGCGTCTTGCCCGGTGTCGGTCGGGGAGACGCCCAAGAGCACCACCAAGCCGCGTTGGATGCTGGCGACCAGCTTGTTATCAACGTTTACCTGCCCGCGGCTGACCTTTTGAACGACTGCGCGCATTGCCTTCCTCCTGTGTGTTTGCTCTGATTATACCCGGCGCCAGCGGGAAAAAACTTCTGTCTTGGGCCTGGCAAGCTCGGCGCATTGGCGGGGGTTATAATACCCGCATGACGACCCCTGAAATTGAAGACCCAACTTACGTGGATACCCCCGCGCTGCTGGAGCAGATGGTCACGCACCTGCAAGAAGTGACAGCGCTGGCGATTGACACCGAATCCAACAGTCTGCACGCCTATCAGGAGCAGGTCTGTCTGATCCAGATTTCCACGCGTGCGAAAGACTTCCTGGTGGACAGCCTGGCGCTGGCTGATCTCAGCGCGCTGGGGAGCATTTTTGCCGACCCAAAAATCCAGAAGGTTTTCCATGCCGGCGATTACGACCTGACCTGCCTTAAGCGCGATTACGCCTTTCACTTCGCAAATGTGTTTGACACGATGCTGGCAGCCTCGGCGCTGGGGGAAGAAAGCCTGGGGTTGGCAGGCTTGTTAGAAAAATACCTGGACGTCCATATTGACAAAAAATACCAGCGCGCCAACTGGGGCACGCGCCCTATAAAAACCGAAATGCTGCGCTATGCGCAAATGGATTCCCATTACTTGCTGGCGCTGCGCGACTGCCTCCGTCCTCAGCTTGAAAAGCTGAATCGCCTGGATATTGTATTGGAGGACAGCGCCCAATTGGCAAGCCAGACCCCTGCGATGAAGAACCACGCGGAAGATGTTTGGCGCGTGCGCGGCATCAACGGCATGAAACCCGCGGCTCTCAGCCTGCTCAAGCAGTTGAACCACCTGCGCGAAAGCCTGGCAAAAAACCAGAACCTGCCGCCTTTCAAAATCATGAGCGATTCCGCACTGGTGGAAATAGCTAACACCCAACCCCATTTCATTGAAGAACTTGATTTACTGCCTTCACTCTCCGCGGGGCAGGTGCGCCGTTACGGCAAAGAATTGATGCGCGTGGTTGAACGATGGCGCGAGTCGCCAGGCCGGGTGAGCAGGCCGCGCAAGCAGGCGCCCGATGAGGCGGTGCTGCGGCGGCGGGAACTCCTGGGTGAGTGGCGCAAACAAAGCGGCTTGAAGCAGGGTTTGCCCTCCAACGTCATTCTTCCGCGCGAGCTGCTGGAGAAAATTACGCAGGTGGAGCTGAAAGACATGAACACCCTGCGCGGTTTGATGCTTGGCAGCCCCAGCCGCTTTGAAATGTATGGAGAAGCCATTTTTGAGTTGCTCAGGGAGGAGCAGACATGAAACTGCATATTTTTGGCGCGGCGCAGACCGTTACCGGTTCGATGTACCTTTTAGAGCATGAAGGTCGCAAGTTATTGCTGGACTGCGGCATGTTCCAGGGCAAACGCGATGAAACTTACCAGGTGAACCTGAACTTCCCGTTCAAGCCGGCTGAAATTGACGCGATGATTCTTTCGCATGCCCATATTGACCACAGCGGGAACATCCCAAATTTGGTGCGCCAGGGATATAAAGGCTGGATTTACGTCACCAACGCGAGCGTGGACCTGGCGGATATCATGCTGCGCGACAGCGGCCACATTCAGGAAAGCGACGTGAAGTACGTCAACAAAAAACGCCGGCAAAAAAGCTTGCCCGCGATGGAACCGCTCTATACCCAACGGGATGCCATTGAAGCGATGCCGCAGTTTCGTTCTGTTTGGTATAAACAAGCCTTTGAGCCCATTCCGGGCGTGACCGCGCGACTGTATGACGCCGGGCACATCCTCGGGTCCTCCGCGGTCGCGCTGGACTACCAGGAAAATGGCCGAGCAAAGCGCTTCTGGTTTTCGGGGGATATTGGCAGATTGGACGCGCCCATCCTGCAGGACCCGGTGATGCCGGAAAACGCCGATACGCTCCTGATGGAATGCACCTACGGGGATAAAAAGCACGAAAAGTTGGAGGACGCTTACGACGAGTTTGTGGACGCGATTAACCGCACGGCGCGGCGCGGCGGCAAGGTAATCGTGCCGGCTTTCGCGGTCGGGCGCACGCAGAACCTGAGCTACATGCTCAGCGAAGCCATTGACAACGGCGACATTGCGGATATCCCGGTCGTCATCGACAGCCCCTTGGCGGTAAACGCCTCCGATTTGTACCGCAAGCACACCGAATGCTTTGATGACGAGACCTGGCAGTATATCGCCGAACACCGCATGCAAGGCCTGGACTTTGAAAACCTGATTTTCACGCGCAGTGTGGATGAATCCAAGGCGCTGAATGAATATAAGGGACCTATGGTGATTATCTCGGCTTCGGGCATGGCGGAAAGCGGGCGCATCCAGCACCACCTCGCCAACAACATTGAAGACGGACGCAATACCATCCTGATCATCTCCTGGCAGGCTCCATACACGCTAGGCCGGCGCCTGGCGGACCAGGAGCGCAAAGTACGTATTTTTGGGGATGAGTATTACCGCAAGGCCGAAGTGGTCACCATCGGCGGGCTCAGCGCGCACGCCGGGCAGGACTTGCTGGTGCAGTACGCCACGGCCAGCAAGGATACGCTGAAGCAGATTTTTTTGGTGCACGGCGAAGAAAAAGCCGCAAGCGCGCTGATGGAAAGGTTGGCGGAACATCCGGAACTGCCCAAACCAGCTTACCCTGCTAAAGGGGACGTATTCGAGCTCTGAAAACAGGTATAATCATGGCAGAATTTCGGAGAGATGCCAGAGTGGTTGAATGGGACGGTCTCGAAAACCGTTATGGTCCTTGTGGCCATCGTGGGTTCGAACCCCACTCTCTCCGCCAGTTCGTTCCAATCCCCAGCCTTGCGCGCGGGGATTCTTTTTTATAAGGACGGGCGATGGAAATTGTTTAGCTTGACCACACCTGGAAAGGCAGGAAGTTCGCCTGGAAATGGGGAAAGCGCTCAAAGGAGCGCAGGATGGGTAAAAAGGATCTGTGGATGCGCAGGCGCGCGCGGCCGCTCGACCTGGCACGCTGGAAATTCTTTTAGGGGCGGGCGGGAATGGTGGAAGGGAGATCATATCGTCTCGTACGCGCGCTTTATGAGGGTGTTGAGAGCGTAGAACTGGAAAAAGTCTTCCTCGTCTATCCGATACAAATTGAGCGGAACATAGATCACTCCTGGGCAAGCAAAGTTTGTTGGTTCAGCGCCTAAAATAAAGACAGACACCGGGGAAATCAGGTGTCTGTCTTATGGTGTTATTAGAAAATTGTCGGATTTGTTACGCGCACGGGTTTAACCCGGCAGATTGATGCAGACGGCTGGTGTTGGCTCAGCTCTGGACAATCTCAGCATTCGCAACCATGCCTTTCAGCACCATCTCGAGCGCCATGGTATGCACGCACACCCCGCGGGTCTTGAAGAATTCGCAGTCGCAGGTCCATTTACCCTGCTCGTATTGCACGACGTGGTCGTTATTATCCCCTTTGAATGTGGCTTGGAAGTTGTTAATTGTGATGCGATCTTTCTCTTCGGCATATCGTTTTGCTTTTTCGATTTTTCCGATCATTCCGCTATCCATGCTGTCCTAAGCTCCGTTTCTCTGGAATATTTAAACAAAAACACGCGCCAAAAACAAAAGGCGTGTGTTCCGCTGCAAGCATCCAACGCAATACATTTGCGCGGATCATTTTATTTAGGCTAACTCCTTCATGATGCTTACATTATACTGCAATTTGCCAGCTTTTTTGCAAGATTCAGCAGATTTTGATAAAGCAGCCGGGCTTGTTTCCAGCTGGTCTTAATTGTTCTACGGGTTGATGGCTTCCACCGGCAGGGCTTCAATGTAGCCGCGGTAGCCCATCGGCGCCAGTTGAAAGCGCGGCGCGGCTTCCGGCGCCCAGCGGTAGCCGTACAAGGTCGGGTCGAAGCGGTCGATCTGTTTCCAGACCTCCCGGATGGCATCCTCGAAGACCGCATCGTCATACGGTTCCCCCTGGAAGACCATCATCCTGCAGGGCGGTAGTGCAATCAGGTCGCAACATTCCGGGACAGACCCGCTGTAATCCAGGGGCAGTTCCACGCCCTGCGCATAGCGGGAGGTGCCGGCAGGCACCAGGTGGGCGGGCATCCATAAGCCGACGGGTTCGTACAGGGCTTCTTTGACGCCGCATAAAACGTCCCAGACCTCGCAGCCAACTTCTTCACAGTACGCGAAGTAATCTTCTGCTTTTTCGCCGCGCTTGAGCAGCAGCTTGCGGGCAGGGCGTTCAACTACCTGCACGAAGATAATTCGGGTGGGGCTTTCTTCAGTCATTTTCTTTTCTCCTTCGCGGGTTTGATGATGATTGGCGAGAACCGGGTAAGGCATGAACAAATTCTGCGCGCCGCCTCTCCGGCGATATTCGCTGGGCGGCAAGCCGAACTGGCGCGTGAAGGCGCGGGTAAAGCCGGCATGCGAGGAAAACACAAATTCCAGGGCAATGGTCAGGACAGACGCGCTGCCCCCGCGCAAGTTAAGCGCGGCTTGTGATAGCCGCAGGGCGCGGATGTAATCAAAAGGGGTCCTGCCGGTGTGCGCCTTGAAAAGGCGCGCGGCGTGGAATGGCGAGTAGCCGGCAGCTCTGCCCAGGCTCTGCAGGGTGATGGATTCCTTCAGGTTCGCTTCGATGTAGTCCTGCATTTTCTGCACGGCGACAAGGTCGCTGGGGTTTTGGTCGGTCGTGAGCATACGCATATTATAGTGAAGGCCGGGTTGTTTGCTTTGCAGGGATTGCGAATTCTCAGAAATGGCTGTTCAATGGCGTCCAGATGGCTTTATCAGTGCTGGCGCGGTCGGTGGAGGGAATTTGGTTTCAATGCGCTTAACCAGCGCTGACCAACTTCTCAAAGACCAGCCCGTCCTCGCCGCCCACGTAATACTTACGCACGGTCTGGATTTGCCGGTAGCCCGCGTGCTCGTAGAGGTGGATAGCAGGCGTGTTGGATGCGCGCACAGTCAGGCGGATAATCGGCGTGCCGAGCGCGCGTTCACCGGCTGCCAGCAAGCGCGCCCCAAAGCCCTTTCCCTGCCAGGCCGGCGCGATTCCGATCGAGGATATCCAGCCGATTTGACCTTGAACCTGCTGATACCCAGAGAGGAAGCCAATCATCTCGCCCGAGTTCACCATCTTCAGCCGCACCATGCCGGGCTTGATGAGCACCCACAGAGATTCCACCCACGGCCAAACGTCTTCGCGCGGGAAGCAGGCTTTTTCCAGGCGGCGCTCAGCGGGAAGGTCGCTCAGGCTCGCCATCAGAATTTGCGGCTCAGCGTTCGCTCCCCCTGTAAAAGGAAGGGATGGGTTGCTCATCCTGCGTCCTCCTGCAGGGTGGTGGCCAGGTCCTCCCATTCAGAAAGGAGCGGTTCCAGCTCAGCTCGGAGCTTGTTGTAGTTTTCTGCCAGGTGCGCCGTCTTTCTGGGGTCGGCGGGCGGGTTGGCAAGCTGGGCTTCGTGCAGCGCGCTTTCGGCTTCCAGGGCGCGGATGCGGCCTTCCAGGGCTTCCAGTTTCTTTTGGGTCTGCTGGCGTTGGTTGCGGCTGAGCGTTTTGCGGGCAGGCGCGTCCGCTTCCGCCGGCATAGCGCTTTGCTCTGGCAGTGCCGCAGCAAGCTCCTGCGAAGGCTGCGCCGCGGAGGAAGTCTGCGCGATTTTGTATTCCGAATAGGTGCCCGTGAAAACTTTGAGCGTGCTTGCAGAGGGGTTCATCTCCCAAATTTGGCTGGCAAGCGCGTCAATCAGGTAGCGGTCGTGCGAGACCAGCAGTATCGTGCCGGGGTAATCCGCCAGGACGTTCTGCAGGACTTCCTGGGTGGGCAAGTCAAGGTGGTTGGTGGGCTCGTCCAGCAGGAGCAGGTTGGCATCCGTCAGCGCCAGTTTCGCCAACGCCAGGCGTCCGCGTTCTCCGCCGGAGAGGGTCTGCACGCGCGAAAAGACTTCTTCGCCGGTAAAGCCGTACTTCGCCAGATAGCTGCGCGCTTCAGCCGGCAGCATGGCAGGGGCGACAAGGTTAATCTCCTCTATCAAGCTCAGTTCAGGG
Organism: Anaerolineaceae bacterium UBA6073; assembly: GCA_002436085.1. Classification (GTDB taxonomy): domain Bacteria; phylum Chloroflexota; class Anaerolineae; order Anaerolineales; family Anaerolineaceae; genus Mesolinea. Next base: position 17,616 of record DIXT01000025.1, read on the forward strand.
TTCAGGCCTTCGTGCGCCTGAGCGAAGTACCCGACCTTCAGACTGGCGCCAAGTTCAATCCGCCCCGCGTAAGGCGGAATCTGGCTGAGGATGGTTTTCAGGAAGGTGGTCTTGCCCGCGCCGTTTGGGCCGATGATTGCCACACATTCCCCGCGCTTGAGCACCAGGTCTGGGGCATGAAAAAGCGGGCGACCTTCATCCTGATAACCGACCTGCAGGTCATAGCTGCGCAGAACGAGGTCGCCGGAGCGGCCGGCCAGGGAAAGCCTGAGGCGCATCGGGCGGATATTCGCCTTGGGGGCGCTCAGGCGCGAATCAGCCAGAAGGCGTTCCAGCCGGCGCTGCCTGCCGCGCGCCTGGTTGTTGTTCTGGGTGCCCAAAAAGCGGCGGATGTAATCCTCCTGCTTTTCGATGTACTCGTTCTGGGCTTCAAACTCCGCCAGCCGGCGCGTGTAGCGCGCTTCCCGTTGGGTCAGATAGGCGGTGTAATTTCCGCGGTACACCTCCAGGGCGGGCGTCATCTCCCAGACCTGCGAGGCAGTTTGGTCCAGAAAGTAGCGGTCGTGCGAGACAATCACTACCGCGCCGTTCCAATCGCGCAGCCAGGCTTCCAGCCATTCCACCGCGGCGATGTCCAGATGGTTGCTGGGTTCATCCAGCAGCAGCAGGTCGGGCTCGTCCAACAGCAGGCGCGCCAGCACGGCGCGGGTGCGCTGACCGCCGGAAAGTTGGGTGAGGGGACGCTGGTAATCCGTTTCGGCGAAACCCAGCCCTGCCAGGGTCTGTTGGATGCGGTTGGCGTAGGTGTAGCCCCCTCCGTGCTCAAAGCGGGAGAGCACCGTCCCATAGCGCTGCAGTACATCGGGCGGGCAATCGGGGTTTTGCATATCGCGCTCGAGGGCTTTCAGTTCGTCGGCCTGGGCCAGCAGGGCCTCAAACGCCATCAGGCAGTACGACCAAAGCGTTCCTTCGCGGACGGTGACGGCTTCCTGCGGCAGATAGCCTATGCTCAGCCCGCGGGCGCGGTGCACCGAGCCGCGCGTGGGTTCTTCCACGCCGGCCAGGATGCGCAGCAGGGTGGTTTTCCCGACGCCGTTGGGGCCGACAATGGCGATGCGCGCGCGGCGGGGAACGGCGAAAGTGAGGTCCTCGAAGATATCCACCGGGCCGAAGGATTTGCCGAGGTTTTGGGCGGTGAGAACTGACATAGCGTTTGAAGTATACCAGCGATGCGGGGGCGGGGCGGCTTGGCTGGACCTCGTACGGTCTTCGGAGTGCGAAGTCTGCCCGCCAGTTTAATGGTAGGGGCGAAGCATCCTTGATGAGTGCATGAGATTTGGGGGTGGCAATCGGATTGGGATGTTTCGCCCCGACGCCTGAATAGCCTTCCCTTAGAAATCAAGGCTAGGGGGTGGTCTGTCAATGTTTCAGCCGTTCGCCAACCCGACGAATAATACTTTATGATGGCTTGAAAAACCCAAGCTGCCCTACGACCTGATAATGAGGAGAGCTGTGGTCAGGCTCACTCGCTCTGTCCTTATAGGAGGCTACGCACTCAGGAGACCGGCGAGAACAGAGGGCAGGATTGTCTTTAGCTTCCCCCGGGACTGCTTGCGTGCCGAAGGCTAAGCTGGCGACCGCAGCGAGACTGATGAGGGGTATTACAAGACCCTTATCCGCCCTGCGGGCACCTTCTCCGAGGAGAAGGTTAGAAGATTTGCCACGCAGGCACCTTTCCCTGGAGAAGGTTGGAAGATCTGCCGCGCGGGCACCTTTCTCTGGAGAAGGTGAGAGACATTCTTTTGCCCTGTAGGCAGCTTTGTCTTTAGCTTCCCCCGGGGGCTGCTTGCGTGCCGAAGGCTAAGCTGGCGAGCGAAGCGAGACTGATGAGGGGCACTACAAGACCCTCATCCGCCCTGCGGGCACCTTTCCCCGGAGAAGGTGAGAGATATTCTTTCGCCCTGCAGGCAGCATTGTATTTAGCTTCCCCCGGGGGCTGCTTGCGTGCCGAAGGCTAAGCTGGCGAGCGAAGCGAGACTGATGAGGGTTATTAAGAGACCCTCATCCGCCCTGCGGGCACCTTCTCCCTCGGAGAAGGTTAGAAGATCTGCCGCGCGGGCACCTTTCCCCGGAGAAGGTGAGAGATATTCTTTCACCCTGCAGGCAGCATTGTCTTTAGCTTCCCCCGGGGGCTGCTTGCGTGCTGAAGGCTAAGCTGGCGAGCGCAGCGAGACTGATGAGGGGTATTACAAGACCCTCATCCGTCCTGCGGGCACCTTCTCCTCGGAGAAGGTTAGAAGATCTACCCTGCGGGCAGCTTTCCCCGGAGAAGGTGAGAGATATTCTTTCGCCCTGCAGGCAGCTTTATCTTTAGCTTCCCCCGGGGGCTGCTTGCGTGCCGAAGGCTAAGCTGGCGAGCGCAGCGAGACTGATGAGGGTACTACAAGACCCTCATCCGCCCTGCGGGCACCTTCTCCCTTGGAGAAGGTTAGAAGATCCGCCCTGCGGACACCTTTCCCCGGAGAAGGTGAGAGACATTCTTTCGCCCTGCAGGCAGCTTGGCGCTGGCGAGCGCAGCGAGATTGATGAGGGTTATTAAGAGACCCTCATCCGCTCTGCGGGCACCTTCTCCCTCGGAGAAGGTGAGAGACATTCTTTCGCCTTGCAGGCAGCATTGTCTTTAGCTTCCCCCGGGGGCTGCTTGCGTGCCGAAGGCTAAGCTGGCGAGCGCAGCGAGACTGATGAGGGTTATTAAGAGACCCTCATCCGCCCTGCGGGCACCTTCTCCTCGGAGAAGGTGAGAAGATCTGCCACGCGGGCACCTTCTCCTCGGAGAAGGTTGGAAGATCTGCCGCGCAGGCACCTTCTCCCTCGGAGAATGTTAGAAGATCTGCCGCGCGGAAACCTTGCCTACGGCACGCAAGCAGTCCCCGGGGAAGGTCACAAAACCCTCATCCGACTTAAGTTGCGCTGACTGCGCGCTGAGCTGCCACACGCGATATCCATCCCCCGCTCACAATGGTAAAATATGGTCATGAAACTAAAACGATGGCACATCTGGCTTGGGGTGGCAATCAGTGCGGTCTTTCTGTATCTGGCGTTCCGCAAAGTAGACTTTTCACTCGTCTGGCAGTACCTGAAGCAGGCCCAATGGTCCTGGGTGCTGCTGGGGCTGGCCTTCTACTTTTTCGGCGTCCTGCTGCGCGCCTGGCGCTGGCAGGTTCTGCTCAATCCACTCAAGCGCCTGCCCATCCGGCGCTTGTTCCCGGTGGTGGCCATCGGCTACATGGGCAACAACGTCTACCCAGCCCGCGCCGGCGAGGTGCTGCGTTCGGTTCTGCTCAAATCCAAGGACCAGGTGGATATCTCCGGCAGTCTCGCGACCATTGTGGTGGAACGCCTGTTCGACGCGATTGTGATCCTGGGGCTGGTGCTGCTGAACCTGCGCCAACTGAGCGCCATGCCGGCCGCCGCGGAATGGGTCGGGAGCATCCAGAAAGGCGCGCTTATTGGCAGCGCTGTGTTTTTACTTCTGCTGCTCATCTTCCTTGCCATGGTGTTCTTCCCGGTCCAGACCCAAAAAATCAGCGCCTGGGTCATCAACCGCATTGTACCCTCCCGTCTGCGGCCGTCCCTGAGCGGGATTGTGGCGCGCTTCATCAACGGGCTTTCCAGCTTGCGCTCTCCGGTGGAGACGCTCAAAGTGCTGCTGCTTTCAATTGCCATCTGGACCTGTGAGACCGGTCTGTATTGGGGCGTGATGCGCGCGCTGGGCATGGACCTGAGCTTTATGACCCTGATGCTGCTGAACGGGGTTGTCAACCTTGTCTTGCTGGTGCCGGCGGCCCCGGGGGGCTTGGGTACCTTTGACGCGGCTTGCAAAGCCATGCTGATTCTATTCGGCATTGGCGCCGAGCTGGCTCTGGGCTACACCCTGCTGCTGCGGGCAGCACTGTGGGTGCCCATCACGGTGCTGGGTGCGCTGTTCTTTCTGCGCGAAGGATTTTCGTTGAGCACGGACGTGGGCACATTAAAAGAGAAGTATTCTGACCAAAGCGAAGCTGGCGCGCCTGGAGCAAAGCCAGCTGCTGAGCAAGAGGAAATTGATAAGCCATGATAGAACAAACGCGCAAACGAAATATCGCGGTGATAGGCGCCGGAATCGGCGGATTGAGCGCCGCCTACGACCTGGTGCGGGCTGGCGCGAACGTGACCGTCTTTGAAGCCTCCGATCGCCCGGGCGGTTTGGCAGCCGGCTTCAAGGAGCCGCATTGGGACTGGTCCGTGGAGCGCTACTACCATCATTGGTTCACGACCGATAAGTATATGCGCGGCCTGATTGAGGAATTGGGCTGGTCCGACCAGGTCATTTTCCCCAAGCCGGTCAGCGTAATGTATTACCAGGGCAAGTTTTATCCCTTTGATTCCATCAGCGCCGCCCTGCTCTACCCGGGGCTTGGCTGGGGCATTAATAAAATCCGCTTCGGACTGGTGGGCTTGTACCTGCGCCTGACCAGCAGCTGGCAAAAGCTGGAAAAGACCACCACCGACGCCTGGATGCGCGCGAAAGCCGGCAGCAAGGTTTACGAGAGCATGTGGGAGCCGATGATGATTGGCAAGTTTGGCGAGCGCTATGCCAAACAGGTCAATATGGCCTGGATGTGGGCGCGCCTGCATTCCCGCAGCACGCGCCTGGGCACCTTCATTGGCGGATTTCAGGCTTTCGCGGATAAATTCGCGGCGCGCCTGGAAGAGCTTGGGGCGGCTATCATTTACAAAACCGGGGTCCAGAGCATCGAACAGACGGAAAGCGGCAAGGTGCTGCTGCGCTTTTCCGGTAGGGAGCCGCAGGAATTCGACCAGGTGCTGGTCACGCTCTCGCCGGGCATTATGGCAAAGCTCACCCCCGGGCTGCCTCAGGATTATCTGGCAGGTTTGCTGAGACTGAAGAGCATGGGAGCGGTGGTGATGACGCTTTCGTTAAAACACGCGCTCTCTCCAGAGGGCTACTATTGGTATAACATTCCCAAGCAGATGGGTTTCCCGTTCCTATCCCTGGTGGAGCATACCAACTTCCTGAAGCCGGAATATTTTGGCGGCGACCATATTCTTTACATTGGCGATTATCTGGAGGTGGACCATCCCAACTTCCAGAAGAGCGACGAAGAACTGCTGGCGGACGTTCTGCCGCATCTGGCGCGCATCAATCCTGAATTCAAACCGGACTGGGTGAAAAAGGTGTGGGTGTCCAAGACGCCCTACGCCCAACCCATTCCGCTGGTGAACCACTCCAGGAATATCCCGTCCATCAAGACGCCCGTGCCCGGCGTGTATTTTGCCAGCATGAGTCAGGTCTACCCCTGGGACAGGGGGACAAACTTCGCGGTGGAAATCGGGCGGCGCGCGGCACAAATGATGCTTGTTGAAGATCGCGCATCCGGCGTGTAGCCGAGGGCGCTTTCAAATGCTGATTCGCAATCAGGAATCACTATCCCGAATCGCTGCGGTCTATCTTCCCGGAATGAGACCACATTAATTCTCCTACCTACAGGTATTATTTTTAAAAATTACGCATTACGTCCTATATATGGGGGTAGTTTTCTATGATTCTCCTTGCATGTAGGGGCGTAATTTTTCTCTGTCAGCCCGGGGAAATTTCTTTGAGTCTCTGATAAATTTTAAGAATAGGGAATCTTAAAGAATTGCCAAGTTTTAAGCCTCGGAGCGCCCAAACTTCTTGAACAGTAGGGGCGGGGATGATAGAATCGGCATACCGAACTGAAGAACAACTGAAGACAAGTTCTTGCAGCGGATCCATATCATTGGGATAATCGTGATTCGCTTATTCAATTGTTGTTCCGGTCATAAATTTCCCCGAACGCGGCGGGGCATCAGGAGATACGCTATGAACGCACAGCAGGCCTGGCAGGCAGCGCAAGGACAATTGCAGATGGAGCTTTCCAAAGCTACCTACGATACCTGGGTGAAGCAAACACAGCTCATCCGCTTCGACGAGCCTGCCGGCGTCTTTTATCTGGGCGCTACCAATGCATATGCCTGCGACTGGCTGGAAAGCCGCCTGAAATCAACCCTGATTAACAAGCTGAGCGGAATGATGGCGCGCCCTGTTGAAATTGTGTTTTCGATCTGGGCAGCCCAGGCGGTCGAACAGATTTCTGATGAGGTGCTTATTCCCATTCGCCCGGAGGAACCTATCCGGGATGTGTTCGAAACCCATCTGGCCCCCAAGTACCGCTTCGACAATTTTGTGGTGGGTCCCAACAACCGCCTGGCGCATGCTGCCAGCCTTGCAGTAGCCGAGCATCCTGCCCGCGCGTACAATCCGCTGTTCCTCTATGGCGGCGTAGGTCTGGGGAAAACGCACATCCTGCACGCGATTGGCAACGCTGTGCTGCAGCAGGGGCTGCAGGTGCTGTATGTCTCCTCCGAGGAATTCACCAACGATCTGGTCAATGCCATCCGCACCAAAACTACCGCTGCCTTCCGCGAGAAGTACCGCCAGGTGGATGTGCTGCTGATTGACGACATTCAGTTCATCTCCGGCAAAGAGTCCACGCAGGAAGAATTTTTCCACACCTTCAACACTCTGCACGGGCAGGACAAACAAATCGTGATGACTTCGGACCGGGCGCCCAAGGCAATGAGCACGCTGGAAGAACGGCTGCGCTCGCGCTTTGAGTGGGGCTTGACAGTAGACATTCAACCCCCGGACTATGAAACGCGTCTGGCAATTCTGCGCACGAAAGCCGAAAAAGCCAAGCGCGAGGTGCCGACGGAAATCATGGAAATGATTGCGCGGGAAGTACAGGCGAACATTCGCGAGTTGGAAGGCGCCTGGAACCGTGTGTTGGCGTATGCGGACCTGAGCGGCGAAAAGCTGACCCTGCAGCTTGCCAACAACGCGATGGTCGATATTTTGCCGCAGCGTAGCGCGCTCGTGCCCGGAGAGGTCATCAGCACGGTCTCCAAGTTTTTTGGGATTTCCAGCGAGCGAATTTTGAGCAAAGACCGCTCCAGAGACGTGGCGCTGCCCCGTCAGGTGGCCATGTACCTGATGCGCGAGCTGGGCGGCGTATCGCTGCCGAAGATCGGCGAGGAACTTGGCGGCAGGGACCATACCACTGTAATGTATGCCTGTGATAAGGTGGCGGACATGATTGAGTCAGACGATCGCGTCCGCCGGCAGGTGCTGCAGTTGCGCGAGCAGTTGATCGGGTAAGCGGGCGAGCTGGTAAGCAGGGGACATGCACTAAAATCAAGCAGGTTGGCTTGCGTTTGTTAACCCGACACGCAGTAATTTTGTGGCAGCTTGAAAAGCGCAAGCTGTCCTATGAACGTAAAGCTTCCCCCGGGGGAAGCTGGCGAGCGCAGCGAGACTGATGAGGGGTATTAAGAGACCCTCATCCGCCCTGCGGGCACCTTCCCCTTAGGGGAAGGTGAGAGATATTCTTTCGCCCTGCAGGCAGCATTGTCTTTAGCTTCCCCCGGGGGAAGCTGGCGAGAGCAGCGAGACTGATGAGGGTTATTAAAAGACCCTCATCCGCCCTGCGGGCACCTTCTCCATGGAGAAGGTGAGAGATATTCTTTCGCCGTGCAGGCAGCATTGTCTTTAGCTTCCCCCGGGGGAATCTGGCGAGCGCAGCGAGACTGATGAGGGGTATTAAGAGACCCTCATCCGCCCTGCGGGCACCTTCTCCGAGGAGAAGGTGAGAGATATTCTTTCGCCCTGCAGGCAGCATTGTCTTTAGCTACCCCCGGGGGAATCTGGCGAGCGCAGCGAGACTGATGAGGGTCTTTTGTTATTTCACTCCCATGATTGCGCAGCTTGCCTTTCGATGGTCACCGGTAGGGGCGAAGCATCCAAATCAGATTGCCAGACGTTCGCTGGAGTGCATCTCAAGGATGCTTCGCCCCTACGACTGAATGGCACCGTTTATCTCAGGCGGCATGAAAAACCTAACTACTCTACAAACGGAAAGCTTCTCTGGGGACTGCTTGCGTGCCGGAGGCCGCCCTGCGGGCAGCTTCCCCTAAGGGGAAGGTCAGATAACACCCTCATCCGCACTGCGGGAACCTTGCCTGATAGGAACTGAAAAGACCCTCATTCGCCCTGCGGGCACCTCTCCTGATAGGAACTGAAAAGACCCTCATCCGCCCTGCGGGCAGCTTCCCCCAAGGGGAAGGTCAGATAACACCCTCATCCGCCCTGCGGGCAGCTTCCCCCAAGGGGAAGGTCAGATACCATCCTCATTCGCCCTGCGGGCACCTTCTCCGAGGAGAAGGTCAGATAACATCCTCATCCGCCCTGCGGGCAGCTTCCCCCAAGGGGAAGGTCAGATAACATCTTCATCCGCCCTGCGGGCACCTTCCCCCAAGGGGAAGGTCAGATAACACCCTCATCCGCCCTAGGGCATCGTTAAACCGAACTGCTGCCTCACGCGTCAGTCAGATCCTCGATGACCGAGTCGCTGACCGGCTCCAGCTCGCCCCAGGTACTGCCTATGCGCGCTTCCGTCAACAGGGGCACGTCCAGGCGCATAGTGTGCTCCATCACACCTTTGGCGGTGGCAATCGTTTCTGCCATTTCTTTCTCCGGAACCTCAAAAATCAGCTCATCGTGCACCTGCAGCAGCATGCAGCCGTATAAGCGCGCCTGCGCAAAAGCATCCGGCAGCGCGATCATGGCAAGCTTGATAATATCTGCCGCCGTGCCCTGGATGGGCGCGTTGATGGCTTCCCGCTCCTCCCGCTGGCGCATCGCGTAATTCGTGCCGGCCTGCAGGTTGGGGAAGTAGCGCCGCCGGCCCAGCAGGGTCTCCACATAGCCCTGTTTGGCAGCCAGCACGCGCGTGTTGTCCAGCCAGGCTTTCACTTTCGGGAAGTGCTCAAAGTAGGCCTTGATGTAGTTTTCAGCTTCCGCCAGCGTTAGTTCGGTCGCGCGCGTCAGGCCGTAGGCGCTCATGCCGTAGATGAGGCCGAAGTTGATGGCTTTGGCGTGCCGGCGCTGGTTCTTTTCCACTTTTTCAAGTGGGATGTTATAAATCGCGGCAGCGGTAGCGGCGTGAATATCCTGCCCCTGGCGGAAAGCCTCCAGCATGGCTGCGTCCTGGGATATATGCGCCATGATGCGCAGCTCAATCTGCGAATAGTCAATCGAGAGCAGCCTGGTGCCCGGCGCGGCAATGAAGCCCTGCCGCACCCGCCGGCCTAAATCGGTGCGCGTGGGGATGTTCTGCAGGCTCGGGTCCTGGGAGGCGATTCGTCCGGTGACGGTGCCGGTCTGATTGAACGAGGTGTGAATGCGCCCGGTTTTGGGGTTGACCTGCAGCGGGAGGGCGTCCACATACGTGGATTTCAACTTGGTCAATTCGCGGTATTCCAGGATTTCGTCAACAATCGGGTGCTGCCCGCGCATGCCCTCCAAAACGCCGGCTGCGGTGGAAAGCTTGCCCGCGCTGGTCTTGCGCGAGCGGTCCGGCGCTTCCAGGCCCAGGCGCTTAAAGAGCACATCCGAAAGCTGTTGGGTGGAATTGATATTGAAGGGCTCGCCGACCCGCGCGTAGATGGAATCCGCGATGCGCTGGATTTGTGCGTTCAGCTCCTGCGCGAAATCCCGGAACATGCCCACATCCAGGAGGATGCCCTTTTGCTCCATATCCGCCAACACCGGGATAAGTTTTAGTTCCAGGTCGCGGTTCAGCCCTTCTGCCTGATGGGAAACCAGGTCCGCCTGGAGCGGTTCCACCAGGCGCAGGGTCATGACAGCGTCCGCTGCCGCGTAGGGCGCAGCCTTTTCAATCGGGACTTCCGCCATGCTGATCTGCTTCTTGCCGCTGCCGATCAGTTCCTCGATGCGCGTCATTTCTGCCCCCAGGCGCACCCAGGCCAGGTTCTTCAGCCCCAGGTTGCGCGAATCAGGGTTGATCAGCCACTCTGCCAGCATCGTGTCGAAAGCGATGGGAGCGACCCGGAAGCCGGCCTGCTCCAGACAAATCAGGTCGTATTTGCTGTTGTGCCCGACCTTACCGATGCGCGGGTTTTCCAGCAGCGGCTGCAGCGCTTGAAAGATTGCGCCGCGCGTCAACTGTTTGCCACGAAGGTGCCCGACGGGAAAATAATACGCTTTTGTGGGGTCCGCGGCCAATGATATCCCAACCAGCTCGGCCCGCATCGGGTCGGTGCTGGTAGTTTCAGTGTCGAAGGCAAGCCGGTCGGCTTTCGCCAGTTCCGTGGTAGCCACCTGCAGCTTTTCGGGGGTATCCACGACCAAGGTGGTAAAGTCTCCGCTGCTGACTAATTCCAAAGCCGGGACGGGAGCCTCTGCGAACAAACTTTGCTGTGTGGCGCCCTCCAGGCTGGGGTGCAGCTTCTTGACGAGATTGTGAAGCCGCTGAGTGAGGGTGCGGAACTCGAGCTGGCGGAAGATGTCTTCCACCGCGGCAGGGTTAAAGCGGCCGATTTCCGCCTGGGTCAGGTCAAAGCGCAACTTCAGGTCGGTGCGGATGCGCGCCAGGTCCTGGCTGAGGTAGGCGTTCTCTCTCCCGGCAGCCAGTGCAGCGCCGGCTCGGCCGCTGATTTCGTTCAGATGCCCATAGATGTTATCCAGGGTTTCGTACTTAGCCAGCAGACTTACAGCGGTTTTCTCGCCGATGCCTTTCACGCCAGGAATGTTATCCGAAGGATCCCCAACCAGCGCTTTATAGTCCACCACCTGCCCGGGCAGGACGCCCAATTTACGCTGGACGTCCTCCGGGAAATATTCTTCGTTTACGTTGGTCTTGCTGTTGGGCAAAGAAACTACCACGCGGTTTGTCACCAACTGCAGCAGGTCGCGGTCGCCGGTGATAATCTTGACGCCCAAGCCTTCTTCCTGGGAAGCCCAGACCGCCAGGCTGCCGATCACGTCGTCAGCCTCGTAATTTTCTACTTCCAGGCGGGGGATATTGAAAGCGTCCACCATCTCGCGGATGCGTTCCACCTGGCTGCGCAGGTCCTCGGGCATCTTGGCGCGCGTGCCCTTGTAGTCCGCATAGAGGTCGTGGCGGAAGGTTCGCCCTGTGTCGAATGAAACCGCAAGGTAGTCGGGCTGTTCCTGTTCCAGAATGCGCAGCAGCGTGCTGGCGAAACCGAACACGCCGGCAGTAGGTTCGCCAGCGCTGGTCGCCCAGCGCGCGGTGCCGCCGGAGGTAAGCGCGAAGTAGGAGCGGTAAGCCAGAGCGTGACCGTCCAGAAGGTAAAGGATTTTAGGCATAGTGACCTCGGTTCTGCAGATAGAGGCGGGAGAGCGACGTCATGATTTGCAAGCGCGTGCGCCTCCCGGTGTTTCAGAAGATAAGCGTCCAGCCCTCGGAGGAAGGCCCAGGTTCTTGCTTTGGTTCGCTTTTGGCCGCAGCGGCAAGGCCGGGAGCTTCTATGCTTTCCGGTATTGCTTCGAAGAGTGCGTCCTGCCAGCGTTGGATGCCGGAAGGGCTGTTCTTGCGCGGTTTCAGGTTGTTCAGGTCCGGCAGGTCTGGCGCGTTCAGCAGCTTTTCGAGCGCGGTAAAGGCGTTCAGAACTGCGTCAAAGCGCGTTTCTATGGGGAAGAGCAGGCTGACCGGCTGGGATTGGTTGAGCAGGCTGCTGACCAGGAGCATTTGACGTCCGTCCAGGTCCAGCAGGTGGTACTCACCCGCGGAACCGGGGCTGGTGGGCTGGCGCATTTCGATGTCGCGGATGATTCGTGCGCTGAATCCGCGCAAATTTGGCTGGACAGAAGAAGAAATCCGGCTGTTGGCAGTGATAAAAACAGCCGCGGCGGCGCTGGTGGGAAGGAAACTGGCAAGAAGAGAATCAAGATCCTGCGGCACAATTACACAGCCCGATGGCGGGGCTCTCCTTATCAAAAGAAGTTTAGCATGCCTTCAGGTCGGGTGCAAGCTGGCGCCCGAAAAGCTGTACGCGCCGGGCTGCGGGTTCTTCTGCCTTTATAATTCAAAAAGAGGGCATTTCCCCGCAGC
>DIXT01000013.1 GCA_002436085.1 Anaerolineaceae bacterium UBA6073
AGGTGCGCTTCTTCCGGACGGTAGATAATGTGCCCGTAGGAAAAGTAGGTGATTTCTTTCTGCCAGCGCACCGGTTGGCTGGCATCCCGATTTAGCGCCAGGGCGACGAACAAGCTTCGCTGGCGACCAGTGCCCGTAAGGGTATCAGGGTGATCACGAACCAGTCATTCTGAACGAAGTGAAGAATCTTGGTATTGCATTGAAAGCAAGACCCTTCGCTCTCGACCTGTACCCGTTAGGGTATCAGGGTGACAAACAAAGGCAAAACAGCAAGACCCTTCGCTTACGACCAGTGCCCGTATGGGTATCAGGGTGACAAACAACCTTCGCGGGGGGGGGGCTTAGTGAATGCGCCTGGAGCTGAAAATCAGCAGCGCCATACCCATGAGGATCAGCGCGACGATGCCGATGCCGACGTAGGCAGCCCTGCCGGAAAAGACGCGCGTGAGCACTCCGGGTCCGCGCGTGGGGGACGGGGTGGGCGTGGCGGTCTGCACCGGCGTCAGGCTGGGCTGGGGGGTGAGCGAGGGGCGCAGCGTGGCGGTTGGCGCGCTGACCGTGCCGCTGGTGAGAGCTGGCTGGGGATTAGTGGCTTTGCGAATGATCAATTCCTGATCCACCTGCAGGATACTTTCGACTGTGAGGTTGTTCAGCGTGAGCAGCTCATCCAGGCTGATGCCGTAGGCTTGCGCGATGGTAATGAGAAATTCTCCCGAGCGCACGATGTGCTTGATGCTGCCGTCCGCACCTGGGGTGGACGTGATAAACCCCGGCACGCCCGGCGTGGCTGTCTGCGCGTCTTGCCCCGCCTGGGCGCCCAGCTCCGCTGCCAGCGCTGCCCGACCCGCAGGCACGGCTAATAGAACCCCTCCGATCAAACCCGCGATCAGCAGCAGCGTCAAAACCTTAATTTGATTTCTCATGCAACTTTGGGCGGTAAAGTGATCTGATTATACCCTTGCTGGCAGAAGTATGTATGGTGGGGAACAATTTTGCGCGCTTTCCGTCCTAATGGAGAGTATAAACCGAACCTTGTACCCGCACGCGCCAAATTCGGCGGGCTTTAAGGAAATCGTTATAATCACAACAATATGGAAACTAACGGAAAACGCAAACAATCCAAAGCGGAGATCCAACTGCTCTTTATCCTGCTGGTAGGTGTGCTGCTGGCGGCACTGGTCGGCACGGCGGTCCTTTTCGCCTATGAAACCCGGCACGCCAACACCATCTATCCAGGCGTCAGCGTTGGAAGCGTGGACGTCTCGGACATGACGGTCGGGCAGGCCGTGCTGAAGCTGAAGGAACAAAGCGACTACTCCACCCAGGGTAAACTGCTGTTCACATTCGGCGAGATGCGCTGGCTATATACCCCCGAACAACTGGGTTATGCCATCAACCCCTACGTCAGCGCGGAGAAAGCCTTTTCCGTGGGTCGGGACGCGAGCCTTGTACGCAGCCTGGCGGCGCAGCTCAATTCAGCCCGCCAGGGCGTCCGCATCGGACCCACCGCCACTTACGACCAGCGCCAGGCTTACGCCGTGCTGCAGCAGGTGGCCAGCCAGGTGGATAAGCCGGTTGTGGAAGCGCAAATCACGCTTAACGGCACGGACGTGCAGGTGACAGCCGGGCAGATTGGGCGCAGAGTGGACATCACAGCCACGCTGGCACAGCTGGATGAACTCTTGCTGCACGAACGCGACGGCATCATCCCCTTGGTCGTGACCGAGCAGCAGCCGGAGATTATGGACGCCCAGGCTGCCGCAGGCCTTGTCCGCGAGATTCTCTCCCAGCCGTTTACGCTGCAAATGCCGGAGGGCTATGCTGGCTTAGGACCCTGGGTGATAGAGCCGGCGGACCTGGCAAAACTCATTATTATTGAGCGCGGCGGCGTTGGAACAGGCGCGGAATACGAAATCGCTGTGAACCAGCAGGCTATCAACGGCTACCTGGCCAGGCTGGCGCCCGCGGTGCGGACAGAACCAGTGAACGCGCGCTTCATCTTCAATGACGATACCCGTCAGTTGGAAGTTATCCAAGCCGCGACCATAGGGCAGGCGCTAAACCTGGAAGCCAGCGTGCAAACGGTGCTGGACGCCCTGCAAAGCGGAGCGCACTCCGCCCAACTGGTGATGGAGTACGTTGACCCGCAGGTGAAGGACGACGCGACCGCCGAAAGCCTGGGGATTACCGAACTGGTCATCGCCGAAACCTCGTACTTCTTTGGCTCTGACGACGCGCGCATCCAGAACATCGGCGCGGCTGCCAGCAGTTTTCATGGGCTGCTCATTCCGCCCGGCGCCACCTTCTCAATGGCAAGCCAGCTGACCGACATCAGCTTTGAAAACGGGTACGCGGAAGCGCTGATTATCGTCGGTGGCGAAACGGTGAAAGGTGTCGGCGGCGGAGTATGCCAGGTGAGCACCACACTCTTCCGCACGGCTTTCTTCGGCGGCTTCCCCATCGTGGAAAGGCACGCGCACGCCTACCGGGTGGGCTATTACGAACAGCGCTCCAACGGCGGGCGCGATACCAACCTGGCCGGCCTGGACGCGACCGTGTACGTCCCGCTGGTGGATTTTAAATTCGTCAACGACACGCCTTATTGGCTGCTGATGGAAACCTACCTGCGCGGTTACTCCCTGACCTGGAAGTTCTACTCCACCAGCGACGGACGCAGCGTGGAATGGAATACCACCGGCGTGACCAACGTGCAGCCCCCGCCCGAGCCGCTTTACCGCGAGAACCCCGAGTTACCCGCTGGCACTATCAAGCAGGTGGACTGGGCGGTGGAAGGCGCTTCAGTTTTCGTGACGCGCAATGTCTACCGCGGCGGTGCGCTGTACTTCAACGACAGCTTCGAGACAAACTACATCCCCTGGCAGGCAATCTACGAGTACGGACCTGGCACCGACGTGCCCTAAACCCCCACGGCACGGGCAAAAGCCGCCTTATGGTAAAATGAATGCGTCTGATTTTTCCTGACCTATACTGCCACACCAGGAACGGACATAGAAACTGGAGGACCTGTGATTGATCAAGAATTATTGAACCTGCTGCGCTGCCCTGTTTGCGTAAAAGAACAGAAAGGCGTACTGGAACTTTACCGCGAAAGCTGGCTGATTTGCCCCGACTGTGGCCGGAAATATCCCATCTGGGATGACATTCCGGTCATGCTGATTGACGAGGGCGACAAGTGGGCGAAGACCGAGAAAGAAGCCCTACCGGTACCGCCTCCGCAGGAAGGTTAAAGCAATTATTTTCAAACGCCTGGGGTCATTCACCAGGCGCTTTGTAACAAGGCAACTATGAAACGATTTTTGGCAAAACTTAAGGGCGCGCTGCCTGAAAAACGGAAGACGCGCGTCATCTTGGGCGTGCTGGTCGCGCTCGGCATCATTGGCGCGGTCGTGTTGGGCAACTTCACCAATAATTTTGTGGCGGGCATGAGCATTCTGAACCTGCCTGGCGTTCCGGTGCTTTCCGGGAACGCCCCGAGCACAGGGCAGACTCCCGGCGCGGAAGAAACGCCGCTAGTCGCGACCATGCAGCCGATTATGGAAACCCAGGAAGCCTGGGATGGAAAATCGCGCGTGAATCTGCTGATTATGGGTTTGGACTCCAGAGACCTGGAGGCGACTGCCCCGCGCACAGACACCATGATTCTATTTACGATGGACCCGGTGAACCTCACCGCGGGCATGATTTCAATCCCGCGCGACCTGTGGGTCAAAATCCACGGCGCGGATTACGGCAAAATAAACACCGCCTACAGCATTGGCGAGGCTTACAAGCTGCCGGGCGGCGGGCCGGCGCTGGCAGCAAAGACCGTGGAAGATTTGCTCGGCGTACCGATTCAGTATTACGCCCAGCTGGACTTTGAAGCGTTCATCAAATTCATTGACCACATTGAGGGTGTGAAAATCAACATTCCGGAACGCATTCAGCTGGATGTGGTTGGCACAAAACTTTCCATGTGGGTGGATCCCGGGGTAGTGACGCTGCCCGGGCAGTGGGCGCTGGCTTACGTGCGCGCGCGCGGCACTGCCGGTGGTGATTTTGACCGCGCAGCCCGCCAGCAGCAGGTCATCCTGGCAATCCGGGACCGCGTCCTGGATTTCAATATGATGCCGACTTTGATTGCCAAGTCCGGCGAGATTTACGCGGACCTCTCGTCGGGTATCCGCACTAATCTGGCGCCGGATGAGGTCATCAAACTGGGGCTCAAGGTGCTCGATATTCCGCGCGAATCCATTAAGCAGGCGGTCATTGACGGTAAGTACGTGAACTTCGGACGTTCGCCTGATGGGTTGGAAATTCTGCGCCCAATTCCGGATAAAATCCGCGAACTGCGCGATGAAATCTTTTACGGCGTGGAAGCCGGCGCAAACTCCGTGCAGGATGCTCAGACACGCTTGCAGGACGAGCAAGCCCGGGTTTCCATCCTGAACTCTTCCAGCAGCGCCGGCCTGGCCGCAAAGACCGGAGAGTACCTGAAGGGCCAGGGGCTGAACATCGTTGAGCAAACTGACTCCGGCTATCAGGTCTATACGCGCATCACGCTCTACGGCAGCAAGCCGTACACGCTCCGGTACCTGGCGGACTTCTTTAAGGTAAGTTCCCCCGGCAATATCGTTTACGCCTACGATCCCAATGCTACAGTGGATATCGTCGTGGAACTGGGCGACGATTGGGCTGGCGCGAACACTCTGCCCTGACGGCCTATGCACAAACACCAAAAAGCTGACGAAACGTCAGCTTTTTTGATTGCAAGGAAGCATTCAGGGAAGTATGGTGGGGTTGGGCGGCGCGCTCTGCAGCAAGCCAGCCAGTGAGACCAGCGCGCGGGCTGCGTCCTCCGAGCCGCCGCTGGCCAGCAGTTCCTGGGCTTGCGCGATGAGCGCCGCGGAGGGGTCGGGGTCGTTCAGCAGCGCCAGCCGGCTGAGCGCGCGTTCCGGGTTTGGCGCGGCCTGATAAGCGCGCGCAATGTCCAGCCGGTATTCCGCCTTGGCTTGCGGGCTGAGCTCTTGCGGCAGGGCGACCTGGTGCACAACCGGGGCAATCACCAGGGAGATAAGCAAGCCCAGCGCGGCTCCGAGGATGAGCCCGGTAATCAGATACAGGTGGGATTGATTGTTAGTTTCCATCGGCGCTGCGCCCTCCCAGCCATTCCTGATATGCCGCGGGGTCAACCGCGTCAATAAGCGCTTTGATGAGGCTTATGTCGCTTTCCTGATAGCCGACGCCCTGGGCGTAGTTTACGGCGTTCACCAGCAGGGAGTAGGGGTCTTCCGGCTCAACCCGCGCCAGGCTGTCCAGCGCGGCATTCAGGTTCTGGTCTTGCGCGTAGATTTCAGCGACCATAAGGGTCAGGTCGGTCTTGTAATCCGCGCGCAGTTGGTTCAGGTCGGCGTTTTTAGGGGCGGCAGCCGGCATAAAAAGCCAGCCAAACGCCAGGTCTGCCCCTGCCCCAAGCAAAATCGCCAGGAGGAAAAATAAGATGCGCAGCCCTTTTTTCTGCATGTCGGTTCGCCCCTTATTCTTCCGGCAGCATCGGGATTTTTACACCGTGTTCGCGCGCAAACTGAATTGCCTGGGGGTAGCCCGCGTCGGCGTGCCGCACAACGCCCAAGCCTGGGTCAGCGGTGAGCACGCGCTGCAGGCGGGCAGCTGCCTCGGGCGTGCCGTCCGCGACAATGACCTGCCCGGCATGCTGGCTAAAGCCGATGCCCACGCCGCCGCCGTGGTGGAAAGAGACCCAGGTGGCGCCGTTCACGGCGTTAATCATGGCATTCAGGATTGGCCAGTCGCTCACCGCGTCGCTGCCGTCCAGCATAGCTTCAGTCTCGCGGTTGGGGGAAGCCACCGAGCCGGCATCCAGGTGGTCGCGCCCGATGACAATTGGCGCGCTGATGATGCCCTGCGCGACCAACTCGTTAAAGCGCAAGCCGGCGCGGGCACGTTCGCCGTAGCCCAGCCAGCAAATGCGCGCAGGCAGCCCCTGGAAGGGCACCTTCTCGCGCGCCATGCGAATCCAGCGCTGCAGGTGCAGGTCCTCAGGGAAAAGCTGCGCAATGGCTTCGTCGGTGCGGTAGATATCTTCCGGGTCGCCGGAGAGCGCCACCCAGCGGAAAGGTCCTTTGCCTTCGCAAAAGAGCGGGCGGATATAGGCGGGCACAAAGCCCGGGAAGTCAAAAGCCTGCTTCACGCCCCAGTCATAGGCGCGCTGGCGCAGGTTGTTGCCGTAATCAAACACTTCCGCGCCTTTTTTCTGGAAAGCCAGCATGGCTTCCACGTGGCGCGCCATGGATTCCTGGGAGCGCTCGGCGTAGCGTTTGGGGTCGGCAGCGCGCAGCGCGTCCGCTTCCTCCACGCTCATGCCAGCCGGCACGTAGCTCATGATGTCGTGCGCCGGGGTCTGGTCGGTCACCACGTCCGGGATAACCCCGCGCATTTCCAGCTCCGGGAAGATTTGGGCGGCGTTGCCAATCAAGCCGATGGACTTGGGGATGCCTTGCTGCACCGCCTCTTCCACCATGGTCATCGCGTCTTCCAGGTCATCGGTCAGCGCGTCCACATAGCCGATTTCCAGCCTGCGGCGCGCGCGTTCGCGGTCCACTTCCACCACCAGCCCGACGCCTTCGTTCATGGTGACGGCCAGCGGCTGCGCTCCGCCCATGCCGCCCAGGCCTGCCGTTAGCACGAATTTGCCCTTGAGCGACGGCCAGCCCTTTTGCTTCGCCAGCGAACCCAGCGTTTCGTAGGTGCCCTGCAGGATGCCCTGCGTGCCAATGTAAATCCACGAGCCGGCGGTCATCTGACCGTACATGATCAGCCCCTTGGCAGCCAAGGCGTCAAAATGCTCCTGCGTAGCCCAATGCGGCACCAGGTTGGAGTTGGCAATCAACACGCGCGGAGCGTCCAGGTGGGATTTAAAGACCGCCACCGGCTTGCCGGACTGCACCAACAGGGTTTCATCCGGTTCCAACGCGCGCAGGGAACTCAAAATCGCGTCAAAGGCTTCCCAGGAGCGCGCAGCCTGACCGCGCCCTCCGTAGACCACCAATTCGGCAGGTTTTTCTGCTACCTCAGGGTCCAGGTTGTTCTGGAGCATACGGTATGCCGCTTCGATGAGCCAGTTTTTGCAGCTAAGCTGTGTGCCACGCGGCGCGCGGACAGTTCTTGGTTCAGACATCGGGTGAGACCTCCTGAAACATGGTGATAATGTGATTATACATCAGCGCATTAGTCCGACCGGACGCAAAGTTCCTGCCAGCGCTTGAATAACTTTTCGATATATGGGGTCACCTTCTCGTCATATGATGGATAGGCGAAGCCAAAATGCTCCCCCACCTGCCGGCTGGCATGCCGGAAGAGCCTTTGCGCGGCAAAAAGCGCTTGCCAGCAGTAGGCGGGTTTGTCCAGGCGGCAGGTGTTCATCAACAGGTCCCATTCGGGCGGGTCCAGGTGCGCTTGCAGGTACTTGTACTGCTTGCCCAACTGCACCTGATAACCCTGGTGCGCCCCGACCGAACAGGCGAGCATCTTGAGCAGTTTCTGGCGGATGATAGCTTCCATGTGTCAGACGGCATACAGATGCTCCTGCCGGCACAAGCCTTTGGCTACGTAGGGGCTGACCCACCAGAATTCGTTGCAGCAGTCCTCGAAAGCTTTGGCGCTGGGCGGCTGGATTTGAAATGGCGCTGTCGAAGGCTCGGGCAGGTCGGCTGCCAGGTGGTCCTTGTCCAGCAGGACGCGCCACAGCCCCTCCCCGTTGATCATCTCCCGCAGCCGGGCGGGCGGATAGAGGCTCAGGTCAATGCGGTTGCCGTCTTCAAAGAGCATCAGATATGCCAGGTCGGGTTTTTCGGGTGGGTTTTCCCCCATTTCGTCCGGTTTCTGCATGATCAGGCGGCTGCCAAAGCTGTCCAGCCAGGCTTCACTCCCCCGGAAGGAATCCAGGTCGTTCACAAAATAGACAATGTCAAAATCCTGCAGGTCGTCGCGCGGAGCGTCCGGGTTCGCGCGGGAGCCCGAAAGCAAGACGAGCCGCACGCGTGCGTCTTTCAGGGCAAAATCCTGAATCAGCGCAACCATTGTCTCTTCAGAGCGCATGTCCTCCTCCTTAGTTCAAGCGACCAATTCCAGCAGATTGCCTTCCGGGTCCTGCAGGCTGACCTCGTAATACCCGTCGCCTGTGACGCGCGGCCCGCTGAGAATCGGGCAGCCCGCCAGGGAGAGCACGCCGGTCAGCGCGTCCACCGCCTCGCGCGAACCAACTTGGAAGGCGATATGGGTGTATCCGAACGCCTGCGCGGCTTGGTCCCGTTCGCTCAGGCCCGGGCGGGTCATCAGCTCCAGGCGGGCCCCCGCGCCAAAGCTGAGGAAGTAAGTTTGCAGGCCGGTTTTGGGGTTGTGATACTTTTGGTTAGCTTGCGCGCCGAAAAAGCGCATGTAGAAATCCTTCATCGCTTCCAGGTCGCGGACGTAGAGGGCGGTGTGGCTGAGCTGCATTGCGTCTCCTTCGCGAAATATGCGCCGTTTTGTGGGCGCTGCGCCGATAGCTATTGTTACGAGCCGTTGAACATTGTAAAATCATTGTAATCTGATTTTCAATCCATCTGGCTTATTGCAGCCGCGGAGGGCAGCCCCGGAATGAGCGTAAAACCAAAGCAGACCAAAGAAACCCCCAAACCGGCGCCGGCGCGCCTGCTGGAGCTGCTCATCCCGCTGGTGGGGGCGCTGGCGGTCATGCTGCCAGTCGCGCCGCCCTTCGCGCCCGGGGTGAACGATAATTCCGGCGTCTACCTGTATGCCGGCTGGCGCATCCTGCAGGGCGACCTGCCGTACCTGCAGCTCTGGGACCATAAGCCCCCGCTGGTGTTCTACATCAACGCCCTGGGCGCGGCGTTTTCTCCCGGCTCGCATTGGGGCATCTGGGCGCTGGAGCTCGCCGCATTGCTGCTCGCGGCGTATCTGGGCTATAAGCTCATCAAAGCGCATTTTGGCTCGCTGGCTGCCGCGCTTGGCACGCTTTTGTGGCTGCATGCCCTGTTTTTCATCTTTTTGGGCGGCAACCAGACTACCGACTGGACTCTGCCGCTCCAGTTTGGCGCGCTGCTGCTTTTTTTACGCGCGGAAAACCACGAAAAGCCTGAACGCAGCTATCTCCTCATTGGCCTGTTGGGCGGGTTGGCCTTCCTGATCAAACAAACGGCTGTGGGCATCTGGCTGGCGATTGGCGTTCTGCTGCTGGCCTGGGCGCTGCGGCGCAAACCCAAGGCCTGGCGCAAGCTGGGGCTGATAGCGGCCGGGGCGCTGGTCGTTGTGTTGGCGGCGGCTATGTACTTCCTTAGCCGGGGGGCGCTGGCGCAAGCCTGGGATGCCGCCTTTGCCTATAACTTTCACTTTTCGGCCTCGGCCGTCCAAAGCCTGGGGGACCGGCTGCGCAACGCCTTTGACCTGAGCTACATCGCGCGCCTGCCGATTTTCCCCATCGCGCTGTTGGGCGTCCTGGCGAGCGTCTTCTTCCCGCACAAAAAGCAGGAGCCGCTCAAGCGCAGTCTGTTCGCGCTGATGCTGCTGGACGGCGTGCTGGAGTTGGGTTTAATCCTGATGACCGGCGATGTGAGCAAATATTACTTCGAGACCATCCTGCCTGTGCTGGCGCTCTTCAGCGCGGCCGCGTTTTCCGTGTTGGACCAGTGGCTGGCGGTTTCGGGCGGGAAAAAGACTTCGCGCTGGGCGGTTGGCGCCCTGGCTATTGCGCTGCTGGCGCTGGGCTTCGGGCTGGAGACCGCGGAGCGCGCGGGCGTATACCAGCAGACCCTGACTGCCCGGCAGGCCGCCATCCGCTACGTCCAAGAGCACACCAGCCCTGAGGATACAGTCCTGGTCTGGCGGGACACGCGCGTGAACTACTTTGCCCAACGCGAAAGCCCCACGCGCTACCTGGTGATGCGCCCCCTGATGGACGCGGATGCTGCCGGGCAGGCGCGCGCGCTGGAGTTTCTGGATGAGCTTTTGGCTGCCAGGCCTGTGCTGATGATTGACACAAAACTTGAGGGCTGGGGCTTCCTGGACTTCCCCGGGGAGAATAAACTGATAGAAGAAAAAGTGCGGCTGTTAATGTCGTATTACGAGCCGGAAGAAATGATTGACGATTGGGTGGTATACCGGCGTATTCAGAAGTAGGGTTTCCCCTTTAAAAACCGACAATAAAATTCACTCCGCCGGATTGGTCTTAAAGACGTCATCCCAAAACCAGGTGGAAACCCCATATTTGGCATTGTGCGTCTTGAAGTGATGCGCCATGTGGTGCCGGCGCAGCTTGCGGAAGTAAGCGCCTTTCAGGCTGAAATGGTGCAGCGCGTAGTGGGTCATGTCGTAGATGACATAGCCGAACAAGAATCCGCCCGTAATTCCATCCACATACCCGGGCGCGCCAAACAGCCTGCCAACTACCAACCAGAACAGCCCGTAAAACAGCGCCGCCATGGGCAGGCTGACCACCGGGGGCATGACCAGGCGCGTTTTCTCGCGTGGTTGGGCGTGGTGCACGCCGTGCATCAGGAATAGAAAGCGCTGCATGCGCTCGCTGGGGTTGGCGGGTTTGAAGTGAAACACAAAACGGTGCAGCAGATATTCCGCCAGCGGCCATATGAGCAAGCCAATCACAAAAGCCAGCGGGACCTTCCACCAGGCTGCCGGGTTAAACCGCGCCGCGCGCCAGAGCAGAAATCCAATCAACGGCAGGAACACCACCAGCACCGCTGCCGGGCTGATGTGCGTGAAGAACTCGAGAAAGTCCGACTTAAACAGACGGATGACGGGCTCTGGCTGGGTTAGGGTGTTTTCGTTGGGCATTAATGTCTCCTCAAAGAGCGGGGTTGCGGACAGAATTATACTCTGCCGTTTTGGGTTCTGCGAAGCTCAAGAAGCAATACGCGTGCGATTTTCAGGGAGTAAGGTCCGACGCGCAGCGGAAGCCGACATCCGAGCCGTTGTGAAAGGTAAGTTCAAAGCTGCGCCCTGCAACGCGCAGGTAGGGCGCTCTGCTGGCCCAACTGCCGCCGCGCAGTACTTTCTCTGTATCCCCTTGCGGTCCGCTGGGGTCAACGGCAGGGGACTCGGCGTAGTAGCTCTCGGAATACCAATCGCTCACCCATTCCCACACGTTGCCGGCCATATCCTCCGCGCCAAAGCCCGACGCGCCGTCCGCGTGCGCGCCGACCACGCTGGTATCGCCAAGGCACAATTGCCCGGAGAGGGGGTCGAAGGCGTTTACCAGGATGCAGCTGGGTTCGTCGTTCCCCCAGGGGAAGGCTGCGTTTATGCCTCCCCGGGCTGCTTTTTCCCATTCTGCTTCGGTCGGCAGGCGTTTGCCCGCCCATTGGCAGAATACGTTGGCGTCCTTCCAACTCACGTTAACCACCGGGAAATCCGCGAAGGCAGGCTCGTCGTAGTAATGGTCGCGCGTTTCGGAGGAAACAACGGACGGAGCCCGGCAGGCACCTGCCAGCACGCATTCAGCATAGCGCGCGTTGCTCACCTCGTAGCGGTCGATAAAGAATGCTTTAAGCGTCACGGTATGGATGGGCAGTTCATCTGGCGGGCAGGAAAAGCCGCCGTTGCGGGCCGGGTCGCAGCCCATCTGGAATTCTCCGGCCGGGATGAAGACCATGCCCTCCGGCGCTGGCGGGGTAAGCAGCGCTGCCGTCGGGAGGGCAGGCTGGGTAGGTGCGGCGGCGTCTGTTAGCTCAACCGGGACTGTGCTTGTGGGCGCAGGTTGAGCCGGCGCGCAGGCGGAGAACAGAAATGTGAGCAGAAAAACTTGCAAGAAAAAGCGGGCGGTTTTCATGGCGTTTTGTCCTCGTGGAAAACAGGAGCAGCACTTGAATTATAGCGGAAACAAGGGCAGGCAAGGGCGCTGGATGCCAGCAGCGCAAAAACGAAGATGATAGTAAAATCAAGGCTTGAATTGAGAACCTGCCTTATGGAAATGTCCGCTTTCCCAAAAATCAGTATTGTGACCTGTACTTACAACAGCGAAAAGTACCTGCGCAACGCGTTGGATTCTGTGGAGCGGCAAAGCTACGGCAACATTGAACACATCATCAATGATTCCTACTCCACTGACGGCACGCCTGAAATTATCCAGGATTACATGGCGCGCAATGCCGGGCGCTACCCGATCCGCTGCATCCAATCCGAAGCAAAAGGGGTGGCCAACGCGCTGAATACCGCCACGGCGTTTGCCACTGGCGATCTGATCCACTACTTGCATTCCGACGATTATTATCTCGACGCGCACGCGCTGGAACGCGCCGCGCGCCCATTCCATAATAATCCCGGACTGGTGTGGCTGACCGGCAACTTTCTGGTGGAAATCCGCGGCAGGCGTTATAAACTTCCGCAGACCCTGCTCCTGCGCCGGGACGCGCAGCGCGCGATTTCGGCGATGAACCTGATTTCGCATGAGAACACCATGATGCGCCGCGAGGCCGTGCTGCAGTACGGCGGCTTTAACGAGACCAAAGGCTATGTGGTCGAATACAGCCTATGGCTAAAGCTGATTAAAGATCACCGCCCGCTGGTAGTGGATGACCAGTTCACGGTGTTTATCATCCACAAAGGCAGCACTTCCACCGGCAATCTGTGGCGCTTTAGCAAGGCGATCTTCCGCGCGTTCCGCACGCAGCACAAGGAAAAGGTCATCCCGTTTATGGGGTATTACCCGGACAAGCGCATTTATAAAGTCTGGAAGTTTGTGCAGAAACAACTGCAGGGCTGGCAGTTGACCTGGTTGGGATAAAGTTTTGCGCGGCCGCGCTTATAGTTCTTGGGGGAAGTTAAATAAAAAATGACCCTGCTGGGACTCGAACCCAGAACCTAACGCTTAAGAGGCGCTTGCTCTGCCAATTGAGCTACAGGGCCAATTTGTGTGCGAATTATAGCACACCAGCCTGACAAAAAGGTCTCTGGGATTGCCAGAGACACTTCAGGCTTTCAGCTCCCCGGAGAGGACTCGAACCTCTAACCTAGCGGTTAACAGCCGCCCGCTCTGCCGATTGAGCTACCAGGGAAGGCAAACGGTATTATACGAGCTTGACCGGGGAGTGTCAAGCATTCCGGGCGTTTGGTTTACCCTGTTTTCTGCTGACATCTCCCCGGAGTGAAACCAAGCAGGGCGCTCCCAGGCAGGGCGCGCGAGGAATTTAGTGCAGTTTCTCGGTATGATCGATAAGCTGACCGGCGGCGTATGCCCGGATTGCCTCTTCGATATCGCGCAGGTCGGTCACAACCGGTTGGATATTCAGGCGGCGCATGCTTTCGTAGGCGCCGTAGCCCATGCCGCCGCAAATAAGCGCGGCGCAATCCTGAATTGTGTCTGTCATGCTGATATGTTTCTCATGTGAGTCATCATCCCGTCCATGTACCTGGCCGGCGGAGTGTTTTGCGTGTTCTCCGGCCTGTTGGAATTGATTATGTCCTTGCTTGGGGCGCAGCTCGCGGTTCACTTCTTTGCCGTCCTCAAGGGTAACGACCAGATAATATGGGGCACGCCCGAAGTGCTGGCTGATGCTCTTGCCGTCATCTGTAATCAGTGCTATTTTCATTGTTTCTCCATTTCGATGCCTATTATATGACTATAAAACAAAAAAACCAGCACGCGATGCAAATCGCGTGCTGGTAAAGCTTATTGACTAAGCCGTTGACTTAGTTGCCTTTGCCAGTACGGGTCCGGGTCTCGGCGCCTGTGCCAGGTTCAGCGCCGCAGCTTCCGTCGCGCAGCTGTTGACGTATTTGGGTCTGATCCATCGTGCAGGTGCCGTCGTTCGGGCAGGATTCAACGCCCTGGTTGCCAAGCTGGAATTGCCGGCCGGCGCCGTCTTCGCCCCAGCCAAAGTGGTCCTGGCTGCCGTCGCATGTTCCGTCACAGGTTCCGTTGGTTCCGTCCCAACCTGCGAGGTAGACCATGGGGTCTGCCAGTGTGTCCGCCAAAACGCCGGCCTCAGCTTTTTGCGCGGAGACTGCGCTAACCGTGCCGAAGATTGCCACACCAAGAACCAGGGTTACGATTGCGAGGGTCATCATTGTCTTTTTCATAGTTATTTCACTCCTTCATATTGTCCGGCAAAATGTTTATTGCCGTTGATGTTCATCAATATATCCTGTTGATGTTTGCACGTGGTGAAGAGAATGTGAAGAACTGATGAAGATCGGCTCTTTTGGGCGCGCAGTACAGGCTGAAGGATTAACAATGCGGGAAGATTGGGTACACTATAGGAAAAGGATATCCATCCGCTGTTATGTCCAAAAGCGGGTGGCGGCTTCAGGATCAGGTCACTATGTCACTTATTCTTATTGTGGAAGACGAAAAAGAACTCAATAAAGTACTGCAGGCTTATCTGACGCGGGCGGGCTACCGCGCGATTGGAGCATTTAGCGGGGATGAGGGGCTGCGACTGTATGAACAGGAAAAGCCCGACCTCGTGCTGCTGGACCTGAACCTGCCGGGCCGGGATGGGCTGGAACTTGCCCGGGAGATGCGCAAAAGCAGGGACGTGCCAATTATCATGGCGACCGCCCGGGTGGATGAGATTGACCGCCTGATCGGGCTGGAGTTGGGCGCGGATGATTACGTCGCCAAACCATACTCACCGCGCGAGATTGTGGCGCGCGTGAAGGCGGTTTTGCGGCGCGGCGCCCGGGTGCCGGAGCCGGCTGCCGTCCTGACGCTTGGAAAGCTGCGTCTGGACACGGAAGCGCACAGCACGAGCCTGGGAGGAAAAGCGCTGGAGCTGACCCCGACCGAGTTTGGCATGCTGCAGCTGCTGGTTTCCCAACCGGGCAGGGTTTTCACGCGGTTGCAGCTTCTGGAGGCAGCCCAGGGCAACAGCTACGAGGGCTACGAGCGCAGTGTGGACGTGCACATCAAGAACTTGCGCCGGAAACTCAAAGAGGCGGACCCAGGGCGGCAATATATTGAAACAGTTTTTGGGGTTGGTTACCGCGCCAGCCGGATAGAGAGTTAGGATGCGCACCCGCCTGCTGATTGCCTTTCTGGTTGTGATTATTGCCGCTTTGGGCACGGTACTGCTGATATCGAATTATTCCACGAACGTGCAAGTGCGCGGCTATGTGCGCAGGAGTATGAATGAAAGCAGCATGATGTTCGCGGAGGAACTCAACACTTATTTCCACGAGAAGGGCACGTGGGCTGGCGTGGAAATGATGTTCATGGAAACTGGCGCGGAAAACACCATGATGGAAGACAATTCCAGTCAGATGGGAAACCAACATCAGGGCCAGGGCGCCGGACAGACGCAAGGCCAGGGCGCAGACCAGGCGCAAGGTCAGGGGGCAGAAGGTCCTCTTATATCTGTTCGCAGAAACGGGATTCTCGCAGACGAGAATGGGAAAGTGATTTACGCCAACGAGCCAATTCGGATAGGGACTTACCTCACGAAAGCAGAGCGCGATGCCGCCATCTTGCTGGAACAGGACGGCGCGCTAATCGGCTACCTGTTCGTGCCGGGCGCGCTTTCAAGCTTGCCGGCGAACTTCGAATCCCAACTGATGCAGAAAGTTCAACAGGCTATCCTGACCGCCGCGCTGGTTTCCATCCTGGCGGCGCTGCTTTTGGCGCTTGTGCTGACCAACCTGTTCGTCAAACCAATCCGCGAGCTGACGGAAAGCGCGGAAAGCATTGCCGCCGGTGATTTTAGCGAGCGTGTGCACATAAAAAGCTATCCTGAAGCGGAGCGGCTGGGGAAAACGCTGAACACAATGGCGGCTTCGCTGCAATCCGCGGAAGCAAAACGCCAGGCGCTTACCGCTGATATCGCCCACGAACTGCGCAACCCCCTGGCTGTGCAGCGAGCGCAGCTGGAAGCCCTGGAGGACGGCGTGTTTCCGCTCGACCTCAACGCTTTAAAGCCCATTCACGAGCAGAATGCGCTGCTCATCCGCCTGGTGGACGACTTGCGTGTGCTCGCGCTCGCGGAAGCGGGCAAACTGAGCCTCAACAAGCGCCCTACCGACCTGCGCGCGCTTTGCCAGACTACCTTGAAAGGCTTTGAAGCCGCATTCTCAGCCAAGAATCTGCAGGTGGACACGCGCTGCGAGAGCCCGCTGCCGCTGGTGAATGTTGATCCGGATCGGATCCAGCAAATCTTCCACAACCTTCTGATGAACGCCCAGCGCTACACCCGGCAGGGTACGAGGATTGATATCAGCATCCTTCAGGACGGGGCGTTCGCGCGGGTGGACGTGCGCGACCACGGCGATGGCATCGCGCCGGAAGACTTGCCCCATATTTTTGACCGTTTCTACCGCGCTGACCCCAGCCGCGAACGCGAGAGCGGCGGAACGGGGTTGGGGTTGGCAATTGCCCGCAATCTGGCTGAAGCGCACGGCGGAACTTTGAGCGCGGAAAACCACCCGGAAGGCGGCGCGGTTTTCAGCCTGCGGCTGCCCATCTAAGCCGCGGTTTCGCTTTTAGAGGCGGATTGAACTGCGGGTATACACCCGAAGGATATATTCCTGGCTGGAATTCTGCAAAAACTTAAAGATCAGGCGGGCGTGCATCTGTTCTCCGGCGTCCAAGAGCGCGGCAATGTCCTGATTGCGGTCGCGCGGAATATAGCCCAGCATGTCTCCGTCCGATGTCAAAATTGCGACCGTGCGCGGATCGTAAGCGTTATCAGGCTCCCTCTGCAGCGTTAGCTCATCCCAAAAGCCCAGCATGGGTTTCTTCGCACCCAGGTCATGGTAAAAAGTGCCGGCGGCTCGTGTTTGTTGCAGGAACACCCAGGAAAGTGCGTTCTCCTGCGGCTCGGCGGGATACACTTCTTTGATTCTGCCGGTGAGCCAGCAAATGGCGCGTACCAGCATCCCTGGGGCGGGCGCCAAAGGGGTCATATCGGCTGGAATCAGCACATCCATTGTCAACCCAACCGTTTGCACGGTAGCCACGTACACCAGCTTCTTGCTGAGGTCGTTGGTATAGACGCTGAGCGCAGTGATCATGCCCCCGAATTCGAGAATGGGGTGAAAGACGCCCTTTTCCACCAGGTGAACACCGATTGGCGAGGCGAAAAAACGCAGTTTTTGTTCGCTTTCTTTGCCCGGCATCGGGAAGGCGCTGCCCGGTTGGATGAGCTCAATCTCTTTTGGGAAAGCCGCCAGCTGCACCTGGGCGCGCGCCGGCAGAGAAATATGGTCATACCAGTGAAAATTGGGGGGTTTGAACACCAGCGGCATACTGTCGCGCGTGGTGTGCTGGCGCTCGCCCTCAGCACCGTCCTCTCCATAATAAAGATTTTCACCGTTGGCAGTCCGCGCCTCAAACAGACCTTCCGGCGCGGATTCCGGGTCTGGAAAACGCTCCGTCAGGAGCAATTCCTGGCTGGTAAACGAATGAAAATGGACGCTGAAGCTGTTAGCTTTGGCCAGTATTTCCTTCCCGAAATAGATTTCCGGCCCCTGCTTGCTGCGGTAGGACAGGTATTCCCATGCACCGATTTGGAGCACGGAAAGCCTGCTGGTCGCCATGTCAATAAAGCGCGAGCGGTCCTGCTCATCGTTAAGTTCGTATCCAAGACAATCCAGCAAGTGAAACATTGTCCCTCTGGGGTTCATTATACAATAGGCGCGGATGGAGGTCTTTCTACATTCTCCGAGGGAGAAGGTGCCCGCAGGGCGGATGGAGGTCTTTCTACCTTCTCCGAGGGAGAAGGTGCCCGCAGAGCGGATGGAGGTCTTTCTACCTTCTCCGAGGGAGAAGGTGCCCGCAGGGCGGATGAGGGTCTTTCTACCTTCTCCGAGGGAGAAGGTGCCCGCAGGGCGGATGAGGGTCTTGTAAGATTCCCCCATTTGGTAAAGTTACTTTAGAGCAGACGAGGGAAATACTGGACCTCATCAGTCTCGCTGCGCTCGCCAGCTTTGCCTTCGGCACGCAATCAGTCCCAAGAGAAGCTTTTTTTACAGTACGTGACCGAAGGTCTCCGCAGTCGTAGGGGCGAAGCATCGTTTATGACCTTCCCCTGGGGGAAGGTGCCCGCAGGGCGGATAGAGGTCTTTCTACCTTCTCCGAGGGAGAAGGTGCCCGCAGGGCGGATGGAGGTCTTTCTACCTTCTCCGAGGGAGAAGGTGCCCGCAGGGCGGATGGGGCTCTTTCTACCTTCTCCGAGGGAGAAGGTGCCCGCAGGGCGGATGAGGGTCTTGTAAGATTCCCCCATTTGATAAAGCTACTTTAGAGCAGACGAGGGAAATACTGGACCTCATCAGTCTCGCTGCGCTCGCCAGCTTCTCCTTAGAGAAGCTTACAAGATTACGCTGAGCTCGCCCGCTCAAACTCCATCACACACAATCCCTAAAGAAGCTAAGGACGCCCTGGCTGCAAGTAAAATTCGGGAAGCTAATCATTCGGGAAGCCAATCATTCGGGAAGCCAATCTAAAAACCTCTCCAGAAATTACGCTATAATACAAAAGATTGTTCTCAGAAAAGTCTGTGGAATAAGGATATGAAAAAGAAAACTCTTATTGCGTTACTTGTATTTACCGCTGTGGTGTTAATAGGCGGCGGATTGTACCTGGCTAATCGCTGGAATAAACCGATGGCTGAAGCAATTAACCTGCCTTCGCGCACGGCGGTTACCCCCTCCGCGCAAAGCAGCACGCCCGACGGGCAAGCTGAAACTTCCGTTCCGACCAAAACCAGCGCGGCAGCCAACGACCTTCCGACCACTGCTTTCACGGCGACTACCCCCAAACCTTTGTGCGGCGGACCGGAAGTGATGTACATCATTGCGGCGGGAATTGATACCGACGACCCCAACTACACTTACGGCCTTTCGGATGTGATGCGCGTCATCCGCGTAGATTTTGTAACCCCCAAGGTAACCGTGCTCACCCTTCCGCGGGACCTGAAAGTGGACCTGGTTGATATCATCGCAGCCAAGGCGGCAGAGGTTCCCAATGCCAAACTGAACCAGGCATATTTTTACGGCAGCCCGGGCATGAGCTATTACACGGGTACCGGCGGTGGGATGGGGCTGCTGGCGCGCGTTCTGGCGCACAATTATGACCTGTATGTGGACAATTACGCTGCGGTAAATATGATTGCCTTTGAGGAAATTATTGATGCGATGGGCGGCGTGGATGTGTATCTGGAAGAACCGGTGGACGGCAGACCGCTGGGTAAAGACGATGTCGACCCGTACAAACAGGGGCAGGGGTACTTCCCCAAGGGCTGGAACCACCTGACCGGTTTTGACGCCCTCAGTTTTGTGCGCATCCGCGACCGTTACGGAGAAGTGGCGCGCACCGACCACCAGACCATGCTGATTTGCGGCATTCAGGATAAGCTGAACAGCCCTGAAATTATTGCAAGCGTGCCCAATATGGTGCTATCGGTGCTGGATGACATCCAGACCGACCTGACCCTGGCGCAAATCCGCCAACTGATTTGCCTGCTGCCCAAACTCTCACGCGAGAATCTGCAGTTTGTGCGCTTTCCGGATGAATGGATGGTGCAGGGGCGCGCGGACATTGCGCGACTTGGCAATACCTTTGTGTGGGATATCCCGGTTGAAAAGATTGTTGAGTTCATCAACGCCTTTGAAAACGACACACTTCCTGTAGTGCTGGAAGAAGGCGGAACAACCTGCCCGGTGAACCCGCCTAAAAAATAGCCGGATTTAGCAGCTAAAAGTTCACACGCAGGTCCATGCCCTCATACAGCGGGGCAAGCTCGTCATAGCCATTAAAGAGCAGCGTGGGCCGCGAGCCGTTTTCACCGATGCGGCGTTCTTCACTCTGCGTCCAACGCGGATGGTCCACGGAGGGGTTAACGTTCGCATAAAAGCCGTACTCCTGCGGGGCAATCGCGTTCCAGAATGTGACCGGTTGCTCCGCCTGCAAGGTGATGCGCACCACAGCCTTCAGGCTCTTGAAGCCGTACTTCCAGGGCACCACCAGCCGCAGCGGTCCGCCAGTCTGAGGGGAGAGCGCTTCGCCGTAAAGACCGGTTGCCAGGATGGTCAGGTCGTGGCGGGCTTCATCCAGACGCAGCCCTTCCAGATAGGGCCAGGGGAAACTCAAACTGGTCTGGCCGGGCATTTCCTCCGGGCGCAGCACCGACATAAAGCCCACATATTTCGCTTCCGGCAAGGGCTCCACATCGTCCAGGAGTTTTGATAGGGCGAAACCCTGCCAGGGCAGCACCATCGACCAGCCTTCCACGCAGCGCATGCGGTACACGCGCTCCTCCTGGGGAAAGCGGGCGAGAATGTCATCAATGCTGTACTTTTTCGGGTTCTTTACCAGGCCGCCGACCTCAACCTGCCAGGGGCGCATGCTAAAATCCTGCGCTACTCCCGCCACAGAGGTCTTGGAGAGGCTGAATTCGTAATAGTTATTGTAGTTTTCAGCCAGTTCGCGTTTTGTTTCTATGTCCACAAGGGCGGGGTTGGTGGGCGAGACTTCCTCCGGCGTTCCCAGGCAAGCAGCCAGAAAGGCGCTCGCGCTGACGATACCCGCGGCTTTCAGGAACTGCCGGCGGGTGAGGTAGAGCTTTTGCGGCGTGATGAAGTCGTCAGGGCTTTGAGAGGCGGGTGTGTTCATCTGCGGCTCGCTTTCGTATAACATAGAGACATTTTATTAGAACCGCTGAGAGAAAACCAATTAAAGCTTATTCACGCCAGCGGCGGATGTGGGCTGATGGGATGGCTCGCGATGACGAATCTCCCATCATTAGCCCCCGTTGCAGGTCCATCACGTAAGCTGGAAACACAAGAAGGGGGCGCGGCAATCTGCCTTTTTTAGAGCTCTCACACTTGAGAGTTCAGCTTTATCGCAAATACATTTTACAACCCATGTGTCATAGGTTCTCGAATGATTTAAGGGCAGACTGCCACGACCCTTTGCCAACCAACGCAACATTCATTCATCCGAGCCAGATGGCAAAGGGTCTCGCAGCGACAGAGTTTGATTCGTCATTGCGAGCCCCCGCTGCAGATCCATCACGGAAGCTGGAAACACAAGAAGGGGGCGTGGCAATCTGCCTTTGTCTTTGATTAAACTTTTGTGAGTGCCTTACCTCAGTTAACAAGCTAAACGCCTGACACCTGGACGTAATCGGAAAAACTCAAGCAGACTGCTACGACCCTTTGCCAATTGTAGGGGAATAAATCATCTATGCTTGATGGCAAAGGGTCTCGCAGCGACAGAGTTTGATTCGTCATTAGCCCCCGTTGCAGGTCCATCACGTAAGCTGGAAACACAAGAAGGGGGCGTGGCAATCTGCCTTTTTTAGAGCTCTCACACTTGAGGGTTCAGCTTTATCGCAAATACTTTTTACAACCTATGTGTCTAAGGTTCTCGAATGATTTAAGGGCAGACTGCCACGACCCTTTGCCAACCAACGCAACATTCATTCATCCGAGCCAGATGGCAAAGGGTCTCGCAGCGACAGAGTTTGATTCGTCATTAGCCCCCGCTGCAGATCCATCACGGAAGCTGGAAACACAAGAAGGGGGCGCGGCAATCTGCCTTTTTTAGAGCTCTCACACTCGAGGGTTCAGCATTATCGCAAATACTTTTTACAACCTATGTGTCTAAGGTTCTCGAATGATTTAAGGGCAGACTGCGACGACCCTTTGCCAATTGTAGGGGAATAAATCATCTATGCTTGATGGCAAAGGGTCTCGCAGCAACTGAGTAGGATGTGCGCTCGCGATGACGAAATTCCTGTCATTACGATGGCGCGCCAGCGTGTCCTTCGGATGCCGCCTTTTTGTCCCTCGCTAAAATAGACCTCCAACCTTAGCGCAGAAAGCCTGTTATTAAATTGGTATAATCCACGCAGAAAGCTGAAAAAGGAAGCGACCTGTTGAAATCAACCTTACGCGTCATGACCCTGAACCTGGGGGGTGGAATAAAAAATTTTAGCGGCACGTTGGAAACAAACGTCAACCGCAGTGAAGCCTTGCTTGCCCTAATCCACCAAATCAAGCCGGATTTGTTATGCGTGCAGGAGATTGCCCAGTACGTGGACGGGGACGGTATCAAGCACAGCATGGTGGACCTGATCCGCGAAGGCGCGCAATTCTCCCATGCGTATTACGGCGAGACGCTTTCCATGAAACGCCATATGCAGGTACGCAAAGACCTGATGGTTGAGGGGCTGTTCAAAGACTGGTGGGATTGGTCCAAAGGCAACGCGGTGTTTTCGCGGATCCCATTTGCGCGGCTGAGCTCTGAGAAAAAGGACGGATTTCCGCGCAATGTGCCCATCTTTCAGCCGCTGACCTACGAGGGCACGCGCGACACCGATCCGCGCTTCGCGATTATCGCGCGCGTTAAGCAGGCGCCTTTTCCATATCTGGTTAACATGCACCTGACCACGCTGGTGGGCGAGCGCGGGGAAGCTCCGCAGGAAAAAATTATCCAATCGGCGCGCGAACTGCGGGCCGAACAAATCCTGCGGGTGATGGATTTGGTGGAAGCCAACATCCTCAAAGCGGGTTTGCCCCTCATCCTCACCGGCGATTTAAACGCCAACCCGGATGAGGACGCGCTTTCCGGGATTTTGGAGGCGGAAAAAGGGTTCACGCGCCTTGTGCCCGAAAATCCGATCGCCACACATCCTTTTGCGGGTGAGGTAGATCATTTCTATATATCTCCGACAGGCACGCTGCGCGAATATCGCTGCAAAGTGATTGATAACGACCTGGCGCACCGCAGTTCCGACCATCTGCCTGTGGTGGCGGACCTGGTTTTTGCATAATTATTATTGGAATTGGACTTTTTGTATGGCTAACCCCAGATATTTTGGCACAGACGGCATCCGCGGACTGGCGGGCACCCCGCCCATGTCAGAGGAATTTGTGCGCTCGCTCGGAGCAGCAGCCGCGCGCGTTTTGGGCGGCGAAAAACAGCGCGCCCCCCTGTTCCTCATCGGACGTGATACGCGCCTTTCCGGACCCGGCTTGCAAACTGCGCTGACCGAGGGCTTACTGGCGAGAGGCGCGCAGGTGATAGATTTGGGCGTGCTGCCCACACCGGGCATCGCCTTTCTGACACGCAAGCTTGGCGCGGACGCCGGCGTAGTCATCTCCGCTTCCCACAACCCTGCTCCTGAGAACGGCATCAAGTTCCTGAACGCGCAGGGCATGAAGCTGCCGGAAGAGGTCGAACTTGCCATTGAAGCGCTGCTGGAGCCTGCCGGGCGCGGCAGCAGCTCCGGGGTGAAGAACGGCGAGCTTCTGCGCGAAATTTACCTAAAGGACCTGCAGGACAGTCAGCCCGGGCTGGACCTGAGCGGCAAGACCCTGCTGCTGGACTGCGCCAACGGCGCGGCTTTTGACCTGGCTCCTGAGCTCTTCCGGCGCTTGGGAGCGAACGTGATCGCGCTGAACACCGCCCCGGATGGACTGAATATCAACGCGCAGGCCGGTTCGGAGCATCTGCGCGCGGACCCGGCGATTTTTGGCAGCCTGACGCGCGAATACGGCGCCGACCTGGGGATGGCTTTTGACGGCGACGCAGACCGTGTGATACTCACTGACGAAAACGGGCGCATGGTGGATGGCGACCATATGCTTGCCATTCTGGCGGACTTTTTCCTGGAGCGCGGCGAGCTGTTGGGCGGAACGTTGGTGACCACCACGATGGCAAACGGCGCGCTGACGAGTTACTGCAAGCAAAAGGGCATTCACTTGATCGAGACGCCGGTGGGTGATAAGTATATTACCGACGAACTCCTGCGCCTGAGCCGCGCCGAAGAAGCCCAGGGAAAGATCGGCTTGGGCGGCGAACAATCTGGGCATATCATCCTGCTGGATGAGAGCCACCGCACTGGCGACGGCATCCGTACCGCGCTTTTTATGCTGCGCGTGCTGGCTGAAAATGGTGGGCAGCCGCTCTCTGCGCTCACCGGTCAAATCGGCAAATTTCCGCAGTTGATTGCCTCGTGCAATGTGGATAGCAAGCCTGAACTGACTGAGATCCCGGCGCTCAACGCGCTTCTGGAGGAAGTTCGTCAGGAACTGCCCGGTCTGGTGCGCCTGAACCTGCGCTACTCCGGCACGGAGCCCAAATGTCGGCTGATGTTGGAGACCGATACGCGCCACACGCCTGCCGAAGTCGCACGGCAGGCCTGGCGGGTTTGCGAGCTTGTCCAGCGCGAGATCGGCACCCCTGTCGGCGCGAAAATTGAAGTTCTGAACGTTTCGGACGGCGGTTTGATGCCGCGGTCGGAGTGATATTCCCAATGAGGAGACCTGTATGACCCAAAACCTGGATTTCAGCTTCAGCGCGGATTTGGCGCCGCGCTTTAACCGCCTCAACCGCGCTGTTCTCAGCGCGGAAAAAGCCGAGGAATGGCAGCCTGCGATTGCGGAAATGACCCGCTTTTTACTGGAGGTGGAGGAATTTGTGCGGCGACGTGCTGACCTGCTCGCAGAAGACTTGCCGACCTCCTCGCGCGTGCTCAGTCTGCTGCTGACCCTGGCAGCTACCGGCACGCAAGGCCGCCTGGAGCTATTCCAGCCCAAAGACGAACAAACCCGGGAATACCGCCGGCAGCTGGATGAAGATTACCTGCCATCCAGTGCGGAAATGCGCCGGCATGCCATCCGGATTGCTAAAGCTTATTTGAATGCCCCTGTTTTTGCCAGCCTGCGGGAAGACATCCGCGTGGAAATCCTGCCGCTGCTGGACAGCCTGGATGAGGCGCGGGACCCGGACCGCTTTATGACCTACAGAGTCGTTCAGATTGGCAACATCTACGAACGTTTATTCGCGCTGCGGGTGCGCACCAGTGAGCCCTTGCTGGTGGGTACGCGCACGCACGCCGGCTTGCTGCGGGAAATCTACGACCGCAAGTACCTGCGCTTCGGCACTTCGGGCGTGCGCGGGCGCTGGCAGAATGATTTCACTGAAACGCGCGCACGCCAGGTGGTGCAGGCCATCTGCGATTTCATGAACAACCGCAACGTGCCCGCCTTTGTTGGCGCGGAAAATCTGGCTGGCAAGCGGGTGGTCATCGGGTACGATACCCGCCGGAATGCTGACGTTGTCACGCGCTGGGCGGCGGAAACCTGCCTGGCCAACGGCTTTCGGGTGGACCTTGGGAATCGGGATGTGCCTACTCCCGCGCTGGCTTTTTACGAGACTGATGTGCTGCCCCCCGAAGAGGTGGCCGGTCTGATTATCGCTACCGCCAGCCACAACCCGCCCGAATGGCAGGGTATCAAGTTCAACCCCCGCCTGGGTTATCCGGCGCCTACCAACGTGACGGACTTTATCGCCTTCCGCATCAACGAGCTCCAGTTGGAGGACCAGGGCGGCGGCGCGGCGGAACTGGAAAGCGCGGAAGCGCACGGGCTTGTGACCGGCTTTGACCCGCTGGACCAGTATGTGCGCTGGATTAAGAACAACGGCAACGGAAACCAGCGCATCCCGATTGACTTTGACCGCATCCGGCGCTTCTTTGCCGATAAGCACGTGGTCGTGGATGAGATGCACGGCTGCGGGCGCGGATACCTGACGCGCCTGCTGGGCGAAGCCGGCGTGCGCCACACCGTTTTGCACGCGGAAGTGGACCCGGAGCTGGGCGGACAGGACTATGCCAACCCGGAAGAACCATTCAACTTCCTGCTCAAGCAGACTGTGGCTGAAAGCGGCGCGCACCTGGGCATGGGCATGGATACCGACGCCGACCGATACGGCATTGTGGACAAGGGCGGCGTCTACTTCCGCCCCAATCAAATCCTGACCATGCTGGTACGTTACCTGGGCGTGGACCGCGGACTGACCGGGCGCGTGATTGCCACGCAGACCGGCTCACCCCTGATTGAACCGCTGGCAGGCATGATCCCGGGGAATGAGGATAACCAACCCGCCGCGGGCGCGCTGCCCGGGTATGTGGGTCAGCGCATTTACAAATGCCGCGTGGGGGATATTGCCAGCCGGGCGCTGAAATACGCGTTTATGGTGCCGGTGGGTATCAAGTACATTGAAGAAATCCGGCGCATGGACGACCGTTACAATACGCTGAAGGTACTGCCGGAGAACTGGCGCGACCGCATCCTGATTGGCGGCGAGGAATCCTCCGGGCTGACCTCGCGCGGGCACGTGACCGATAAGGACGGCCCCTGGGCTAACATTCTGATTATGGATATGCTGGCATACTACGGCACTCGCGCGGAAAATCCGCTGTGCACGCTGAAAGAACTGTGGGAAGACACGGTGCGAATGCCCGGCTTATGGGAGACCTACGGGACTTCCACGGACCCGACTTCGCACGCGGGCAGGGCGGACGTGGACGCACCGCTGGAGGCCAAAGAAGGCTTCATCAATTATTACCTGGACCTGGCGCTGCGCGAGGATCCGCAAAACCTGCGCCTGGCGGGCTTGAAAATCACGTACCTGGGCGGAATCCGCTACGAGCTGGTGGAAATGCAGTTGGCGGATGAGCACGGCGGCGACCATCATTACCTGCGCGTACGCGCCTCCGGGACGGAACCGATCAACCGCATCTACATCGAGTCCAGCAGCCGGGAAACCGGGCAGGCAATGATGCGCGAAGCCCTGCAGCGGCTTGAGCTGGTTACCATGGACTGCCTGAAGAACGCGCATTCCCCCTGGCATCTGGTGGACATGCTCACCCAGACCTCGCTTAGCCCGGAACTCCTGGCGCTCGTCCAACAGACCATCAGCAGCCGCGGATGGCAAACAAGCGATGTGCTTGAGAAAATTGCGCGCTTGAGCGCGACCCTGGAAAAACGCAACCGCAAGGTCATCGGTCAGTGGCGGCAGGCGCTTAAATGAAAGTTGGCGTGCCTTTACGGAGCCTATCAATCGTAGATGCTGTGTATTAACGTTGGCTGGGCAAAGAAACCATTGCTTGATAAAGGCTTTCTTTCCGCGTCCGCGCCGAAGGGCACCTGGGAGATTACACCTGAAGGCCGGCGAGCTCTGGTAGAATCGAAGCAGATTTCCGAATGAATTCAGGGTAAGTCTTTGGCAACTTGGGAGGGATGTATGGGACAGGTAATCGGTCGGTTGAGGGAAGCGGAAGCCACCTGGCAATCATGTACCTTCGCATAGCGGCTGATTTGTGGATTGAATTCGATAAATCGAGTCAGCCAGGTAATCGATCCAACTATTGACAACTCCGCTATGTGCACTCACTACTGTGATCAATACGGAACAACCTTCTGGAAGAGTTGTTAGCGTGGCAATTTCGTTCCCATAATTTTTACTTTTGTAATAAAAAGGTTGTTGGTCTACCAGAATTCTTTTCCAGTTCCCGCGCTCATTATTTGTGACAATTTGTTGATAATCATATGGTAATAATTGTGGGTCGCGCGTTGCGAACATTCGAATGTAACTGTCTTCAGATGTAGAGAAATCATAATAGATGAACCTTGAGGCAATGTTCACGCCAGTAATGGCTTGCTCGGAATACCGAATCCCCTTAAAAACATAACTTTCATTACCTATTGAAACGTCTGTTGACATCAATAAATCATCAAGAATTGGATCTAACCATTCAACCTCAGGGTTTGACCTGGCCGTTGCAGCTTCGTCAAGAATTCTTATTCTTTCCATCTCAGCTTCATTAATGGCTTGTTGAGTAGCAATAATGGATTCTTGGAAAGTTGCCGTAGAGTCAAGAACAGTTTGTGTATTGGCAAGCCCAGTCGCTCTGAAATCGTACATTTCCTGAGTGTTGGCGAGCATAGCGTTGAATGCCTCTTGGGTTTTTACCATATAGGTAGAAAAATCAGTCGCTTGTTGCGCTATCTCTGTGGAAAACGCAGATTGTCTAGCCGCAAGCTCTGCTTGATCGGTAATTACAGCTGTTTGCGTGATGGCAAGTTTTATGGTTTCTTGTTTTAAGTTACACGATGTGAGGAGAACACATGAAAGAACCAGGACTAAAAAGTTTTTTTTCATAGAGCCCTCCCGCGATACTTGAATTTCGAAATGCATTGCTAATTTGCCCTTATCTTAGTTTACTGCTTAACCGATAAATAGCAAATCCTAAAAAGAGTATTGGCGTTATTGTCGATTCATTGGTACCTATCCAGAAGAAAAGCCTGTTTGGAACATCAATTTGAGATAAATTTTTCCTATTGCCAAGTCACTGGAAAGCGTTGTTTTACTTAAGCCAATTCATCATTTTCTGTAGCTATGATATAAATGGTTATCTTGATTGACTTGGATTGGTCCGTCAGGTAAGGTCTAAAGATTTCTACTCGTCAGCATTGGTAAACTGTTGGCATTTCGTCAAAAGTTGTGGGAATTTGTTGTTATGAATTTGAAAATTCGGAAGGGTGTTTCCATGAAAAAAGCAATCCCATTAATACTGTTCTTGGTTTTCATGTCCGGATGCGTTCCTTCCGAGGTTCAGCTTCAAACAGCGCTGGCTCGCACGTTAACTGCAATGCCCACCGAAACCCCT
The DNA here is from genome assembly GCA_002436085.1 of Anaerolineaceae bacterium UBA6073. GTDB lineage: Bacteria > Chloroflexota > Anaerolineae > Anaerolineales > Anaerolineaceae > Mesolinea. Next base: position 28,479 of record DIXT01000013.1, read on the forward strand.
GTCCCAACTAACACAGCAACACCTACCCTGACCCCTACGCCAACACAGACACCCACTCCTATTCCAACTCCGACTCCGACAAGCGAGATTACTTCGATAGAAGCGGTGATCAAGTTATTTACAGATGCGAATCTACCCTTAACCGAGATTACTTATCTAACCGAAGAGACTGATGCGAATGAACTGATCGGAAGGCCAAATCAGTACATCGCGAAAGTCATCTGGCGGGATGAAAGAATTAAAGGTCAAACGAATCCTGGGGTTCAAGCAGGCGGCTCAATTGAAATGTTTTTAAACTCCGCAAACATGGAAACGAGAAAAGCGTATCTTGATACGGTGACCCAAGCTTTCTCGATATTTGTTGAATACTCATATGGTAATGGAATTTTCTTACTGAGACTATCTCACTCACTTACACCGACTCAAGCTCAGGAATATGAAAGCCTGTTTATGAGTTTTCCCTAGTTAGGTCATCGCGCTTGGCTTGATGGGAAGATCAATGAGGGTAGAACATCTCGATTTGTATATCCCATGATGGCTCTAGTATTCTCTCCGATCGCGCCGGTGTCCCCACCGTGCGCGGCATTTGACCGCAGGTCTCCTTTTTTGCTCCGGGCTGTAGGTTGGGTGCAGCGACGCAGGAGCGAAACCCAACAACTTTACCCAAAATTCCGCACGAACACGCCAACAAAATTCTGTTGGGTTGCGCTCCGATTGGTTACCTGCAAATAAAAGCCCGTTGCCGCTCCATCCAAGCTACCAGTGTGTTCTCGCCGGTGTCCCCACCGTGCGCGGTATTTGACCATAGGTCTCCTTTTTTGCTCCAGCCTGTAGGTTGGGTGCAGCGAGGCAGGAGCGAAACCCAACAACTTTACCCAAAATTCCGCACGAATACGCCAACAAAATTCTGTTGGGTTGCGCTCCGATTGGTTACCTGCAAATAAAAGCCCGTTGCCGCTCCACCCAACCTACCAGTGTGTTCGCGCCGGTGTCCCCACCGTGCGCGGCATTTGACCGCAGGTCTCCATTTTTCCGGCCTGTAGGTTGGGTGCAGCGACGCAGGAGCGAAACCCAACAACTTTACCCAAAATTCCGCACGAACACGCCAACAAAATTCTGTTGGGTTGCGCTCCGATTGGTTACCTGCAAATAAAAGCCCGTTGACGCTCCACCCAACCTACCAATGTGTTCTCGCCGGTATCCCCAGCGTGCGCGGCATTCGACCATAGGTCTCCAGTCCGCATACAGTCGTAGGTTGGGTGCAGCGACGCAGGAGCGAAACCCAACAACTTTACCCAAAATTCCGCACGAAAACGCCAACAAAATTCTGTTGGGTTGCGCTCCGATTGGTTACTTGCAAATAAAGCCCGTTGTCGCTCCACCCAACCTACCAATGTGTTCTCGCCGGTGTCCCCAGCGTGCGCGGCATTTGACCACAGGTCTCCAGTCCGCATACAGATTGGACGGAGGGGCGTAGCATCCTTGATCGACGCACTATAATATGAATGGTTTGTAGTTTGGGATGCTTCGCCCCTACCAAAAATACTTTGTTCTCGCCGATGTTCCCAGCAACGCGATCGAAACTTATTGTGTTAACGTTGGCTTCCGTAAAGAATAATGCGTGCTATAATACTTTTGTTAAATCAAATCCAACATCTCCGTTAACCCTGATAGCATATTTTCGTAAAAAGTTTCGGCGAAAATGCTCGCAGATAACGGATTTTGTCTGACACTAGAAAAAGAGGAAAATATGAAAATTGTTACCGACAGCGGCTGCGACCTGACCAAAGAGCAGTGCCTGAAATTAGGGGTAACCATGCTGCCTTTGAAGGTTCAGCTGGGCGAAAAGACTTATCTCAGTGGTGTAGATTTAACTTCCGAGGAGTTCTACGACCTGCTGGACCAAACTGAGCAAATGCCGCTCACATCCACGCCTTCTGTGGGGGAATTCGCCGATACTTATCGAAAATTGGCTGAAACCGACCCCGAAATACTCTCTATTCACATCTCCTCTGGCTTAAGCGGCACATATAATGCTGCCGAAGTAGCTGCCCAACAGGTGGATGCTTCCATTACAGTCCTCGACACGCTCACACTATCTGCCGGCACAGGCTGGCAGGTGGAAGCCGCCGCGCGGGCAGTAAAAGCAGGATGGGGAAAAGCGAAAATACTGGAGATGCTCAAGCAGATCCAAGCCGCAAGCGACACGTATTTTACCCTTCCGGATCTGAAGTACCTGATTGCTGGCGGACGCATCAGCCACCTGAAAGGTCTGCTTGCCTCTCTGCTCGGCATCAAACCGATTATCCAGGTCAATAAGACCGACGGCAAGTACTATGATATCGGCAAGAAACGTTCCTTCCTGAAGGCTATCCAGGAAATTCCGGAGCTGATTCTGAAAAAGTACGGCGAAGGTGCCGCGTTTCGCACCCAGATTGTGCATGCCTCCAACCCGGAAGGCGGCGAAATGCTGCGCGACGCCATGAACAAAGTATTTCGCTGCGAATGGGTGGCAGACGGCTTGCTTGGACCAGCTTTGGGCGCCCATACCGGCAGAGGCATGATCGGTCTAGTACACGCGCCGTTGGCGGAATTCCCGCAGCTGCCCTGAGTCCTTTAATTCCAAACCTGAAAATCAAGAAGACACCGCGGATTTCAGCGGTGTTTTTTTGCTTAAAGCTGAATAGATAAAGCCGCATGCAACTTTTGCGCAAGTTGTTGTATTTATGAATCCGCGCTGTATACTATAAATAGTTCAAGCCTTCTCAAAAGCTTGATTTCTGTCCAACTCGGCACCGGCCGCGTAATTCAATTCAACATCAAACCAGCATTCCTTTCTGGAAAGGAGGACGCAATGAACAAACCCTTTGTTCTGACAAAAACCCTCAGTTGTCTCTGCGCCATAGCCTTGCTGCTAGGCGTTTCAATGCCAGCTTCCGGCTCTGCTTCGTCGCCCGTCATCACTACAGCTGCTGCGGCAGATTCAGGGCCGAGCTTCACAGAAGTTTTTTCCGGTGAAGTTCAGACGTTGGATCCGCACATGGCGTATGACACAACCAGTTTCGAGGTTATAGCCCAGGGATATGAAACTTTGCTGACCTACCAGCGGGAGGACCCTGAAACGCAAATTCCCTTGCTGGCTGAATCCTGGGAAATCTCCGACGAGGGCACAACCTATACGTTTACCCTCCGCAGCGGGATCACGTTCCATGCTGGTGGGCAGCTTGAGGCGCACGACGCCGCCTACAGCTTCTGGCGGGGATTACTCCAGGATTACGAAGGCGGTCCAATGCTCATGTTCCTGAACGCGTTGTTTGGCGTGAATACCATCGATGAACTGCCCGGGGATGACCTGGCGCGCTGCCAGGCGGTGAAGGATGCCGTCACTTTTGATGACCAGAACTCCCAGGTGACCTTTCATTTGCAGTCTGCTTATGCGCCATTAGCGAGCCTTCTGGCAACCCCATACAGTGCGCTGTTGGACCAAGAGTGGATGATTGCCAACGGGGATTGGGATGCTTCCTGCTCTACCTGGCGCGATTGGTACAATCCAGCCCTAGAAGACAGCATTTTATTCGCGCAGATGAATGGAACCGGGCCCTTTGTGTTTGACTCGTGGACTTCCGGTGAGATCCACATGCTTCGCGACCCGCAGTATTGGCGCGTGGAACCGCTTTGGCCCGGTGCTTCCACCGGACCGGCAAACCTGGAGGACCTGTATTTCCTTGTGGAACCTGACCCGGCTGTCCGCGCGGACAGGCTCATTAGCGGCAGTGTGGATGCGATCAGCTCTGCCCCTCAAAATGACGCCTATCTCAGCTCATATCTATGGGGCGTTTACGATGGATACGAGGACCTGTACCCGGATCTGGTGGACCCGGATAACGGGATCCTGAAAGAATACGACAATCTGGCTAATATGCGCCAGTTCGCGCTATTGTTTAATTACGAGATGACTGAAGCTGACAATCCCTTTATCCTCAGCGGGGCGCTCGACGGCAGCGGCATTCCCGCTGATTTCTTCTCAGATATACATGTGCGTAAAGCATTCAGCCATGCGGTGGATTGGCAGCCAGTCATCGATTCTGTTTACGGCTCTCAGGCAATCCAGGCCCAGGGTCCGATTCCGCAGGGGGAAATCGGTTTTGACCCCGACCTGGAGCCCTACGCCTTTGACCTAACGCTTGCTGAGGATGAACTCCAGCTGGCGTTTGGCGGGGACCTCTGGACAAACGGATTCATGATGATCCTGCCTATATGGGGCAATCAGGCATTTAACAACCTGGCGAACCAGCTGGAAACCAACTTGGAATCCATTGCGCCGGATAAGTTTCATATTCAAGTCCTTCAATTCTCTCACGAAGAGATGGAGACCTATCGCGATGCCGGGTTTACACCCCTTTGGTATGCGGGTTGGATAGAAGATTACCACCACCCGCACAATTGGCTCATGGGTTATCTGCTTTCTGATGTACCTTACTGTTATGGATCCTTCCAGCATTTCCCAACAGCAATGGCAGATCTCTTTGAAAATGCGGTGAATTACTGCGTTGCGGAATCTGACCCGGGCGCCATGATTGATTGTTATCAAAACATCCAGGGGCTATCGCACTCCTACGCGACGGCAATGTGGGGGATCCAGATGGAATTCTCGCATTACCTGCGCGCGGAAGTCCGTGGATATTATTCCAACCCGGCATTAATCCCGCCGCCACTTTATGAATTGTCAAAGGGCGCCATCCCGACCACGTTCACGGTCGTAGCGGGGTCGCCGACAACTTTGGATTTTGACTTTTCATCCGGTGGCAGCCTGAACGTCGTGCTTCCTAGCGGCGCGCTGGCAGAGACGAGCGCGATTGTCTTCACGCCGGACACGGATGTGGACGAACGTATGCCAGGAGGCTTGTTCCGGAGTGGTAAGCGCTTTGACCTGATGGTCTGCCCGGGAAATCTGTGCGATGAACCGTATGTTTTTGGGGATATTGTCACCCTGACGCTGCATTACACCGACGCGGACGTTCAGGGTCTGATAGAGGATGAGCTTTACCTCTACGTCTGGGACGGCAGCCAGTGGGTCGATATCGTGCAGGACTGCGGTGGTCCGCCGCTGGGGTATGTCCGCGACCCGGCCCAGAACAGCCTGGGAGTTCCGGTGTGCCATTTCTCCAGGTTCGTGATGAACGGAGAGGCGCACACCCAATTCCTTCCCATTCTGCGGAGATAAGCTGCCCCTCTGCTTATGCCTGAATGATATATCAGCGCCGCCCTGTTTTCGTCGGGGCGGCGCGTTTTGTGGAAAGGTTCTGCGGGCAAAAAGGGGCGTGGCCGCTTTTTCTCAGCTCACGCAAACATGTTACAATTTTTTATATACACTGTCGGAGCCGGGCATGGAAAGCGCCTTTTGCTCCGGATTTGAACCTTTATGCGAGGATCTTGATGATAACTACCGGAGAAATGCTCTTGCGTTTGGCGGTTTCCATGCTGCTGGGAGGCGCGATCGGCTTCGAACGCGAGCACGACAGCCAACCCGCGGGTCTGCGCACGCACATGATCCTGGTGTTGGGTTCCTGCCTGGCGATGATTCTGTCTATCAATATTGGTTTTGCCAATGGTACGGATCCCGCCCGTCTGGCGGCGCAGGTCATCTCCGGCATCGGCTTCCTGGGCGCCGGCGCAATCTTACGCTCCGGGCTTAACGTGAAAGGCCTGACCACCGCCACCACGGTCTGGACCACCGCGATTATCGGTCTGGCGGTAGGATACGGCTACTACTGGGTGGGAGTTTTCACTACGGTACTGGTCTTGATTGCGCTGACCCTGGTGAGCCTGCTTGAAAAGAAATTTATTCGCAGGAACGTGATCCGCATTATCAAGGTTGACGCGGTGGATGTCCCGAATATTTTCCGTTCCGTGCGCAAGGAAATCAGCCGGAACTCCGAACAGATTGTGTCTTATAAGACCCAAAGGAGCTTGAAGAGCGGCCATGTGCGCGTGGAGTTCATCGCGCGCCTGGACCGCAACGACAAAATTGAAAATTTGATGGAAACCATCTCGAAAATTGACGGGGTGCGCAACATCAGGATTGAATGAACGCAGCCCACGCTGAACAAGGGGAACACGCGGTTTTTGATGTATACTCCACTGCACTATGCCCGGAATTCTGCACTGCCTGAGCGGTCATGACCTTGGTTTTTTGCGCAGTGCCGCCGATTTGTGGAGCGTGAACATCAGCGGGAAAGACGCGCCCACGTACATGCGGTCCTTGGCTGCTGCGCTGGCCCGCCACCCCGAACTTGAAGAGATTACATCCGCCCTGCCGGATGAAAGCCGCTCCGCGCTGGCCGAACTGCAAAGCCGCGGCGGGAGCATGCCCTGGGCTGCTTTCACGCGCCAGTACGGCGAGCTGCGCCCGATGGGCCCTGCCCGCAGAGCTCGGGAAAAACCGTACTTTTTCCCCCAGTCCACCACCGAGCGCCTGTGGTACCGAGCTCTCATCGGCCGGGATTTTTTCCGGCGTGACGATGAGCTGGTGGAACTTGCCTACATCCCCGATGAATTTCTTGAGCGGCTGCCTGTCTTTCAGGGAGCCGCTGAGCCCGCGCCAAAGCTGGAGCCTGCCGCGCAAGCCAGCGTGGAACGCGCGCTCTGCTGGCAGGATCGCATCCTGGATGACAGCTGCACCCTGCTGGCGGCGCTGCGCCGCTTTGGAACGCCTGCTGTTCTGCGCGAGCCAGCACAGCCGGGAATCGATTGGGAACTTCTGCGCCGCCTGCTGACCGACCTGGGCATTATTGCCAGAGACGGAAAAAACCCTGCGCCGGAAGCCCGCCGCTTTCTGGAAATGCCGCGCGGGCAAAGCTTGCAGTGGCTGGCGACGGCCTGGATGAGCTCGATACGCTTTGACGAACTGCGCCTGGCTCCGGAGCTCATATGCCAGGGCACCTGGCCGCGCAACCCGCTGCCGGCGCGCCGGGCCTTGCTGCGCCATCTGGCTGGCCTGCACGACGGTGCTTGGTACTCTCTCGAAGCTTTTAGCGCTGACTTGCGGCGAGAAAACCCGGAATTCCTGCGCGCGGGCGGTGACGCGAACGAGTGGATTATCCTCAGCGCCAGGAATGGAAAGCTTTTACGCGGGCAGGAAGATTGGCTGGAAGTAGAGGACGCCTGGCTGCGCTTCGTTCTGCGCGGGCTGCTGTTCTGGCTGGGCTTTGTGGAACTGGGCTTCGCGGCAGGCGCGGAAGACCCCGCGTACTTCCGCAAGTCCGATTGGTGCGGCGCGCTGCTCAATCCGCACGAGGCGCTGGAACTGCCGGCGGAAAACGCCCCCGCGGCGGTCAGTTCAGCCGGCATCCTCAGCCTGAACCGCGCGGCGCCGCGCGTTGCCCGCTACCAGCTGGCCCGCTTCTCGGAGTGGCTGGAGAATGGACCCGAACGCTGGCAATTCCTGCTGACGCCCGCTTCGCTTGCTGCCGCCGCGGACCAGGGGCTGACCATCCGCCACCTTACTGCCTTGCTGCGTAAATACGCCAAACCCGCCCCGTCGCCCAGCCTGATGGAAGCCCTGACGCGCTGGGAAACAAACGGGCGCGAAGCTTCCATCGAGCGCCTGTGGGTGCTGCGTCTCAGCTCGCCGGAGGCGCTGCAGGCGCTGCGCGAAAGCCCGGCCGCGAGCCAGCTGGGGGACGCGCTCGGCCCGGTCTCCGTGGTTGTGCGCCCGGGCGGGATTGAAAAGGTGCGCGCGGCGCTGGCGCGGCTGGGATACCTGAGCGACGTGGAGGAACTGCTAAAATGAACAATAACCCCCCAAAAGCCCCCTCCGGCTGGCTGACCGCGCTCGTGCGCCTGATGCTGGTCGTTCTCCTGGTCAGCGGCGCGTTGCGCGCCAATGGAGCGCTGGCCCAAAAAGACCTGCTGCTGGAGCTTGGCCTGCCCGCCTGGCTGCCGGGATACTTGTTAGCTGCTGGATTAGTTGGCGCGCTGCTGAGTTTGCTCGCTTTGGTGTGCACTTGGCGCGCGGGAAACTTTTGTCTGGCTGCGGTGTGGGCTGCCTTGCTTTTCTCCGTGGGCGGCTATTGGGTGGAACGCCTGTTCCTGTGGGCGCCTGTGCAGCGCGGCGGCAGCCCGCTCTTCAAGCTGGGTCTACACGCGCTATCTCTGGCAGCCGCGGCGCTTTATACTTACCATATCAGAAAGTGGAGGCAGAGCGCGCATGGACCAGGAAATTGAAGTCAAGTTTTACCTTGCTGACCCCGAGCGTTTGCGCCAGCGCGTGATTGACAGCGGCGCGGAGCTCGTCCAGGCGCGCGTGTTCGAGCGAAACCTGCGCTGTGACACGCCCGAAATGAGCCTGCGCGCGCGAGCCCAGGTGCTGCGCCTGCGCGCCGACCAGGCTGCCCATCTCACCTTCAAAGGCCCCGGGCAGGTGCGCGGCGGCGTTTTGGAGCGCCAGGAGATTGAGTTTGAAGTCTCCGATTTTGGCGCGGCCCGGCGCTTATTGGAAGCTTTGGGCTACCGCGTCTATACCAGCTACGAAAAATACCGCGAGACCTACAAGCTGGGTGAGGTTATCATCGCGCTGGACGCGATGCCCTTCGGGAATTTTGCTGAGCTGGAAGGCCCCTCCGCGCAGGCAATCCATGCCGCCGCCGACGCGCTGGGATTGGATTGGAGCAAACGCCTGAGCACCAGCTACCTGGACCAGTTTTACGCGCTGAAGGCGCGCCTGAACCTGGACGCGGACGCGCTCAGCTTTGAAGCCTTTAATGGGCTGACCGTCCGGCCGGAAGATTTGGGCGCGCAGCCGGCGGATAATTAAGACGAACATTATTTTCCTGTGATTATAAAGTTTCTAAACATACCGAGGAGAAACACACCAATGATACAAGATAGAAAAGAAATATTCTCTGAAAGAATTGCTGCAGGCATCCGAACTTATTACTTTGATGTGAAAATTTCCTCCGATGGCACTAGATACTTGACAATCGATGAGGTCAGAGATTCTCAGAGGAGTACTAAGCATCGCGTGATGGTCTTTCAGGAGAATATAGAAAAAATCATGGAAGCTCTTCATGGCGCTAATCGTGCGATGATAAAAGACGCTGCTTCTGAATCAGACAAAGAATATAACAAGGAGTCTTGATGAACCCCTGGCGGACTGTTTACCGAAAAGTGCTGCTTGACCACAAGGCAAGGCTTGTTGTTGAACAGCGGACTATTACCCTCCCCGACGGCACCCGGAACGAAGACTGGCTGTGGCTGGACGCGCCGGAATATGCGGTGGTGACCGCGGTGGACGCGAACGGCCGCTTCGTCACGCTGGAGCAGCACCCCTACGCCGTGCATGGGCCCTTGCCCGCTCCGGTGGAAGGCCTCATTCTCGCGGGGGAGGAAGCCGTGGATGCCGCCAAAAGGCTGCTGCTGCAGCAGGCCGGATACAGCTCCCCGGACTGGGTCTTTTTGGGCGATTTCATTACCGACGCGCAAAGCGGTTACGGGCGCGGCTATTTCTTCCTGGCGCGCCTGGCTGTGCCTGCCGCGGAAGGGACGGACCCGCGCGTACGGCTGCTGACGCGCGAAGAGCTGCAGGACGCGGTGTTTGAAGGCCAACCGCGCGTGCTGACCTGGCAGACTGCCTTTTCGCTGGCGCTGCTCAGGCTCTTCTTGCGTTAATCGCGGGGGATTAGCTCCAGCTCGCCGCCCTGCCAGCTTGCCGCTTCGGCTTGGGCGCTCAGGCCGAGCAAACGGGAAAGCGCGTATTCAAACGCGGCGGGCTCAGCGCTGGTGATGAAACGCAGGCTGCCGGGCTCGGGGCTGGGGTTTAGCAAGCTGCGCTCCGCCAAAATGCGCGCGGTCTGACGCGCCACAGCCGGGGAGGGGTCTATCACGCGGGCGCGCCCGGCTGCGATTTTTTCAATCAAGGGGATAACAAAGGGGTAATGCGTGCAGCCCATCACCAGCGTATCCGCGCCGGCGTCCAGCATGGGCAACACGGCTTCTTCCAGAATGCGGCGGGTTTTGGGCGTGTTCAGGCGCGCTTTTTCGATTTGCTTGACCAGGCCCGGGCAGGTGGACTGAAAAATTTCCACGTCCTTCGCGAAGCGTTCTACCACCGAAGCGTACAGCTCCCCGTGAAAGGTGGAAGGCGTGGCCAGCACCCCGACCTTGCGCGTGTGGGACTGTTCGGCGGCGGGCTTGACGGCCGGCTCCATCCCCACGAAAGGCAGGTCCGGGAAGACCGCGCGCAGGTGCTTGAGCGCGGCGGCGGAGGCGGTGTTGCAGGCGATGACAATCAGCTTGGCGCCCTGGGAGAGCAGGAAACGCGCGCTGGCTTCGGCGATGGCGCGCAGTTCTTCCAGCGAGCGGCTGCCGTAGGGCACGTTGGCCTGGTCCCCGAAGTAGAGCAGGCGCTCGTGGGGCAGGGCTGTTTGGGCCGCGCGCAGGACGGAAAGCCCGCCCACGCCCGAGTCGTACAGGGCGATGGGCTGGGAGGGGGAAGGTGTGGCGCTCATGCCGGATATTGTAGCACGGGTGGGGGCTTTGAGCGGAACCCCGTCATATATATTCTTACTGATAAGAATTGAACGTCTGCATTATAAAAAGATGCCACTCCTGTTACAATAATAGTTATTAGATGCACTTAATATTCTCTGAGACCTTTTAGAAGACAATATGGCGGACTTTGTCGTTAATTACACTGAGTTGATGAAGAAGTATGAAAGTCAACTTGATGAATCATTTAAAAAGTTAAAAGGGATTTTTTACACCGATTTCTCCCTTGCATCATTGATGATAGATGAACTTAACATTGCCAAAGATTCAAGCATTTTTGATCCTTGTTGTGGTACTGGGATTTTTTTATTAGCTGCAGTAAAAAAAGGTTTTAGAAGCGTCTACGGCGCTGATGAAGATGAGATAGCAGTTAATGCCTTTAAGAATCTCATAGACGAAGCAAGAATTGTTGCCACAGACACAATTTTTACAGAAGGTGAATCCACACTTAAAAAAATACATTTGGAGTCGAAAGCAGATTTGGTAATAGGTAACCCTCCATATGCACCGTTTCCGACAATAGGCAGCAAATCCAGGTTTCAAGATTTTGTTGCATCCTCAGGGAAAAATCTATTTGTTGCAGCTCTGTTAAGATCCTTTGAACTTGTGAAGAAAGGCGGGATTGTTTCTTACATTATTCCTAAGAATTTTTTACATGTATCATCTTATTCCCCCCTTCGTGTAAATATCCTGAAAACAAAGAAGATTCTTTCAATTGTTGACTTAGGAGCTTATTTTAAAAACGTAAGGGGAGAGCAGATAATCCTAACAATCAAGAACGACCCGCCAAGAGATAATTCGATTGTTTTTAAAAGATATAATACGAACTCTTTCACTGAACTATGTAGTATACAACAAACTGACTTCAATGATGAAATAATAATCTACAACAACAGAGTTGAACCATTGTTATTTGCTAAGTTAAATCAATCTCATGGAAAATTGAAAGATTTGGGTTCAGGCTACATTGGGCGTGGAAAATCAAAAGCTATTACAGCCATAACAGGAAAGGATATCAGGAAGTTTGGATTTAAAAATTCTGAAACCCCAAAGGAAGGGAATCGGATTTTTATTCAAAATATCTACAGCTCTGAGTCGGGTATTATTGCATCTCGTGGTGGAGACTTAGAAGCATCAGAAACTGTGACTGTCTTTACTGATGGCGACCAGCGAATGGTAAGCTATCTTTTAGGTTTTTTACACTCTAGATTGTGTAATTATTACCTATACAGATTTTGTTTCAACCAGTCGAAATTAACAATGCATGCTGATGCAAATTACATCAAGAAAATCCCCTTTAAATTGGCAGATGAAAATGAGTTCAACGCAATGTTACGGATCGTAGAAACTCTTGAGAGCACAGATTATATGTCTGCTATGTGGATGAAGCACCTTGAAGATCTAAATAAACTAGTTTACCTCATATATTCTTTGTCTATTGAGGAAATTGAGATGGTTGAAAAAGAAATGAAATTGGTTCAATCAAAAAGGTGGTCATTCGATGGCTGAAGTTAAAAGGTGCAATGATTTGTCGGGAAAGGAATGGCTTCAGAATTCTTTTAGTATTTGGCGGGGGTTGACTAAAACGAAGGAAGAAAAAGAAATAAAACACCCGGCTTCTTTTCCAGTAAGCCTGTGTGAAAAAGTGATAAAGACTTTCTCTCGAAGCGATTCAGTAGTTTTAGATCCTTTTAATGGCATTGGTACGACGCTGGTTGCATGTCAAAACTTGGGTCATATTGGGGTTGGTATAGATTTGTCAGATGAATACTGTACGATAGCGAGAGGTCGCGTAAAAGAAAGTTCGGGCATGACGATTATCACAGGTAACTCAACTGTGGAATTACAAAGATTTCCATCAGATTATTTTGATCTTTGCCTTACTTCTCCGCCTTACTGGGATATATTGAACATGAGAAGGACAGCGGATATCAAGACGAATGTAAATTATTCTGACAAAGATGAGGATATTGGGAACATCGGTGAGTATGGCCAATTCCTTTACCAACTAACAGCGGTGTTCTCAGAAGTGTTTCGAGTGTTACGAAAAGGGAGTTACTGCATAGTTAACGTCATGGATATTAGGAAGAAAGATAAGTTTTTTCCACTTCATAGCGATTTATCGACTGAGTTGAAAAAATGTGGTTTTATCTACGACGACTTGCTTATATGGGATAGGCAGGCAGACTACAATAATATGAGGCCTTTAGGATATCCTTCGAGATTCCGAATCAATAAGATTCATGAGTATTTACTCGTATTTCTCAAATAGCTATTGGATGGGTTATCAATAATATGAATGATCAGATGGCTTATTTACTCGGTTTAATTTGCGGAAATGGAGAAATCCAGAGAAGTACCTTTCATACAACGTTCTCAATCGATATACCCCATAAGAAATTGAAAACTGAAACAGAAAATGATGTTAAGGTTTACGTAAAGGCTAGCATTACTGATATCCGAACGGTTCTTGAGCCCTTATTAGGAACAGGTCTGACCTTTACCCAAGGTGATAATCATTCATTTCTGTCATTTACTAAGAATAACGACGAATACATAACGCAGGAAATCCTAAGATTTATTGGCCAGGCTACGTCGCACGAGAATATTCGGCTAAGCTCAGAAATTTATGAGTTTAAGGATATGGAAAAGCTCCAGTTTTTAAGAGGTTTTTCAGATGTAACAGGTTATATTAGAAGGAGTAACTACTTTATTACTTTGTATGCACATAGGGTCTATTTGGAGGTTCCCCGCAATTGGTACTTAGTAATTGACGTCTGTAATATATTGAAATCCATCAATATCCCTGTTCAAACCATTGATTGGGGGCACCCAAATATGCGGGACGGAAATTTGAAAAAATACAATCAAGGAATGCCAGATTTTTGGAAAAAAGAGCATCAAATAAAGATATATGCAAATGAATTTATGCCAATAGGTTTTGGTATCCTACATAAAAAGCAAGCTCTTGATGCGTTTAACAAAGAATTAATCGAGGGTTTTCAACGGGACGGAAAGGAGCCTGGCAAAGTAACTCACAGGTTTTATTGGGAGTGCAGAAATTCTGGGAGGATTCACCTCAATCACCCGGGTGAAGGTGATAGTTTTATCCCAGAGGTAATTAGGGGTAAACACTTTGATTCATGGAGAGAAATAGCTAGAGACCTGGGCTATGGTGAATAAGGTACTATCCGAAATTGATTTGTATGAGCCAATGCGCATTTGGCTAAATAAGTATCTTACTGATAAGTATAAAGACTGTGTGATTCATTCGGTTGATGCACATAGTAGAAGGCTAGAATTGGTTTTATCTGAATATGGAATAACTGAGCATCTCGCAGTAGGTATAGATATTCAGATTGATGTTTTGGGAATAATTCAATCAACTCAAGGCGACAGGCTAGTCTTTATTGAAGCTAAAGACAAAAATCTGACCTTAAAAGATTTAGGCCAATTGTGGGTGTATTGTAAATTGATTAACCCTGCTGAAGCATTTCTAATTTCCTCAAAAGGATTTGGTAGTTTGGCAAAAATCTTCCAAGTATTTAAGAGACTAGATCTACTCAGCTATGACGATGGGAAACAATTTAAAACCATGAAAATTGCCATATGGGATAAAGGTACAGGATCACCCGATCTAAATACAATGATTCCGAGAAATTAGAATCTGGATTTTTAGTCAGTAGAGAATTTGAATTGTGAGTAAATTCCTTCACAAGTGGGGAAATAAGTAATTAATTTGCCAAGGTTCGGCCTGTTCCACCAGTCCAATTCCAATCCTAATATATGATTGATGATAGGGCTACCGACATTTCCCCCGCCGCGGCCACAAACGCCCTGAACAGCCCCCGCATCCTTTCATCCTCCGGCAGGCATTCCGGGTGCCACTGCACGCCCAGCGCGAATCTCCGCTCCGGCAGCTCAATCCCCTCAATCACGCCGTCCTCCGCCCGCGCGCACACGCATAAACCCGCCCCCAGGTTCCTCACCGCCTGGTGGTGCAGGCTGTTCACGCGCGCCGGCTGCGCCCCCAAAATCCGCGCCAGGAGCGTGCCGGCTTCAATCCGCACAGTGTGCGCCTGCAGGTCGCGCGGGTAATCCGGGTACCAGTCGTGTTTTCCCGCTTCGGGCAGCTGGCTGGGGATATCCCACCACAGCGTGCCGCCCAGCGCCGCGTTCAAGACCTGCGCCCCCCGGCAGATGGCCAGCAGGGGCTTATCCTCCTGCAGCGCCAGCGGGATAAGCGCCAGCTCGAAGGCGTCGCGTTCGGGGTCGATGGAATGGATCTCGGGGCGCTCGGGCTGGCCGTAGCGCGCGGGGTGCAGGTCCCCTCCGCCGGAAAGCAACACGCCCTCGCACGCGCGCAGCAGCCCGGGAAGTTCCGCGCCTGGCAGGCAGGCGGGCAGCAGCACGGGCAGCCCTCCCGCGCGCAAAACGGCGTCCAGGTAGGCGCGCGGAATCTCGTAGGTATCCGAGCGGGTTTTGTGCTTCACGCGGGTGCTAATCAGGGCGATGCGGGGTTTGGGTGTCATTTTAGGGGTCCGCGGCAGGGGATAAACAGCAAAAAGCCTTTTCCAAACAGCCTGATGCGAATCAGGCAGCCCGGAGAAGGCTTTTTGACATGGTCGTAGACGGCTGTACCGCTGGCGGTTTAGAAGCGCTGCTTAAGTCGCGCGCTCTTGCCGGTGCGGTTGCGCAGGAAGTACAGGCGGGCGCGGCGCACTTTGTTGTGCCGTTCCACCACCACTTTGGCGATGCGCGGAGAATTGGTCAGGAAGGTGCGTTCCACGCCGATGCCGTTGCTGGCAACGCGGCGGACGGAAAAGCTGGCATTGTTGCCGCGCCCGCGGGTGAAGAGCACAACGCCCTTGAATTCCTGGATGCGTTCGCGGTCGCCTTCTTTGATTTTGTAATGCACGCTGACCGAGTCCCCGGGGAAGAGGTCGGGGATATTAGGATTTTTTTCTGCTTCGACAGAGGCTAATAATTCAGTATGGTTCATGATGACTTCCTTTTATTTGCTTGCACGCTTGAGTGCAGCCACCGTTTTGGATGGTTGGCGTGAAAAAGTAGTATACCCAACACCAGCGCTATTTGTCAAGCCGAACAGCCAAATCGGCAGGGCAATTGCATCTAAATAGCTGGCAAGGAACCTGCATATGGAGTGAGCAAGAGGTGCTCCATGGCAGAAAGCAAGTTTTCAATCATCTTCAGTGACCTGACCGACCCGCGAGTGGACAGGACAAAGCGGCATAAGTTGCTGGATATCATCGGTCTGACCATCACGGCCGTGTTGT
>DIXT01000015.1 GCA_002436085.1 Anaerolineaceae bacterium UBA6073
AAAAACATGGCGAGGCTGGGATTTGAACCCAGAACCAATGGCTTATGAGTCCACTGCTCCACCGTTGAGCTACCTCGCCCGGTGCGCGATGATATTACCTGATTCAGCAAAAAATGTCAACATAAAGCAGTCTCTCCCCTGCATAATCCGGTATAATGACTGCGTGCTGCCAGTATGGCACAAGAAGGGCTTTTTGATGCCTGACATTACTGACGTTACGAAGTATTTTCCATCCGCAACGCAGACCCTGATCAACAGGATCTGGAGCGCCGTGCCGGAAAACGAACGCCGCAGCCTTGAAGACACCTTCAAAGGGCTGCCGCTCGACAAGAACCCCTTAAACGCGTTAATCGACCTGGCAGTAATCCAGTTCAAAACAGCATTCGGCAAAGCCCGCAAGGTCGCTATTATTGGCCCTGCCAATGTGGGCAAGTCCACCCTGTTCAATCAATTCATCCGCTCAAAAACTGATAAAGCCGTGGTCGGTCCCATCCCCGGCACCACGCGTCTGAACCAGGAAGCAGACGCCGGCATGTTCGCGATCATCGACACGCCCGGCGCAGACGCAGTGGGCTACGTTGGTCAGCAGGAGCGCGATTACGCGATGGCAGCCGCCAGCGAGGCAGACTTCCTTATCCTTATGTTTGACGCGATCCAGGGTGTCAAACAAACCGAGCTGGACCTCTACGAAGAAATTCTGTCGCTCAAGAAACCCTTCCTGATTGTGCTCAACAAGATTGACCTGACCCGCAAAGACCACGATGCGGTTATCCGCAAAGCCGCCGAGAACCTGGGTGTCAAAGCGCAGGAAATTCTGCCAGTCTCCGCCTTGCGCGGCGAGGGCGTGCCCAGCATCATGATGGCGATTGTGGCTTCGGACCCAGGCATGACGGTCTCGTTGGCGCGCGCGATGCCGCAATACCGTCAGAAGCTCGCCTGGCGCAGCATCACCACTGCCGCGTCCCTCTCAGCTGCGATTGCCCTCACCCCGCTGCCGGTTATTGACTTCCTCCCGCTCCTGGCAAACCAGGTGGGGATGGTGCTGACCATCGCGCGCATCTACCAATACAAAATCACTCCGGAGCGCGCCAAAGAGCTCATCGGCACTTTTGGCCTGGGGTTAATTGGCCGGACGCTGTTCCAACAGCTTTCCAAAGCGGGCGGCGTTCCTGGCTGGCTGCTTTCATCAGCGATTGCCACCTCAATGACAGTTGTGATGGGTTATGCGTCAATTCAATGGTTTGACAAGGGCGAGAAGGTCAGTCAGGAAAGACTGAGAGCGATGAGTAAGAAACTAACCGAGACTACCCTCACCAGGCTCAAGCAAAGCTTTCGGCGCAAACCCTCCAAAAAGAAGATGGAGGAAACGATCAGCACACTGCTCAGCCAGGAACAGACAGCCTTCAGCCAGACTCCAGCAGCACTCAGCCCCGCCCTGGGGGACCAGAAGCTGCCGCCGGACAGAAGCGAAGAGCTCTCCTGATAAAGCTCAAATCTGCGTTTCACCAATAGCAAAAAAACACGCTCCCCTAGCCTGGGGAGCGTTTCGTTCTGTCAAGAATTGCAGCCTAAATGAGCCCGACTTCTTTCCCGACTTTGGCAAAGACGTCCAGCACGCGTTCAAGCTGGTCCAGGGTATGGGTCGCCATGTAGCTCGTGCGCAGCAGCTGCCTTCCTGGCGCTGTAGCGGGGCTGATAACCGGATTGACAAACACGCCGTTATCAAACAACAGCCGCCAGGTCCGGAAAGTCAATTCATCGTCTCCGATAATGATTGGGATGACCGGCGTGCAGGAATGTCCGGTATCGAAGCCAAGCTGACGGAAGCCTTCCCGCATAAACTCGCCGTTATGGATGACGTTCTCGACCCGCTCGGGTTCTTCCCGCATAACTTGCAGGGCAGCCAGGACGGTGGCGGTGTTCGCCGGCGGAATGCTGGCGCTGAAAATGAGACTGCGCGCGTTGTGTTTGATGTAATCGACCACAGGGAACTTACCCGCGATAAATCCACCGATAGAAGCCATTGACTTGCTGAAAGTGGACATAATCAGATCGGTTTTATCGGTCAGGCCAAATTGCGCGGCCGTTCCGTGCCCGCCGCCCAAAACGCCAAAGGCATGCGCGTCGTCTACCATCAGGCGTACGCCGTAGCGTTCGCACAAGGGGATAATCTCCGGCAGCGGGGCAATGTCGCCTTCCATGCTGAATAAGCCGTCAACCACCAGCAATTTGCCGTTGTCTTCCGGCAAGCTTTTTAACACGCGCTCAAGATGATCCATGTCGTTATGACGGAAGCGTTCTATCTTGCCGCCGCTCAAAAAAGCGCCGTCAACGATGCTGGCATGGTCTTCCTTGTCGAGGATGACAATGTCGCCCTTGCCGACCAACGCGCTGATGGTGCCAAGGTTCACTTGCATACCCGTGGAGAATACCAGGGCGGCTTCCTTGCCCACCCATTCCGCGAGTTCCCGCTCCAGGTCCTCAATTATGGTCATGTTTCCGTTCAGGAAGCGCGAACCGGTGCAGCTGGTGCCGTATTCAGCGATAGCGTCCATGGCTGCCTTGCGCACTTTTGGATGGGTGGTCAGACCCAGGTAGTTGTTGGAGCCGCACATGATAATCCGGCGCCCTTCGAACAGCACTTCGGTGCCTTCGTTTTTATCCAGGGGAATAAAATACGGATAGGTGCCATTTTCTCTGTATTGGCTCACAACTGTAAAATTCATGCACTTCGTAAAGATATCCATTTCACACACTTTCAATTAGGATGATGCCTTGTTATAGACTACCGCGATTATAACCCATCCCGCAAAAACGCAATCCCGCAAAAACGCAAAAAGCCTATTCGGCAACCATGCTATACTTAATTTCTGAAATCCGCTACTTATAGGTCAGGTTTACACAAAGGAATTACCATGAAAAAGACCTTACTGATAATTGCCGCGCTGCTGCTCTTAAGCGCCTGCAACGTTCCGAACACAACCGAACCTACCCAAGACCTCATCGGCACGGCTGTTGCTGTGGCGCTGACAAACGCGCCAACCAACACGCCTGTGCCGCCCACAGCCGCCCCGCCCACCGCGCAGCCCGTCCCTCCAACAGAGACCGCCACAAGCATCCCAAGCGCGACGGCCACCGAAGCCCCGACCACCACGCCCACGCTCAGCCCGGAAGACCCGGCGCTGCAGTACGGCAGCCCGGATAAGGTGGAGGATTTCTCCAGCGTGACCGGCGCGTGGAATTACGAGGATGACTGGTCGACCTGGAACGTCAACGACGGTTATCTGAATATCTATTCCAAAGGGACGCCCTACTGGCACAGCTGGTACACCACCGGGACGCCGATCCAAAACTTTTATTTGGAAGCTGAACTGAACATGCCCAACTGTACCGGAAAGGACCGCATCGGCCTGGCTTTCCGCCTGACCGAAGGCAGCCGCTTCTACTTCATGGGCCTCACTTGCGACGGCACCTGGGGTTTCAACCGCTACACGGCTTCCAACGCGTCTGAAACAATTCTCGCGTACCAGTCTTCCGACAAAATCCGCCCCGCGAATGAGACCAACCGCATCGGCGTGCTTGCCAATGGCAACAGCTTCGCTTTCTACATTAACGGCGCGCTGGTTGGGTCCGTTACAGACGATACCTACCCCGCAGCCGGCACCACAGGCTTTGTCAGCATGTCCGCGGGCACGGTCAACTTCAAGACCAGCGTGGACGTGCTGCGCTACTGGCTGCTGCCCTGATTTTACAGGTGCGTTATTACGAAAATCGCATTACCAGGTTAAGTTCCGCCTTTGTTTTGATCATATTTTGATGGGGTTGTGACATGACAATTAACGACTATATGAAAAACGCGCAGCTGGACGGCGATACTTTTCTGCTGGAGGGCGGCCGCGTCGGCGTGGTCCTCTTCCACGGTCTGACCGCTACAACCGCGGAGGTGCGCCTGTTGGGTGAGCACTTGCACGGCCTGGGCTATACCGTCTCGGCGCCGCTTCTGCCGGGCCACGGCACACACCCCGACGAGCTGAATCGCGTCAAATGGTTGGAATGGTACGAAACTGCTGAAGCAGCCTTTTTGGAAATGCGCCAGCGCAGCGACAAGGTCTTTATCGGCGGGGAATCCATGGGAACGCTGCTGGCGCTCCTGATTGCCAGCCGCTACGAGCAGGTCTCGGGTGTCATCCTGGCGGCGCCAGTGCTCATCATCCGCAAGCTGAAAGCCGCCTATCTGCTGCAGTACTTCGTCCGGCATATGGATAAAAACCAGACTGAAGACTTTTTGCCCTGGAAGGGCTATAACGTCTATCCGGTCAAGAGCCTTGTCCAGTTGGGAAAGCTGCAGAAGGTGGTTAAGAAAGAACTGCCGGCGGTAACCCAGCCGCTGCTGGTATTCGCGGGCGGGCTGGATAGAAGCGTTCCGCCTGAAAGCGGCGAGATGATCATCGCGCGGGTAAGTTCCACGGACAAGCAGCTGGTGTGCATGGAGGAATCCCCGCATGTGATGCTGCTGGCTAAGGAACGCGAGAGCATCTTTGAACAAAGCGCCGCTTTCATCCGCGAGCGCTGTTAAAAGGCTCTCAAGGCGCGGCTTTTCCTGCGCAGAAGCCGCCTGAACCAGCCAAAACCACATATTTCCATCACCGATTGCCATTTTTTGCAGAGTCAATTGACGCTCTCCGCGCGCGCGTGTATACTGGATTTTTGTCTGTATTTCAAGATCATTGTCGATTGCAGTGCGTGGACTATTTAAATGAAGAAACATTATTCTGAATACCCGCCTCTTGACCCGAATACGGTCGTGGCCAGCAAAAACGGATTGACAGCTCTGTGGCGCTTGATGAGCGGTTATCACGGGCATTATCTGCTCTCCGCCTTGATGCTGGCAATCTCCGCCACAGCCCGAGCGGGTATATACCTCTTCCTGGGCTGGTTTGTGGATCACATCCTCAAGGAAAGCCGTTTCGGGAGCGAGCTGCTCCTCTCCGCGGCCGGCTTTGTGGGCCTTATCCTCGTGCAAGCCACTTCCAGCTTTCTCAGCAACCAACTGGCTGCCCAGACCGCTGAAAGCAGCACCCGCCGCCTGCGCGACATGCTTTTTGATCATATCCAGCGGCTGTCTTTCGCCTATCACGCGGAAGTAAAAACCGGCGATTTGCTCGAGCGCGCTTCCTCGGACGTGGATACCCTGCGCCGTTTTATCAGCGACCAGGCAGTCGGCGTGGCGCGCATTATCACCATTTTTATTATCAACTTTACCGCCATCATGCAGCTGAACACCCAGCTTGCCCTGGTTTCAATCATCATTGTTCCGGTCATCCTGGTGGTCTCCATCCTGTTTTTCCGCAAGCTTTCCAAAGCCTATGAAGCCTACCAGGAGCAGGAAGCGGTCATTTCAACCAATCTGCAGGAAAATCTGAGCGGCGTGCGGGTCGTTAAGGCTTTCGCGCGCCAGACCTTCGAAATTGATAAGTTCGAAAAGAACAACTACGAAAAATACAAACGCGGCCGAAAGCTAAACTTGATGCACTCGCTGTTCTGGCCGATCTCAGATACTTTCTGCGCGGCGCAGTTGGTGGGCAGCAATATCCTGGCGGCTTTCATGGCGATCGACGGCGTCATCACGCTCGGAAACTACATATCCTTCACCGGTCTGCTTGGCTGGCTCATCTGGCCTATCCGCAACCTCGGCCGGCTGATCGTGGACACCTCGCGCGCGCTCGTTTCGCTCAAACGCGTGACCGAAGTGCTGCGCGTCGCCCAGGAGCCGCTGCTCGAGGGTTCCTACATTCCCGCGCAGGGCGTGCAAGGCAGTATTAGTTTCGACCACGTCAGTTTCGCCTACGAAAAAGACCGCCCGGTGCTGGAGGACATCTCGTTTGAGTGCCAGGCGGGGCAAGTCGTGGCGCTGCTTGGCTCCACCGGTTCGGGCAAGACCTCTCTGGTCAACCTGCTGCCGCGTTTTTACGACGTTACAGCAGGCAAAATCCTCCTGGACGGCGTGGACCTGCGCGAATACCCGCGGCACTACCTGCGCTCGCAGATTGGCATTGTCGAACAGGAACCTTTCCTGTTTTCCTGCTCCATCCGCGACAACATCACCTACGGCATGACCAGAGAAGTAAGCCAGGAAGAAGTTGAGGAAGCTGCCCGCGAAGCAGCTATCCATGATGTCATCATGGAATTCGCCAACGGCTACGACACCCTGGTGGGCGAACGCGGTGTAACGCTCTCCGGCGGTCAGAAGCAGCGCGTGGCAATCGCGCGCACGCTGCTGATCAACCCGCGCATTCTGATCCTGGATGACTCGACCTCATCCGTGGACATGGAAACAGAAGTTGAAATTCGTCAGGCGCTCCAGACGCTGATGGAGAACCGCACAACCTTTATCATCGCGCACCGCATTCAGAGCATTATGAGCGCGGACCTGATCCTGGTTTTTGACCAGGGCAAAATCGTGCAGTCCGGCACACATGACAGGCTCATCCAGCAGACGGGCATCTACCGCAGTATTTATGAAATTCAGACGCGCATCGACAGCGCGCTGCAAGAGGAAATTGACCGTGTCCACGTATTATGATGAAAACGAACTGGACGACAACGTTCCAATAAAATCCAATGTGCTGAAGCGCTTGTTTAGCACTCTGCGCCCGCATTGGAAAGCCCTGCTTGGCGGGGTTATCGCCATTGTGGTCGTCTCGCTGTTGGATGCTTATTTTACGATTCTCAGTAAACGCATTATTGATGAAGGCATCATACTTCAGAACAAAGCCGCCATTCTGCGCTTGTTCACCATCTACGGGGCGATTGTGCTGGTACAGGCGGTAAGCGTATTCTTCTTTGTATACTTGGTCGGGCTGCAGGGCGAAGGCGTGCGCTACGACCTGCGCAAAAATCTTTTTAATCACCTGCAGGATCTCTCGCTGTCTTACTTCAGCAAGACGCCGCTCGGATGGATTATGTCGCGCGTCACCTCTGACACAGAAAAGATGGCGGAACTGCTCACCTGGGGCGTCATCGATACCGCCTACGCGGCGGTGAGCATTGTCGTTTCAGCAATTTTTATGTTAACCATCAACTGGCAGTTGGCCATTATTGTGCTGCTCTCCTTGCCGGTGATGATTTACGCGGCATTGAAGTTCCGCCTGCGCATCTACCACCACTACCGCCTGTCGCGCAAAGCTAACTCGAGAATGACCGCCAGCCTGAACGAGAACATTACCGGCGTGCGCGTGGTAAAAGCCCTGCGCCGCGAGGACCGCAACCTGAATGATTTCAAGGTGCTCTCGTCCGCCATGTACAGGTCCAGTTACCGCGCGGCATACCTATCGGCGCTTTTCCAGCCGACCATCCAGATGATCAGCGCGGTTTCGCTGGGCTTGATCCTGTGGCGCGGCGGCATCAAAGTGGAACTCGGCGCCATCACGATCGGCGGCCTGCAAGCCTTCGTTTCCTATATTATGATGATCCTCTGGCCTATACAGGACTTGGCGCGCGTGTATGCCGACATGCAGAACGCAGTGGCTTCGTCGGAGCGCGTATTCTCGCTGATAGACACCCAGCCCGGCATCAACAACCGGCCGGATGCCGCGTCAGTCCCCTCTCTGGCAGGAGATATTGCTTTCGAGGATGTGTCCTTCCGCTACGAGGAGGACGAGCCGGTTATCCGCAACCTCAGCTTCCAAATCCCGTACGGCCAGTCGGTCGCCCTGGTTGGACCGACCGGCGGCGGGAAAACGACCATCGTCAACCTGCTCTGCCGCTTTTACGAGCCGACGGAAGGCGTCATCCGGATTGCCGGCAAGGATTACATGGACTTGACCCTGCAGACGATTCAGTCCCGCATCGGCGTAGTTCTGCAAACCCCGCACCTCTTTTCCGGCAGCATCCGCGAGAATATTCGCTACGGAAAATTGGATGCGACGGATCAAGAGATTGAAGACGCGGCAAAATTGGCCGGCGCGCACAACTTTATCACCCATTTTGAGCACGGCTATGACCAGAACGTAGGCGAAGGCGGCAATTTGCTCTCGGTCGGGCAAAAGCAGCTCATCAGCATCGCGCGCGCGATCCTGTCAAATCCAGACATCTTTGTGATGGACGAAGCCACCAGCTCCGTGGACACGCTGACCGAAGCCCTTATCCAGAACGGCATGGAAAAATTGATGACCGGGCGCACCAGCTTCATCATCGCGCACCGCCTGTCCACCATTAAGAACGCGGATAAGATCCTCGTTATTCGGGATGGGCAAATCGCGGAAAGCGGCAACCACAATGAGCTGATGCTCCTGAAAGGGCATTACTACCGGCTGTACACCCAGCAGTTCCGGCATGAGCTTGAGTCCAAACTCGACCCGTACAGCGACGCTCCAGCCGCCTCGGAAACGATCTGAGCATGCGTTTCGCGGTAAATTATTCAGTTCCGATGGAAAAGCTGCTGCGCGAAGGCGCGGTGGACTGCGACCAGCTTAAATGCCCGGAGTGGGAAAACATTGTCAGCGCCGCCCGACCGCTGCGGCCGGTGTACGTCCATTTCGAAATTGTCGTCGGCAACGGCGGCTTTGACCATCTGGACTTCGACCTTATCCGAACGATGTTGGCGAGCACCCAAACGCCGCACCTCAACTGCCATCTGATGGGCAGACCGGACCTGGACCCCAGCAGCCCATCTGACCAACGGAAGCTGGTTAAGAGCTGGGTTTCTGAGATGCAGTACCTAAAGGAACAGGTGCCCGGTGTCAAATTGGTGGCTGAGAACCTGCCCTATATACCCGAATCTTACGGAAATCCAATTGGGTCGTCGCCGGAAATAATCAAGCAGGCGATTGTGGAAGCGGATGCCGGTTTGCTTCTTGACCTTTCGCATGCGCGCATTAGCTGTCATTACCTTGGCATGGATTTGGAAGACTATGTAGCCCGGCTGCCCATGGACAGGCTTTCAGAGCTGCATATTACTGGTCTCCGGTATTACTGCGGCTACCTGAACGACCACTTCGCGATGCGCCCGGAGGATTGGGAAGCGGCGGAATGGGCGCGCGCGCAAATTCGGGCTGGTGCCTGGCGGGAACCGGAAATCGCTGCTTTTGAATACGGCGGCGTTGGCGAGGTGTTTGGCTGGCGCACCCAGGAATGGGTGCTCAGGCAGCAGGTGCCGCGCCTGGCCGAGCTATTTGCCTGATAACCACGACCGCCGGGATTTATTTCACAGTTCTCTGAACGATTTTTTCGCGCTCCATAATCCATGTGGTATGGAATTGGAGCCTGACATTAGCTTGGTGCAAAACAACAATCCTTGCGATAATTTCGTCTTTGCGATCCCCCGCTGAGGGTTGCGTAGTGACTGTCGTGATTGACAATAAAATTAGTTTAGAGAAATTAAGCTTTCGACAATGACAAGAGAATGGCTTTTAGAATGCATCATTTGCCTTCTAGTCTCTTCAATGTAGAATAGTTTGTGTCCTCAAAGCTCAAGGGCGGACGATTTGCTGGTAAACCTCCTGGCAGATCGTCCGCCGAAAGATTTTATGTTTATCCGCTGTGCAGCATCAAAGAATCCAGATCCTCACCAAGGGATTGCAAATCTTCTTCATGCTCGACTTCCTGTTCTAGAATGGTCAACACAATGTTGTAAGTTACCGGATCTTTGTCCTTAACCAATTGCAATACCTTCTGGTAAACATCGATCGCGCATTGCTCGCCTTTAATGTTTTGAGCCAGAATTTCCTTCACAAATGGATCGGTAGGCGCATCATAGCCGCAGTGGGTGTGCTTCAACCATTCCTCAGGACTGATGAGCGGCTTCCCGCCCAATTGAATGATCCGCAGCGACAACATATCTGCATGCCCCAGCTCTTCGGTGGCGTGCAGAAGCAGTTCAGAGGCTACGGCATCTTTCATTGGGCCTTTGACAATCTTGGCTCCCAGCCAGTACTGGTAATACGCCAACCATTCATCGGCAAAAGCTCTATTGAGAATGCCGATTAATTCATCGACATCCATTCCTACAATTTGACGACCTTTAGTACCCATTTAAACTCCTTTTATTATTTGAGAACCCACGCGCAAACCCTACAATCTGAGCTGACTTGTCTAGTCGCCCGCATGCGTTTAAATCTCAATTCTTGTTGGGTTAATTGTATCTCAATCTTCAGCACATAACTGGTTGAATCGATTAGGATCAATCTGTACTATACGCTCATTCGACCTTTTTATGCTCATACGCATAAACTGCGGCATTTACCGCTTGATTGGATTTTCCCAGTAAATTAAGCAGCTCAATGCAGAAATGACCATATCATACCTAATCATGTGTGTTTATAATCAACGAATTTTTAATATTTGAGAATGGAGCCAGTATCTTGGGTGAGCCTAAATGAGCGAACAATGCTTAACACTACCCAGCCAGGCTTATTAGGAGTACAATTGATTTGATATATTGGATGAGAAAAAATGGAAACTGAACTAGAAACCGGAAGCGAACCTGCATCAGACGACCAATCTGGTCCTGCAAGTCAGCCCGGGCATCCAACCTCATCCTTCACCACAGTCCTGTAATTTATCTGGACCAGGGGAAGGACAGGCTGCCTGCCCCCTGAGGTGTTTTCTTCCAACTGCATACAATTAAAGAAACTTAGATGAGGTGCGTGATGATCTATTTAAGTCAACTTATCGGCCAAAAAGTTTGGGACGGCTTCGGCCATGTTGTTGGGAAAATCGATGACATTATGGTCAACGCGACTGAAAAGAGCGCGCCGCCTCTCTCCGCGTTGGTACTTAAAGGCGCACCTGAAAACAAGAACATCATCGACGCGCAGTCAATTGCCAGCCTATGGCCCAGCATCACCCTGAAGACTGATATCACCAAACTGGTCCCCTACACACCCAAAGGTCACGAACTGCTCCTCAAACAGCGCGTGCTCGACAAGCAGATTGTGGATACAGAAGGCAAACGCCTGGTGCGCGTGAACGATCTGCAAATCGCCCGCAAAGGTGAGCAATTCTTCCTCACGGGCGTGGATGCCAGCACGAATGGCCTCCTGCGCCGGCTCGGGCTGGAAAAAGTGGGTAAATCCATCGCCCGAACCTTCAAAAAGGAAGCCAAGACCCATGTAATTCCCTGGGAGTTTGTCGCCTCAATTGAACACGACGACCCGCTGCGCCTGAGCGTCTCGCAGTCCAGGTTGGTTCAGATGCCGCCGGCGGATATCGCAGCGATCCTTGACGACCTGGACAGCCATACCAGCAAAGCCCTGCTGCAAGGTTTCCCGAATGAAGAACTGGCAGACACCCTCGAGCAAAGCTCTCAGGAAGTCCAGCAGGCAGTTCTTGCGCACCTGCACCCTGAACGCGCGGCAGATGTGCTGGAAGAGATGGACCCGGACGAAGCTGCTGATATTCTGGCGGATATGGACGACCAGACCAGCGAGCGCCTGTTGACCCTGATGGAAGACGATGATGCCGAGGAAGTCCGCACCCTTTTGGGCTACCCCGAAACATCTTCGGGCGGCATCATGACCACCGAATTTGCCTGGGTTCCGTACACATACAACGTGGAACAGGCTTTGAAGCATTTGCGTTCCTCTGAAGAAGCCATGGAAGACGAGTTCATGTACTACGTTTATCTGCTGGATGAACAGGAGCGGCTGAGAGGAGTCATCAGCTTGCGGGACCTGGTTACAGCGCCGCTGGACCAACCCCTTTCCGATTGGATTGATGATGACATCGCGCAGGTAACCCCCCTCACCCCGCAGGAAGAAGCTGCCTACCTGGTCGCCAAGTACGACCTGATGGCCCTGCCCGTTGTTGAACCGGAGAGCAAGAAGATGATCGGGATCGTCACCGTGGATGACGCGCTTGACACAGTCTTACCCACCGCGTGGAAAAAGAAACTGCCAAGATTTTCCGGAAAATAATCTGGGGGAACCATGAAGCGACAACTCAAGTATCCATTTTGGCTGCGCAGGTTCTTCCTGTTTTTCACCATCATTGGCCCGGGTTTGATCACCGCCAGCGCGGATAACGACGCGCCAGGTATCGCGACTTACTCCATTTCCGGAGCTAAATACGGTTACGGCTTCCTGTGGATTATCGTCCTCATTACTATTGGCGAAGTGCTTGTGCAGGAAATGGCCGCCCGCATGGGCGCCGTGACTGGCAAGGGCACGGCGGATCTTATCCGCGAGCGCTTCGGGGTCCGGACCTCAGCCTTCGCGATGGCTTGCTTGCTCCTGGCAAACATCGGAACAACCCTGGCGCAATTCGCCGGCGTGGCTGCGGTGGGCGAACTCTTCGGAATCAGCCGGTATATCACCGTTCCCTTGGCAGGGCTTTTCATCGGGCTCATTATCCTGCGCGGGAATTACAAAAGCATTGAAAAGATTCTGCTCGTCCTGTGTCTTTCCGCCTTCAGTTACGTTATCACGGTCTTTGTCATCAAGCCCGACTGGGGTATCATCCTGAAAGACGCGCTGACCCCGACGATCAAGTTTGAGACCGACTACCTGCTGGCAGTTTTGGCAGTCATTGGCACCACCATTACCCCCTGGGGTATCTTTTATCTGCAGGCATCCGTCGCGGATAAGGGCACAGACCTGAAAGACTACAACCACACGCGCTTGGACGTGATGGTTGGCTCGGTTTGGGGCAATATCATCTCCGCTTTTATTATCATCACCACAGCCGCCACGCTCTACCCAAAAGGCATTCTGGTGAACAGCGCGGAAGAAGCCGCTCTGGCTCTTAGCCCGCTGGCTGGTTCCTTTTCCAGCATCCTTTTCTCGGTAGGGATGTTGGGCGCCTCACTGTTGGCGGTTTCAGTACTGCCGCTTTCCACCACATACGCCATGTGTGAAGCGTTTGGCTTTGAACGGGGGCTCAACCGTGGGGTTAAGGACGCCCCGGTGTTTTATTCCATTTTTGTGGGAATCATGCTTATCAGTATGCTGTTTGTTCTGATTCCAGGGCTGCCGTTATTTCAGCTAATGCTCCTATCCCAATCAGTAAACGCAATTCTGCTGCCAGTCATACTGATTTTGGTGCTCATACTGGTTAATGACCGGAATATCATGGGTAAATGGACGAACAAGCGCTTTGCAAACGTGTTGGGATACGCGCTCACTGGACTGATCTTCATAGCTACACTAGCGCTGCTGGTGGGTGAGTTTCTGCCAAGCGCCTGAGCTTATTCGAGCAAAGCGTTTAACAAAGCATAAATTGAGCTGAGTTCCCTCGAGACCCCCTGCCAGGTCAAGCGCCAACTGTTCGTTATTCCCTGAGCTTCCACTTCGACCAAGGGCAGGTCCGGTGCGCCTTCAACCAATACTTCGAAACCAGCTCTGCGCAAAGCGCGTTCAGTCCATGTGCCTGCCAGGCCCTCTGCGCGCAGCACAACCAACTTCGTTCTGTCCCGTTCTTCCTCAAATTGCCCGGTAAGCGCATTATATTGCAGGTTTGCCTGACTGAAGGTGTGCCCGAATTGACCGATGAGCACCAGGTCTTCCGGTGAGCCCTGCGCGATGCTTCCATCCCGGTTCATCAGCCAGATGCGGTCCGCGCTGCGCATGGCCAGGTCCAAATCGTGGGTGGAGGTAAGCACCGCCTGCCGATGCGTGCGCGCCAGGTCCCGCAGCAGATGCATGATAGAAATTCTGCCGGGCAAATCCAGGAAAGCGGTTGGCTCGTCAAGCACGAGCAGCAGGGGCTCCTGCGCCAACGCCCGCGCAATCATAACGCGCTGCCTTTCGCCATCGCTGAGCTCCTGTACAAAACGGTCAGACAAGTGGCTCACATCCGTTAGCTCCAGCGCATTCTCAATCGCCTTTTCGTCCTGCCGCGAACGGCTGTCAAACATGCCGGTATGTGGAAAGCGCCCCAGCCCCACCAGTTCCCGCACGCGCATGACGGTCACCTGCACATGCTCGGTCAGTACCACGCTGACCATGCTTGCCAGGTCCTTGTTGCTCAGGTCGCGCAGGGGTTTCCCACTGAAGCGCACCTCGCCTCCCAGAGCGGGCTGCAAGCGAGTCAGGGTCCGCAAGAGGGTGGATTTTCCGACCCCGTTTGGACCTGCCAGGCAAACAAATTCGCTCGCGCGCAGTTCAAGGTTCAGGCCGCTGGCAACCACCTTACGGCTGGCCCGGGAGGACTGAAAACCAATCTGTAAATCATGCGCGCTGAGAACAGGGCTGCTCATACGGAAAACGAAGTCCTTCCTTTGCGCTGACGAATGATAACCCACACCACGAACGGCGCGCCAAAGAGGGACGTCACCACATTAATTGGAAGCACATATTGACTGCCGGGCAGCTGGGCGATAGCGTCCGCAATAAGCGCCAAGGCCGCCCCAATTATTGCCACAGCGGGAAGCAATAATTTATGGTCCGCGCTGCGCAGCATATTTCGGCACAGATGCGGCACTGCCACACCGATGAACCCGATTGGGCCGCAGAACGCGGTGACCGTGCCAGCCAGGATGGATGCGCTGAGCAGGATAAAAAACCTGGTTAGGCGCACGTTCACGCCCATGCTGCGGGCATACTCCTCCCCCAGAAGGAGCGCGTTGAGCGGCTTTGGCAAAAAGACCGTCAACGCGAGCCCGACAAGGATAACCGGCGCCATCACCCTGAGTTGGCTCCAGGTGACGCCGCTGAACGAACCATAGGACCAGACAGTATAAGCCTGTATCCTTTCGGGCAAGCTGAAGTAAATCAAGAGGCTGGTCACCGCGCTGGCGGCGTAACCGAACATCAAGCCCAGGATTAATAGCGTGGTCGGGTTTTTTACGCGCCGCCCGACCAGCAAAATCAAGCCCAGCACCAACCCGGCTCCGATGGAGGCAGCCAACGCGAGCCCCAGGTCCCCGGCTGTGCTGATACCCGCCAGCAGGATGCTGCCAGTAGTGCCAATTGCCAGCACCGCCAACGCCACGCCTAAGCTCGCGCCGGAGTTAATCCCGAGGATAAAAGGGTCCGCCAGCGGGTTGCGGAACATGGTTTGCATTTGCAAGCCGGCCACCGAAAGCGCGGCCCCGGTGAGTACCGCCGTGAGTGCCTTGGTCAGCCGAAAGTTCAGTACAATGGTTGTCCAGCTCTCCTTCAGGGCGGGCTTTCCAAACAGAATCCCAAAAACCTGTTTAATTGGAATGGAAACCGAACCCAGGCTGAGGCTCAGCACCAATGCCGCAGCTAAAATCAACACGAACAGCGCGATTAACCAGCCGTTTGTGGTCGGCTTGCTGGGAGTGCGCTTGGGTTCCGGTCGGGCGAGCATGACAGGTTCAGTTTAACTGCTGGTAGTAATAAAGCGCATGCTCGGGCAGCAGGTCCGGGTAAAAGATGCGGATTAAATCCTTGAGGATAATATCCGGATTTGCCACGCCGCTCTCGAAGTAATCAGAGCCGCCTGCATCGGTCACGCGCGCGTTGTAGTTATACACGTTGCCCTGCGCGAACGCTTTGAATTCGGCGTAGCGGGTATCCATCGCAAGCAGACTGTCCAAGTCGGAGGCAAAGCCGACGTTCAACCAGAAGTCAGCATCTTTAGCAGCGTCAAAAACTGCTTCAAAGGCCAGCGGCGCGGCGCCATAGCCAGGCTGGTCCCCGAATACATAGCGCGCGCCGGCATCCTTTAGTAAAAGCGCCGCGTAGCTCTCGCCGCCGGGGACGTACCAGGTGCCCTGGTAATCGGTGTTGGTAAAGACGCTTACCTTTTCCGGGAGCGCTTCAGTAAGTTTTTTCGCTGCTTCGTAGCGCTGCACCAGCGCGTCAAAGTCCTGAGCGGCTTGTTCCTCCAGGTCAAAAAAGGCGGCAATAAAAATGCCCCATTCAGCCCTGCCCAACGGGCTTTGCTCCAGGTAATCGGAATTAATCACCACAGGCAGGCTGGCTTCCAACAGCTTGGGATGAGCGTCCAGCTCCGGCGAGCCGCTGGCGCTGGTCATAATCAGGTCCGGGTTCAGTTCCAGCAGCTTTTCCACATTCACGCTGCCGCCGCTCGCGCCGCCCCCGACCAACGCGAGGCTGCCATCCGCAGCTCGGGCGCGCACCTGCGGGTTATAGGCGTAAGTCGCGTCGTCAACCGCTACAAGCGCGTCCAGTTTTCCAAACTTCTCCAAAAAAGGGTAGTACGTGGTGGACATGGCCACAAAACTGCGCACGGGTGTTTCGATCACCAGCGCGTCTCCCGCGTCTGCGGGCGCAGCCTCTCCGCGCGGAACTAGCAGGTAGGTCAATGGTTCGCTTGCGCCTGCCCAAGGCTGCAAGACGGTCAACTTTTTGTAGCCGTCGCTGTATTCCAATGTGAAATGCTGCGCGAAACGAATCGGGAAAGCACGCAATTCAGTTGCGGGCATTGTCTCCGCAGGAGCTTGGGCGGCTGGCGCTGCACTGCAAGCGGAAAGCACAATAATAAAAAGGAAAAGTATTAGTCGGGTAGTTTTTTTCATAGCATCCTCCAAAAAAATAACCCAACTCGAATTAGGGTTGGGTTATTGTCGGTGCTGAAATGGCATACCCACCTTCTTAATCCGAGAAGGTCGCAAAGGGACTGATTGAGGCAGGCTTCCTGGCTTATCTTACGACTTACAGTTGCGGTACAGCGCTGGACTTGCACCAGCTTCCACCTTTACACCCTGGCTTCCGGGCATCGGGTTACCTCAAATTGGATTGTGAATGTGCGCGTTAAAAATACCATGAAGGAGCGGAACTGTCAAAACGCACGTATGAGGGTGTAGAAAAACATTGGTTAATCGATTACATCCAAATTTTTCAAAGTTAAGAATTTAAATCTGCCCTCACCCTGTCCTCTCCTAGCTCCAAATCTCGTTCGTTTTTTAGCGTCAATCTGCTGGGAGAGGGAGGTTCTTTTGCAGGCGGGGGCGGCCGCCTCCGCCTGCAAACATCTTTCCCCTCACCAGCATCGTGCGGAAAGTTTTACACTGAAACGAGACGCTGGGGAGGGGAATCAAAGGGGAGGGGTTTATGAACATATTGTGTTCTTCTTGAATATAAAGTTGTTCCTTTTTTATTGTTCTGGACATTTTCAACACCCTCGCGAATGTTTGGTTACAGTATCAAATTTGACTATAGCAGGAAAAAGCACACAAAAAGGAGAGTTCCATCCATAATTAGTTTGCCAACAAAAAAGGAGGAACTCTCACATGACAGACCAGGCTGTCCAAGTAATTATAACGGTAGTAATAGGGCAAGAAAAGCGGGAACTAAACAAAGGTGGAAGAGGACACCAAAACTCGGTAAGTGAGCACTTCTTCCAGTTTGGAAAATTGCATTATTAGCCCCCCTCCCGCCCAAACCAATGTAAAATTGGCGTGTGAAGAAACGCTTTCTAAAATCCCTGCCCGAATCTGAACTGGCGCGCTTTCAATCACTGCAGAAAGGCAACGACTGCACGCTGCACGCCATTTCCGCCGCGCTGCAACTTTTATGCGGAGCGGACCTGGCACCAAAAGACTTGGCCGCGGAAGTCAACTCTCTGTGGTGGCGCGGCCGGTTCTACCGCGTGCTGCCCAATTGGGCGGTCACGCCGCCGATGCAAGCCAATATCGTGAACTATCTGGCGCGCACGCGCGGGCTGCCTGTGCGCGCACGCCTGCTGCACACCGCTCCGGAAATTCTGCGCAACCTGCCGGATGACGACGACCTGGCCGCGCTGGTGACCCTCTACTGGCGCCGCGGCCGCGCGCCTGCCATTTACCGCGGGGCAAGCGCCTGGAACTACAACCAGAGCAAGTCCACTGCCGGCCACACCATGCTGTTCGCTGCCTTTGACCCGGAACACACCAATCACGGCGGCTTGCAGACCCCCTGGGGCTTCATCAATTCCTGGGCGGATGCCAACACGGAACTCTTCTGGATGGAAGATGAAGCTTTCCGGCGCGCCTGGGGCTTCAGGCTGCCCATCATCGGTCGATGCGCCACTGTCTTAATCACCCGCGATCCACAGGCTGCCCACACAGAATGAAACCCTATTCCCTCCTGTTCAGCCTGGCCAAACGCTACGTGCGTTCCATTTTACTGACCATCCTCACCATGCTTGGTCTGGTCGGGGCGCAGCTTATTATTCCCTGGCTGATCCGCACGCTGATCAGCACGCTGAGTTCCTCCTCCGCGCTGGCTGAAACCACCCTGGATACCATCACCCGCCTGAGCGCCATCGCGCTGCTGGTTTTTATCGCGCGCGGCTTCATGCAATTCGTGCGCTCTTTTCAGGCGCATATCGCCGGCTGGGGCGTGGTGGCGGACTCACGCAAGCTGGTCTACCAACAGCTGCAGCGCCTCTCGCTGCGTTATTACGAAGATAAACAAACCGGACAGTTGATGTCCCGCGTGATTAATGACACTGAGTTGTTCGAACGTATGATCGCGCATGCCTTGCCGGATGTGTTCGTGAACGCGGTAACGCTGATCGGGGTCACCGCCATCCTGTTTAGTCTCAGCTGGCGCTTAACCCTGCTGACCTTAATCCCTATCCCCATCATCGCGCTTACATTAATAATCTACGCGAAGTTAGTCCGCCCCGCCTTTCGATACCGCCAAAGCGAACTCGGCGAACTGAACGCGGTGCTGAACGACAGCATCTCGGGCGTCCGGGAAATAAAAGCCTTCGCGCACGAAGACATCGCCATGCTTCAAGTGGGCACGCGCATCGAGAACTATCTGCGCTCAAATCTCAAGGCGCTTAAACTCATGGCCATTTTCACGCCTGTCCTGGACTTTGCCGCAGGGATTGGGCAGCTGATCGTGATCTTCTTTGGCAGCCGCCTGGCGCTTAAAGGATCCCTGCAGATTGCGGATTTGGTTGCTTTTTTCCTGTACCTGGACAGCTTTTACCAGCCTGTGCGCAACCTGAACAACGCCTGGGAAGCCGTGCAGGAATCGATGGCCGGCTTTGAACGCGTGGCTGAAATTCTGAACGAAACCCCGGATATTACCGAGCCCGAACAGCCGGTTCCTTTGCCCCAACCTGTGCGCGGCGCGCTGCGCTTTGAGAATGTGAACTTCCATTACATCCCCCAGGAAACCATTCTGAAGAACATTACGCTGGACATCCCTGCCGGCAGCACCCTCGCCCTGGTAGGCCCGACCGGCGTGGGAAAATCCACCCTGGCAAGCCTGATTCCCCGCTTTTACGATGTATGCGGCGGGCGCATAACGCTGGATGAGGTGGATATCCGCTGCCTGGACACAAAGGAACTGCGCAGCCAAATCAGCATGGTCCTGCAGGATGTGGTCCTGTTCCACGGCAGCATCCGCGAGAACATCCTGTTTGGCAACCCGCAGGCCAGCGAAGAAGAAATGCTCACTGCCGCCAAAATCGCCAATGTGCAGGAATTCATCCCTGCCATGCCGGACGGCTACGATACGATGATTGGCGAACGCGGGGTAAAACTTTCCGGAGGGCAGAAACAGCGCATCTCGATTGCCCGAGCGCTTTTAAAGAACAGCCCGATTTTGATTCTGGATGAAGCCACTTCCTCAGTGGATACGGAGACCGAGATGCTCATCCAGGAAGCTGTGGAGCACCTCATTCAAGGCCGGACCACCATCATCATCGCCCACCGCCTCTCGACAGTTCGCAACGCTGACCAGATTGCTGTGTTGGAAGGCAGCACCATCACCGAAATTGGCACGCATGCCGACCTGCTGGCCCGGGAAGGCCTTTACCACCGGCTCTACAGCATTCAACAGCGTTTGAATTGATTTTCCGAAAGTGTGTCACGCTGCCGGCGCTCAGCTTCCAGGCGGCAGCAACTTCATAAAAACCTTAGTTGATATTTTTGAGTGAAGCCAGCGTTCTGTTGGAAATTGCGAAAATCGCGTGGCTTAATCCAGCGGAAAAATGGTCTCCGGGTTGCGTTCCAGCACAAGCGGTTGGATTTGCCCGGCGCTCAGGTTGCACAGCTGCTTAAGGAAAGCATCCAGCTGCTCGTCGCGAAATCGCAGGATGAGCGTCACATCCGCCAGGAATTGGCTCTCCAGCTGCTCGCCGGCGTGCGCGGCTGCCAGGCGCTGGACCTGTTCAAACAGCGCGTATGGGAGCTGCAGGCCTATAGTGGTGGTCGGGACCTTGACAGCCCGACGCACCAGCTTGAGCACCTCCCGCACCGCGTCCCCATAAGCCTTCACCAGTCCGCCGGTGCCCAGCAGCGTGCCGCCGAAGTAGCGCGTCACCACCACGGCCGCGTCCCCCAAACCGCTGCCCTGCAAAACAGCCAGCGCCGGCCTGCCGGCTGTGCCGGAAGGCTCGCCATCATCCGAGCAGTGCGTGATGACGCTGTTGCCGTGCCCGATGACGAAAGTCGGCACGTGGTGGGTCGCGTCCGGAAAGCGCTGGCGGATGCTCTTTTGGAAGGCGCGCGCTTCCTCGACGCTGAAGGCGGGGCTGAGGCTGGCGATAAAGCGGGAATTTAGCACCTGGAGCTCGGTTTCAGCCGGCGCGGTGGGGATGTGGTAAGGGTTTGTTTGCATGGGCTGCTCGCTGTGGGTTAATGATAAGCGAGAATGGGATTCCCTGTTTACACCAACCCGCGCTGCTAGTTTTCCAATTGGGTGTCCTACCCAGATTGCGCCGGTCTCACAATACCCATCCACTTCGTGGTGGGCACATGCCCCACGCGGGTTATTCCCCATAACCGCCCTTCCGGGCATTAATCTATTTCGTCTTCGCGAGGAGCGCAGCGACGCGGCGATCTGCCTTTGTGTCTGACAAATAGAGGTAAATGCCAAAGCAAACTGCAGACTGCCGCGCCCCCTTTTTGAATGGCTGATACTACAGGAAAACATCGACGGGGACTCGCAGAGACGGCGGAGCCACAGACCGCGCCGGTCTCACGATACCCATCCACTTCGTGCTGGGCACATGCCGAGCGCGGGTTATTCCCCACAACCGCCCTTCGGGGGATTGTTCAATTTCTCAGATCGCGCCGGTCTCCTGACCGTGCGCGGATCTATTTAGCATAACCGCCCTTCGACTTATTGCCACTCTCGTTTTTATGATTGCGGCATGTTTATTTACAATAATTAGGCTTCTGCATATCTCTTATGATATATTTCTGCGCATTCCTGCCGCACCCAAATCCAACGGAGCCTTCCCATGATCTACCTCTTCCTCGTCCTCAGCATCCTCACCTTCCTGCTCTTCGGTTTCGATAAAAACGCCGCCCGCATGAACCAGTGGCGCATCCCGGAGAAAGTGCTGCTCGGGCTGAGTATCCTGGGAGGAGCGGCCGGTGGTTTGCTCGGCATGCAAGTTTTCCGACACAAGACCCGCAAGAACTATTTCTGGATAATCCTGATCGCTGCTGCCTGCGTGCATCTCTTCCTGGTGGTGACTCTGTAAGCCCAAACAAGCAGTTTTGCATCAAAACTTCCTTTCTGAGGACTAATAAGCTATAATTAAAGGATATTATTCTTCTCGCCTTGCAAGGTAAGTAAGCCATGGTAGAGATCGAAAACATCACCGAAATTCGTCCCCGCGTCCTGGGTGAGTTCCATGTGGAGCAGTTTGTCCCCCGGACGGAGGCAATCGCGCGCGCCTGGGAATGGGGAAAACAAGTGCACGGCGGGCAGTTGCGCCTTTCCGGTGAGCCCTATTTTGAAACCCATTGCGGTTGGGTAGCCGGCTTTGTGGACAACCTGGTCCACAAGGAATCCTGGACGATTGCCGCCCTCCTCCACGACACCATCGAAGATACCGGTGAAAGCCTTGACAAGATCAAATCCCTTTTCCCGAGCGAATTAGGCGATGAAATCGCCCATATTATTGACGGCGTGACCAAAATGAGCAACCCGCGCGACGGAAGTACGCGGGAACTGGAAACGCTGCGCAAAATTGCCATGTTCCGCGACCCCGCGGTGTTTGTGGTCAAGCTGGCGGATAAAAGCCATAATATGATGACGCTGCAATTCATGTCCGCCGCCAAGCAGTGCCAGAAGGCTAGCGAAGCCATCCGCTCCTACGGTAAACTGGCGGGCATCCTCAACTGTTACCGCTGGCGCCGATGGATTGAGGATATGGCTTTCCCCTACGCCGAGCCAGAATCCTATGACACAGTAAAAGCCAAAATTGACCGCGACCCGCGCTTAAACCTGAACTTCATCCGCTATCACCTGGGCGAGCTGGGCCGTCTGATGGACGCTGAAGGCCTGGACGGCGCGATCCGCTTTACGGTCAACGGCTATTGGCAGGCCTGGGACAAGCTGCAGCGCATGGCGCGCGCCCGCCGCACTTCCCTGGAAGATTTTTCCGCGGTGAACGACATCGTCAGCTTTCGGATGATCGTGCGAGAAAACGACGAAGCAGCCTGTTACCGGCTGCTTTCTCGTGTGAATCGCTACTTCAGCAAAAATCTGGACCAGGACCGCTTTGATGACTACATCGCCTCCCCACAGAACGGCTACCGTGCGCTGCAGGTTACCACCTGGCAGCCGGGCGTAGGCGCGGTGGAAGTCGCGATTACTACGGAAGAGATGGAAGGCGAAAACACTTGGGGCGTTATCTATGCCGTAAACCATAACAAGGACATTAGCCAGTATCGCCCGGTTCAAATCCTCACGCCCTACGGCGGCACCCGCTTCCTGCAGGAAGGCGGTACTGTCCTGGACGGCGTTGCCGCAATTCAGGAGTTCTACCTCGACAAAATCAGCAAAGTGTTGGTGAACGGCGAGGAACGCCACCTTTACGATACGCTTTCCCCGGGCGACGTGGTGGAAGTCATCAGCACCGGTCCGCATTTGGCCCCAAAACCAGAGTGGCTGGATCACTGCGACGTCTCCACCGCGCGCCGCCTGCGCATCGTGCTTGCAAGAGCAGCGCTTAAGGAAGCCAGCCAAAAAGGCAAAGCCCTGATTCATCCGCTGCTGGCGAAACGAGGCATTCTGGCGTTGGAGGACGTTTCTGCGCTGGCACACAACCGGACGGAGCAGCTTCTGGGACTGATGGCGTGCGCCAGCCTGGATGACCTTTATTCAGCGGTCGGTGGGGGGTCCATCTCCCTGACGCAGCTTGAATCCGCGCTGGACCTGGTGGGTATCTCCCGTATGGGGCTGGGATGGATTACCGTGGAACTTTCGGGGTCGAACACCGCCAATCGCCCTGGTGGGCTAGCGTACTTTGCCGGCTTGGTTTCCGCGGCAAATGGGAACATCATCCGCACTGTGCACACAACTGCCGAGGATGGCAGTTTTTATCTGCGCCTGCTGCTCACCGGCATCACAGACGAAGGCAAACAAATGCTTTCCGAAGCCTTTGCCAAGAGCCGTTTCCCGTTAGACCGGGTAGAAATCGTCTGAACTACTTTTTTATGAATTTACTAAGTTTTTGTCTGACTGCCCCGCGGCAGTCTTTTTTTAGCGCGGGGCTGTGTTAAAATAACGCCTGGTGCTCCTTGCGCGCGTTCCAGGTACGCACACCGATACGCGCAAGGGCAAACATCCACGAAACCACGAGATGCAATGAGACCGCTTAGAAAACACGCATTCACCATTTCACTTCTCTTATCCCTGCTTACCTTCTTTGGCTTTCTGCTCCCTCAGACAGCGGCAGCCCGTGCCACGAACCCCCAGGGGCTTGGTCCGGAAGTCATCAATCCTACCGAAGATCTGACCAGCGCCAAGGTGCATGGATATTTCTTCTATGCCAATACCTGCAGCCACTGCCTGGACATCCTGACGAACATTCTGGAGCCATTACAGGCTGAGAACCCTGGACAGATTGACATGCGCCTGCTTGAACTCGGAAATCCGGACTACTACCGGGCCTTACTGGCCGTGGAAGAAGCCTACCAGGTGAAACCTGAACAGCGCGGCCTCCCGACGGTGGTGTTAGGGGATAAGATACTTATCGGTGAAGCTTCAAATAACGAAAACCTTGCGGAGATTATCAAGGATGGTATCGCGGGCAGCGGCATCGCTTTCCCGGAGATCCCCGGCGTTGACCCGGAGTTGCTGGTCTCTGTGCCGCCTGCGGATGCCAGCGCGGAGTTGGAAGCTTGCACGACTGCCAACCCGGAAGCATGCCAGGTTGACTCCCCGATTTACGCCGCTTACTTCTACCAGGTCGGATGCAAAGAATGCAACCGCGCAGACACGGACATCAACTATCTGCGCGCTCTCTTTCCGCAGTTGGTCGTCGAAGAATTTAACATATACGAGAACACGCCCCTCGCTAACTGGATGGGGGAACGAACCGGCCGCAGCGCCGACCTTAAGGTTCCGGCGCTGTTCATCGGAGACCAGGCCTGGATTGGCGAGGGCGAAATTACATCGCAAAATCTGGAGCCCGTCCTTCAGAACCTGAGCGCTACCGGCTCACCGCGCTTCTGGGACGCGTTTGATGCAAACCAGGGTTCCAGTTCTCTCAGCGCGCGCTTGCAGTCAGCCGGCTGGCTTGCAATCCTGTTTGCCGGGCTGGTAGACGGCCTTAACCCCTGCGCCTTTGCCACCATCGTGTTCTTTATTTCTTACCTCACCCTAAGCGGACGCAAAGGCAAGGAAGTCATCTTCACAGGTATCAGCTTTACCGTTGGTGTGTTTCTCACCTACTTGCTGGTCGGTCTGGGTTTTTACAAGGTGCTTGACCTTGTCAAAGGCATGCTGGCTATTATCAGCAGCGTTGTGTACGCGCTCACCGCGCTTTTGTGTCTCGTATTGGCAGTATTCAGTATCAAGGATTATTTTAAGGCACGCAAAGGCGAACTGGAAGACATGTCTCTCAATTTGCCCAAAGCGCTGCGCAAACGCATCAACGCTGCCATCCACGACAGTAAAAAAATTGGAGGTTATGCGCTTGGCGCTTTCGTCAGCGGCGTGCTCATCTCCCTGCTGGAGCTGGCATGCACAGGTCAGATTTACTTACCGACCATTATCTTCATGAGCAGCGTGCCTGAACTGCGCGGCAAAGCCATCGGGTACCTGCTGCTTTACAACCTGATGTTCATTATCCCGCTGGTAGTGG
Source organism: Anaerolineaceae bacterium UBA6073 (assembly GCA_002436085.1). Classification (GTDB taxonomy): domain Bacteria; phylum Chloroflexota; class Anaerolineae; order Anaerolineales; family Anaerolineaceae; genus Mesolinea. Next base: position 24,973 of record DIXT01000015.1, read on the forward strand.
TATTCATTCTGGCGTACTACGGCACAACATCCAGGCAGCTTTCCGCTTTCCTTAAGAAACATGCTGCGTCGGTCAAGCTGGGAATGGCAGCCATCTTCCTTACGCTTGCCATCTGGCTTATCGTAACACTGCTTAAATAACACAAAAAAGACCTGGTTTCACCAGGTCTTTTAGGTCTTTAGATAATCACTCGTCCTTGATGACGCTTTTTACCAGTTTTGCCCAGGTTGAGATAAGATGTACGTAGCTGCCTGAAAGGCGTGTTTTTTGTTGGGAGCTGCCCAGAGCCGCCCGCAGCTCATCCGCGCTGTTAAACTCGGGAAGGCGCAGCACCGCTCTGCCCAGCTCAAACGTGCTGTGCGCGTCGGAACCGACCATTTCGGGAATGCCAAAGTCGCGCGCGAATGCCCGCGCCTGGTGGTTGAATGCGCCGTTCACGCAGCGGGCATTGAAGACTTCGATGCCGTCCAATTGCGGCGCCAAACTTTCCAGAGTCCCTTTTTGCCAATGGGAGCCGCGGTAAGGATCGAAAGGATGCGCCACGCTGATGAAAGCGTTTTGTGCACGCAGCCGGCGCATAACTTCTTCTGGCTCCAAGCCCGCTGGAATTTCCTCGCTCAGGAAGTACGCCAATATCTCGCCTTGGCTGGTCTGGATTTCTTCACCCACAATGACCTGGCCTGGAGCCATTTCATGCGCCTTCAGCGCGCCTTCCAGGCGGTTGTGGTCGGTCACCGCTACCTTATCAATGCCCTTTTTCCGGCAGGCGAGCAGCAGGGCTTCGATACTCATCAGGCTGTCTGGCGAGTAGCGGGTATGGCAGTGAAATTCAGCGTTGATGAAACGCGGATTCATTCGAGGTAAATCCTGGGAAGCCTGTCCGCCAATCCGCACACAACTTCGTAGTTAATCGTGGACCAGCGCGCCGCAACCTCATCCACGCTGATAGTCTCGCTGTCCTGCGTGCCGATAAGAACGACTTCGTCGCCAACTTTAGCTTCCGGGACGGCGTCCAACTGCAGCATGCATTGGTCCATGCAAACCCTGCCGACCACTCTGACGCGTTTGCCGCCAACCAGTACCTCCTGGTTATCTATGCGCCGGAAGCCGTCGCCGTAGCCAATCGGCATCACCCCAATCCGTTCGCTGGCAGAGGTAACGTATTTTGAGCCGTAACTGATGCCGCTGCCCGCCGGGTAGGTCCGCACCGAAATCAGGCGGGCTTTCCACGAGAGCGCCGGCAAATAATCCGGACCAAGCAGGGTTTGAGTGGAGGGCGCCATGCCAAAGATCGCGTCGCCCGGGCGGACCAGATCGTACCAGGCTTCGGGGAAGTTGAAGACAGCCGCCGAATTTGCGGCGTGGACAATTTGGGGCTTCAGATCAGCGCTTTCCAATTGGGCAAGCAGCTGATTGAAACGTTTGATTTGTTTGTGGGTATAGTCTGACTGCGGTTCATCCGCCTGGGCGAAATGCGTGAAGATGCCTTCAACGCTGATAGGGCTGCCCCGTAAGGATTTTAGAAACGGTGCAACGTCTTTGGGCAGCATACCCAGCCTGCCCATACCGGTTTCCACCTTGACATGCGCTTTCAGAATGCCGCCGTTAATGCGCGCGAAATCGAGATAGCTTTGCGCCAGGTCCGGATCAAAAAGCGAGACCACAATTTGCTGGTCAATCGCCTCGGGAATTTTGGAGGGCGGCGTGTATCCCAGAACGAGCAATTTACAGGAAATACCAGCCCGCCGCAGCGCCAGGGCTTCTTCGATGCGCGCCACACCGCACCAGGTCGCTCCGCCTTGGACAGCAGCCTGCGCGGCCGGGCGGGCGCCGTGGCCGTAGCCGTTGGCTTTGATAACCGCCATCACTTCCACGCCCGTCAGGTCTTTAATTCTGGCAACGTTGTTGCGGATGGCGTTCAGGTCTATTTCCAACCAGGTTGAGTAGCTATTGATATCCACTACAGCTAAGTATAACCCCCCGCAAAAAACCTTACAAGCGAAAAAACATCCCGCGGCATCCAGCCTTAGGATTATCAGGTAAAATTTCAGAATATCTTAAATTACCAATTGAAAAGAATGGTATGAACCAAACATCAGGTCAACACGATGCACACCGCATGCTGAAGGATTGTTTAAACCGTTTTGAAGGAAGCTAAATGACCGCTTTTGAATGGACGCTCGACGCCGCCGATGGGAGCGCGCGCGCCGGAACCTTTACCACACCTCACGGCGCGCTCAGCACGCCCGTTTTCGCGCCGGTCGGTACCCAGGCAACCGTGAAATCACTTACCCCGGCGCAAGTCGAGGATTTAGGTGCGCAAATGGTCCTCGCGAACACTTACCATCTCTTTCTGCGGCCTGGGGATGAACTGGTGGCGGAAATGGGCGGTTTGCACAGCTTTATGCACTGGAACAAGCCCATCCTGACAGACTCAGGCGGTTTCCAGGTTTTTTCGTTGACCAAGACGCGTAAAATTGACGAGGACGGCGTCACTTTCAAGTCCCATATAGACGGCTCGCTGAAACGCCTAAGTCCTGAGATATCTATGCGCATCCAGGAAAACCTGGGCGCGGATATTGTCATGGCCTTCGACGAATGCGCCGTTCCCACGGATTACGATTACTCCCGGCTTGCGATGCACCGCACCCACGCCTGGGCCAGGCGCTGCCTGGAAGCCAAACGTCGGGACGACCAGGCTCTGTTTGGGATTGTGCAGGGCGGCGTCTTTTCCGATTTGCGCGCTGAATCCGCGCGGGAAATCAGCGCGATGGACTTTCCGGGGCATGCTATCGGCGGGCTTTCGGTTGGCGAGTCCAAACCAGATATGTACCGGACCATAGCGGAAGTGAACAACATCCTGCCCGCGAATAAACCCCGTTACCTGATGGGCGTCGGCACGCCGGAAGACCTCATCGAAAGCGTGCGGCGCGGCGTGGACATCTTTGATTGCGTGCTTCCCACACGGCTGGCGCGCCACAACAGCGCGATGACCATGCACGGACGGCTGAACCTGATGAACGCCAGCTTTGCGCGGGATGAGCTCCCGGTGGACTCTGAATGCGGCTGCTACACCTGCCGGCATTTTAGCCGGGCTTACCTGCGCCATTTGGTGAACGCAAAGGAAATGCTGGCAGCCACGCTGCTTTCCATCCACAACCTCTACACCCTTGTACAGCTTACCCGGGACATGCGCGCGGCGATTATTGACGGCAATTTTGAACAGTTCGCGCAGCAAAAACTGGCGCAGCTAAGCATTAAGGAGACGGAATAATGACAGCAATCCAAGCGCTAATCCTCGGCATTGTGCAGGGGCTGACAGAATTTTTACCGGTCTCTTCTTCAGCGCACCTGGTACTGGTGCCTTTCCTGCTTAACTGGAAGCTCGACCCGACTCAAGCCTTCGTTTTTGACGTGCTCGTCCAGCTCGGCACTTTAGCCGCGGTCATTGCTTACTTCTGGAAAGACCTGCTCGCCATCCTCAAAGCCTGGGCAGCCGGCATCCGCTCGCGCCAACCCTTCGCGGAGGCGAACAGCAGGCTTGGCTGGCTTGTCATCCTGGCAACGATTCCGGCGGGTTTGGCTGGCTTGCTGCTAAAGGACCAGGTTGAAGCCGCTTTTTCCGACCCGAAACTGACTGCTGTGATGCTCTTTGTCACGGCTGTACTGCTAACCCTGAGCGAGGTGCTCTCTAAAAAGACCCGCGAAACCGCGCAGCTTACCTGGCTGGATAGTCTGATTATTGGTTTATTCCAAGCCCTATCGATCTTCCCCGGGATTTCCCGTTCCGGCGCCACCATTTCTGGCGGCCTTTTCCGCGGGCTCAAGCGTCAGGATGCCGCGCGTTTCTCGTTCCTGCTGGCTATCCCGATTATGACCGCCGCGGGCGTGATGGCGCTGAAGGATCTTTTTAGCGTGCCTGGCTTGGCGAGCTTCCTGCCCCTGGTGCTCATTGGTTTTGTCGTTGCCGGGCTGGTCGGGTATTTTGTGATCCGCTGGTTCCTTGCGTTCCTCAAGACCCGCAGCATGCTGCCCTTCGCGCTCTATTGCGCAGTGCTTGCGGTGGCAGTCCTGCTTGTAATGGGAATCCGCTGAGAGCGAGGTTTAGATAGCGCGAAACTATTTCCTGGGTTCAGTCGCCCGGAAGATACCGCTTGACTTGTGGATGAAAATCCCGCCGTTCCGGTCAATCTTGCGCTGAAAGAACGCGGCCATATCCCCAAATTGATCCTTGCAAAACCAAATCTGTCCGGTCGGGGTGCTAAACACATAGTCCGCCAAAGGTTCAGCATCGGTCACCCACAGATCGCTTTCGTAAGGGATTAATTCCACGCTCCCAAAATAAGGTTCAATCTGCTCCCGACCGTTTTCCAGGCTGAAAGGGCGGCTCATGGCAGTTTCGGCTTCAAAGCGCGGTTCAAATTCTTTCAGCAAGATGTCCAATTCTGTCATGTGCTTTCCGCCGTTCGTGGCGGCAATCAACCTGCCCCCGGGTTTGAGCACCCTGGCAGCTTCCTGTAGCGCGCGGCTTGGCGAAGGCACATGATACAGCATGTGGTTTGCCATGACAACATCAAATACGTGTTCGGGGAAGGCAAGCGTTTGCGCCTCCTGGTTGAGGAAAGCTGCCTCTCCCGCTGGCAGCAGCGCTTTACGCGCTTCTCTCACCATACCAATGGACAAATCAGATAAGATCAGCTGGATGCCGGCCGGCAAACGCTGAAGGTTGATTTGCCACTGGGCGGCATGCCCGCAGCCCAGTTCAAGGATACTTTCTCCTGCTAAGGGCTGCAGTTGCTCAAAAACATAATCAGCCCAGGTCTGCTTGCCGGTGCTGTAGAGCATGTGAATGGTGATACGCGAGCTGAGGTTGGCGGAGTCGCGGTATTGGTATTTCTTCAGGTAGCGCGGGTCATTGATGGTCATTTCAGTTTCCGTAAAACGGATTACTCTGCCAAACACACATAATTGGCAGGGTTGAGTGGCAAAAAAGAAGACGCCTTCTAGTTCATAGTTTTATCACACTTGCGACATGCTCGAAACTTCTTTAAGCGCATACTATTCGGTTCAATAGACTGAACACATCTCCTCCCCGTTTTCCCGCTGAATATTTATGGTAATCTTGACAGAAAACGGGGGGCGTGCTAAATTTTATTAAACAATTGTTTTTGGTTTTTTGAAAGAAATGGGAGAAAGAATGTCAGAACGTTTGGTTGGTACCATTAAATGGTTCAGCGCCCCCAGGGGGTACGGTTTCATCGGTCAGGAAACTGGCGAAGATATTTTCGTTCATTTTTCCGCTATTGCAATGGATAGTTACAAACGTCTCAGAGAAGGTCAACAGGTAGAATTCTCAATTGAAGACGGCCCAAAAGGAAAACAAGCCGCCAATGTAGTGATACTTGAAAAGTAACTACGCACATCATGCCCTACAAAAAGACCGGTCTCCCGGTCTTTTTCTTCTTTCTGAGAAACTGCGGTCTTAGCGCGTTTTTAAAGCAGCAGCCATCCTTTCCAGCGCTTCCTGTAATAGCGCCCGCTGGGTGCCAAAGTTCAGGCGTACAAAACCAAGCCCCTCCGGGCCGTAGTCCACACCGCTATTGAGACCTACCTTGGCGTGTTCCTGGAAGAATTTTTGCGGCTCAGTTGGCAGGTCCAGGCCGCGGCAGTCCAACCAGGCCAGGAACGTCCCCTCAGGTTTGTGCATTTCCACGCCGGGAAAATCCTTTGCAAGTGTATCCGCCAAGAAATCTCGGTTGCCTTGCAGGTACACAAGTAAATCCTGCAGCCAGTCTTCGCCGTAAAGATATGCAGCCCGGGCGGCAGTCAGCGCCAGCAGGTCTGGTCCACTGACCAACCCGGCTTTGAACTCGTAAAATCTGCGCGCCAACTCCGGGTTGCTGATCACCGCGACCGAAGCGTACAGGCCGGCGATATTGTAGGTTTTGCTGGGAGCCATCAGCGTCAGAGTGCTATTCGCCACTTCGGGGTCGAGCGAGGCAATAGGAATATGCTGCCTGCCGTCGTACACAATATCGCAGTGGATTTCATCGGAGCAGATGAGCACCTTATGGCGCAGGCAAATCTCCGCCAGCCTGGTCAGTTCCTCGCGCGTGAACACCCGACCGGTAGGGTTCTGCGGGTTGCACAGGATGAACACGCTGACGCGTTCAGAGACAATTTGGGCTTCAAAGCGCTCAAAGTCGATGCTGTACGCGCCATCGGCGCCGCGCAGAAGGGGGTTCGTGACAAACGGCAGCTTTGCGGATTGGGGCGCGCTAAAGAAAGGCGGGTAAGCGGGCGTGTGGAACAGGACCGATGTGCCTGGTTCGCAAAAAGCGCGGATGGCAAGGTTGAAACCTGTCACAACTCCTGGGACGTAGCTCACTTGGGAAGGGAGCGGTTTCCAATGAAATTGCCGGGAGATATAATTCACCACGATTTCCGCCAGGTCTACAGGCGGGATGCCGTAGCCAAAGATTCCGTGGTCAATGCGCTGATGCAGCGCGTTAATCACTTCAGGCGGGCTCTGAAAATCCATATCCGCCACCCACAGTGGCAGAACATCCTCCGGGAAGTACTTCCACTTAATACTCTCCGTATTTCTGCGGTCGATAATCTTGTCAAAATCCATCTGCTGTCCTCCGACGATTTATGTCCGTATATTCTAAACCCATTCCAGCCAAAGCAGCCTAGACTAAGGATTTAACATGTTAGAATTCAGAGAAATCATCACGAAGTTAGAGGATATAATGCGATGATAAACATAGAAATAAATAATTGTAATAATGTTACTTTAGCTAACATTCATCTTATTAAGGACCGTTTAAATATTTTCTATGCATTGAATGGAACTGGAAAATCAACAATTGCAAAAGCGATTGAACTTATTTCAAAAAACGAAGACCTGTCAGTACTGAGACCATTTGATGGCGAAATTGCGCCCTCCGGAAAATTTTCTGAAAGTATAAACAAAGTGTTGTTATTTAACGAAGAGTTTGTAAATACGATTGTTTTTAAAGAGAGCGAAGTAATACAGGACGCATTTGATGTATTTATTAAAACTCCCGAGTATGAAGAGCAACAGAAATCAATCAATGAGAGACTAAAAGATATTCATATCGATACTAGTACAAATCAAGATTTAGCTAAACTATTAACTATAGGACAATCTGTTTTATCCAAATTTACGTTAACAAAATCGAATGAATTAAAGCAAACAGGATTAATAAAAAGTTTAACGAGTACAGAGAGTATATTCAAACTACCCGACCAAATTAAAAAATTCCAGCCATTAATGGATAAAGATTACAATGTGGATTGGGTTGGTTGGAAAAATGATGGATCAAAGTACGACGATAATAATATTTGTCCCTTTTGTACAACTGTTCTAGATAATGAGTATGAGAATGAAAAGGCTTTATTTACTTCATCATATACAAAATCTAACGTAAAAAATATTAAAGAGATGATTTCATATTTTGATGCTGTGAAAGAGTATATGGATGAAAGCAAAAGTGAAGTTTTGTATCGTTGTATAAAGGAAACCGAAGACGAGCAAACCATTAATCTTTGGATTAAGCGTTTTTATGATGATCTTAGTTTTCTTGTAGATAAAATAAAGAAAGTATTAGAGTTCAATTCGTTCAATATAAAAAGTGAAGATATATCAAAATTAGACGAGCAACTAAAAAGTTTAAGGATTGATTCATCAAATCTAATTATTTTCAATAACGATAAAGTTAAAGAAATTGTTGACTCAATCAATCAAAGAATAGAATTGATTTTGAAAGAGACTGATATCCTTAAAACTGATATAGGTCAACTCAAAAGTTTGATTGGATCAGCTACTAATAACGCTGTTAAGGATATTAACGACTTTCTATTTATGTCTGGTATTAATTATTCCTTGGAAATCAAACACGAAGCAGAGAACACAACTAGGACATTATTGAGATATTTATCAAAGAATAGAGACTCAATACAGGTAGAAAATATCAAATTGCACTTAAGCTGGGGCGAGAGAAACGCTTTTGCCCTGGTCCTATTTATGCATTATGCCCTTAGTCAAAACCCTGACCTTATTATTTTGGATGATCCAATTTCATCATTTGACAGCAATAAAAAATATGCGATTATTAATCGGCTTTTCATGAATACTACCAAAAAGAAAAGTTTCTTCAAGAAAACTGTCTTGATGCTAACTCATGACTTCCAGCCAATAATAGATTTTGTAATTAATAATAAGCCTAATGGGCAATTTGTTACAGCTAGTTTCTTCAGAAATAATGATGGTGAAATTTGTGAAATGGAAATCACAGAAAATGATATAAAATCACTCCCAATTTTTTTGGCAGAAAATGCAAAAAATGAAGCACTAAATAAAGTTCATCGAATTACAAGTTTACGAAAACTCTTTGAATATATCCAAAAAGATCATTCTCAGGAAATAGCTTACAATCTTCTTTCATGCCTGTTGCATTGTCAGGATAAACCAACTTATTTTGACGAGACAGAAATTAGCACAGTAGATATTTTGCTTGGGGAAGAACTGATCAAAACATTTATCCCTGATTTTACTTATCAAAGTTACAAAAATAACATATTTAACAAAACTAATTTAGTTAGTTTGTTTATGGGCGAACAAAACGAATATTTTCGGCTTCAAGTATTTAGGGTTTTACTTGCAGTAACGAATTTAAGATCAAGAATGAGTGATGATCCATTACTTAAATATATTGATGAGCAATTTCATATTGAAAATGACTATATATTTTACCTTGACTTCAATAAATATGATATTGTTCCTGATTTTGTTATACCAAAATGCGTTGAGTTCTTAAAAAAAGAACATGTAATTTAAAACTGTTCAACCACTGGCAGGGCGAAATGAGCTTCCCCAAGATAGTGGCAATATTTTTATTAATGCTTATTGATGTGGTTTGTTAGTTAATTTTCCATTGCTGTTGTAAATATAAACATAGTAATTGAGTACAAATCAGACAGCTCTGTCAAGGCTTGTCAAGGCTCTTTTAAGGCTAAATAGAAATGTCCTAAGGATTTAAGGCGCCTTCCAGCGCGGCATTAGCGGGTATACTTTTGGCATGACCAAACGCGTCCAGTCTTTCCTGCAGCTCACCCGGCCAAAAGATTACTTCTTTTTCGTGCTGGCTTACAGTCTGCTTGGCATCGCCGCTGCGCAAGGCGAATTTGGCGCGCGTTTCTTGCTGGTGTGCGCCGCGAACTTCTTTGCTGTCGCTTTCACTTTCATCTTCAATCAGGTGGCAGACGCGCCTGCGGATACTTTCAGCGACACCAAATCCCCGCCAAATCCAATCGCGCAAGGCAAGATATCGAGCGCGGAGGCTCGCCTGGCGGCTTGCGCGGCGGCAGTCATCTCGCTGCTGCTTTTCTGGCTGCTGGATTGGCGTCTTGTTTTGGTCGGTCTGGTACTGCTAAGCTTCGGATTTCTGTATTCGTCGCGCGGCACACGCATGCACGGAATATCCATGCTGGACCTGGCCGGTCACAGCTGGCTGCTCGCGCCGGCGCTTTCGCTGTCCGGATACCTTGCCTTTCAACCCCACCTAAATAGCGAATTGCTCTTTCTTTTTCTGATGGTAGTTTTTCTCAGCCTTATTGGAGAAATCACGCACGAACAAGCCGGGCTAAGAGCCCTGAAAGAAGTGCCTGCCCGTCAAACCGTCCTGAATATCAGCGCCCGGGCTGTGCATTTTCTAATCGTGGTTTTTGCTGGCGCGGGCTTGCTAAGCGGCATCATCCTGTTTTTTTTCCTGCGGGTCCTGCCTTTGCGCGCGGTGATTTTTATTCTGGTCTGTGCTGGGATTTTGCTTATTCCAAATCTGTTCAAACCCAACCGCGAGGCAGTTCCCTCCGCAAACCGCCTGCCCCTGCACGTCCCGCTGGAAAAAGCAGTCTCCTTGGGTCTCTTGGTCGAGTTTCTGACAAGTTTTCTTATCCGTTGGTTTTAATGGTGAACTATGCCCACATTTAATTTTTCTCTTCCTGAAATTAAGCTCCTGGCTTCTGAAAACTGGCGTGAATATGCCCTGTTGGACAGCGGCGAGGGAAAAACCCTCGAACGTTTTGGTCCCTACCTGTTAATCAGCCCGGAACCGCAGGCTGTCTGGAAAAAAACCCTGCCCCCAGCGGAATGGCAGAAGGCACATGCGGTCTTGCGCGAGGAAAACAAGGAATACGGGGGTTCCTGGCAGCAGCTCAAGCCAATGGAAAAAGCCTGGGAAATGCATTACCAGAGCCTGACTTTTCAGCTGCAGTTGGGCACCTCCCGCCATATCGGAGTCTTTCCGGAGCAAGCCAGCCACTGGGATTGGATTATGGAACGCGTCCAATCGGAAAAACGCCCCCTGCGCGTCCTCAATCTTTTCGGCTATTCAGGGTTGGCCACGCTGGCAGCTGCCAAAGCCGGCGCGGAAGTGACCCACGTAGACTCCTCAAAACACGCCCTCAACTGGGCCAGCTACAACCTCAAGCTCTCCGATCTCGAGAATAAACCCGTGCGCTGGATTGCCGAGGACGCGCTCAAGTTTACGCAGCGCGAAGCCCGGCGCGCAAACAAATACGAGGGGTTAATCCTGGACCCGCCCAAGTTTGGGAGGGGTTCGCAGGGACAGGTGTGGGACTTTTTCAAAAAGCTGCCGGAACTGGTGGAAGCCTGCCGCGCGGTTCTTTCCCCCAAGGCAAGCTTTATTGTATTTACTACCTACGCCATTTCTGCTTCCGCACTGGTGGCGCTGCAGGCGGTGAGGGACATTACCGGAGGCAAGGGTAAAGCGGAATGCGGCGAATTGGTGACCCTTGAAGAAAGCGCCGGGCACATCCTCTCGCACGCGCTCTACACCCGCTGGACGCCGGAAAAATAGCTTGGGGTTACTCCTCCTCAGAAGCTTCGGGGATATATGTGACTAAGACCCGGTCAACCCGACGTCCGTCCATGTCCACGACTTCGAAGCGGTAATTCTTCCAGGTGAAAGCCTGCCCAATCGTGGGGATGCTCCCCAGCTGGTTCATCACAAACCCGCTCAAGGTCTGATAGCCCGCGCGTTCTTCCTCCGGAAGTTCGTCCAGGTCTAAAAGCTCTCTGATTTCATCCACCGGAAGCATGCCGTCCAGCAGGAAAGACCCGTCCGCCCGCTGTACAATTTCCTGTTCCATGTCTTCGGCATCAAGCGGAATTTCACCCACAATAGCTTCCAGAACGTCGTAGAGCGTGACCATACCCTGCACGCCGCCGTACTCATCGATTACCAGCGCTTGATGCGTTCCGGTTGCACGAAATTGCTCAAAGACCTTAAGCGCCTGCATATTTTCAGGGACAAACATCGGCTCACGGATGTAATCCACCAGGCGGAAGCTGGGTCTTGTCAGGTCCACGCCCACTAATTCCTTAATGTTTACAATCCCGAGCACGTCATCCAGGCCGCCTCTGCCCACCGGAATGCGCGAATACTCGCTGTGCGTCAGCGCGTGAATAATCGTATTCTGGTCATCTTCGATGTCAATCCATTCCAGGTCGGTGCGCGGCGTCATCAATGCGTCCACGCGCCTGTCGCCAAGCCGAAACACGCCAGAAAACATATCCGATTCAGCCTGTTCAATGAGCCCGATATCGCGCCCCTGCTCAATGTATACCCTGATTTCGTCTTCGGTGATGCTTGGCTCAGCCTGGGTGTCAATACGCAGCAATTTGATGCCGAGGTTCGTAGAAGCGCCCAACAGCTGGGTAAGCGGGCGCAGAATGCGCGTCATCGTGCGGATTCCAGGGGAAAGCCGGCAGACCACATCTTCAGGTTTGCTCACCGCCAGCCGCTTGGGGATCAGTTCTCCAAGCACGATTGAAAAATACGTGATAACAATAACAACAAGGATCAGCGCGACCGTGTCCGCAGCGGGTGCCAGCCAGTCAATCTTCCTCAGAAGGTCCGCGACAGGGCTAGCCAACATTGCGCCGCCGATACCGCCAGCCAGCGTGTCTATCATGGTGATCATAATCTGGATGGTCGAGAGATATTGCTGGTTCGGGTCCTTGAGCAGTTCCAGCGAGTCGCTGGCGCCGCGGTTGCCGTCTTCACTGCGCTGGAGCAGACGCGTCTTCCGAGCGGAAACCATAGCGATTTCGTACATTGCGAATATCCCATTGAAGTAAAACAGGACCGCGATGATGAGGATATTTATATAAACTGGCATTTCTTCTCCGTCCCCCGTTAAGCTGCGTCTCTAAATTTGTGTTGGAGCGATCTTGTCGGGGATACTTCCGCAATTCTATCAGAGATTGAAAGATAATTTGTGCGTCTGAACTTCATAGTTGCGATGCTATCGTGCTCAGGTCACCATATCATCCGGAAGAAAATCCGTGCGGTTATGGTAGACCAGCAGGTAGCGCGCTTCCTGAATGGAGAAGCGCGTGATCGCGCAGTTGTTGAGCTCGACCTGATAAGGAAGTAGATGCTGGTTTGTTTCATCCAGGTCTAATCCAAAAATTGCCCGGAAGAAGCAGAAAAAGAAACCGCCATGCGTAATCACCCCGACGCGATCTTCTGTGTTGCCGTGCCTGTCGAAAAGCAAATCAAGCATGCGCAGCGCGCGCGGCACGCGCGCAGCCCGTTCTTCCCTGCCGCCCTTCCACCAGCCCTCGGCGGGAATGGGCTCCAACAAGTTGAGCCTGGGGTAGTTTTCCAGCAGGTAAGCGGGCGTTAACCCGTGCTCAATCCGGATGCTGCTGACCCCGTCGATAATTTCGTCATAATAAACGCCGCCAACTTCGTGCAAATCCGGCACGCCAAAAAGCGGTACGTCCAGCGTTTGCGCGATGATGGACCCGGTCTGCACGGCGCGCTCCATCAGGCTGCAATAAAGGTGGGTCAATCCGTATTCCGTGCGATTTTGAAAGCCTTTGCGCTGGATAGGGGCTGCGAGCGCGCCGCGTTTGAGGAAATCGGCCGCCAATTGCGCCTGGTTGCGACCCAAATCTGTCAGTTTCGGGTCAGACCGGCGGTTGCCCATGTCGTAATCCTCAGCTCCGTAAAGCGCGTTATTCTCAGATTGTCCGTGCCGGATGAAGTAAAGTTCCATATCCCTACCTGTATTTTTATTGACATAACTTTATCACAAATTAAGCTTGGGAGCGATTTGAGGGCTATGTCGGCAGGCCACGGGCTTGGGCTGTAGATGGTTCCGTCGTAGGGGCGAAGCATCCTTAAATATAGCTGCGGATATGCTCATTTTCGTTTTGGGGATGCTTCGCCCTTACCACAGGTAATTGTTTGGCTAGATACCGTTTCTTAATCTGTCGCTTGGGTCAGGTTGATATGAGCTCCAGACCTTCTTAAGACCCTCATCAGTCTCGCTGCGCTCGCCAGCTTCCCCCAGGGGAAGCTCAGGTCGTAGGCCGGCTTGCATGTAAACAAATTTTTTATATTTTAGCAGATTAGCGCCAAGTGATTAAAATCTTCCTCAAATATACCACCCCCGGCGCGTGTCTTTTCTCCGCCTCTGATCGCGCACGGTAGGGTCCCACTCCGCTTCGCTCCGGGGATAATAAACACCGGCGAGATCGGAGGTTTGCAGATTTGGTGGACACGGCAGCGCTTTGTCTCGGCATTTTCTCAATTTCTTTCAGGGTCAACAGATTGCCATGAAACCAGGCTTTGATCTCGCCGGTCTCCAGACCGTGCGAGGTTCTTGACCGTAGGTCTCCGCTTTTATCAGATCGTAGGGCGGCTTGCGTCTTTCAAGCCGCCAATTTCGTCAGGTTGGAGTGCGCAACCTGATCTACAAAAACCGAATCCATATCAGGACATTTTTATTATGCTACGTCTGGACATTATCACGTTGCGCTTACACATCCCCAAACGCGCGTCCCCAACAGGGCAATCGCATCTTATTTCGTACATAACCAATCAAAGCGTAATCATCTTAGGTAAGTAT
>DIXT01000012.1:0-8453 GCA_002436085.1 Anaerolineaceae bacterium UBA6073
CTGCCTTTCTCTCTTCTCTAGCATTGGAGTGTACGTTTCCCCGGTTATCAGGCTATCCCATTGTGTCCTATGCGTCAGCGATCTCTCCAAAAATCTACGGGCAGACTGCCGCGACCCTTTGCCAACAAACGGGATTATGAGTCATCCATGCTGGGTGGCAAAGGGTCTCGCAGCGACGGTTTGGGAATTATGCTCGCGATGACGACATGTTCGTCGTTGCGAGCCCCCGCTGCAGGAATGCCTTGGGCGTTTAGCTCTGTAGAAGGGGGCGCGGCAATCTGCCTTTCTCTTTGATTAAGCTTTTGTGAGTGCGTGTCCTCAGTAATCAGGCTAAACTATTAAGGCCTATGCGTCAGCGATCTCTCCAAAAATCTACGGGCAGACTGCCACGACCCTTTGCCAACAAACGGGATTATGAGTCATCCATGCTGGGTGGCAAAAGGTCTCGCAGCGACGGTTTGGGATTACGCTCGCGATGACGACATGTTCGTCGTTGCGAGCCCCCGCTGCTGGAATGCCTTGGGCGTTTGAATCTGTAGAAGGGGGCGCGGCAATCTGCCTTTCTCTCTTCTCTAGCATTCGAATGTACGTTTCCCCGGTTATCAGGCTATCCCATTGTGTCCTATGCGTCAGCGATCTCTCCAAAAATCTACAGGCAGACTGCCGCGACCCTTTGCTAACAAACGGGATTATGAGTCATCCATGCTGGGTGGCAAAGGGTCTCGCAGCGACGATCTTGGGATGTACGCATAGGGTGATGAGGGAAAACGAAAAGAAGCTCCTTCGCTGGCGACCCGCACCCTTGAAGGTATCAGGATGACGGGCGGGCTGGCAGGGAGATCGCTTCGCTGGGCTCGCGATGACGAAAAAAGGTATCTTCCTCTCCCTTAAAGGCTTGTGCTTAACACAAAACGCCCTCACCTTGCGGCGAGGGCGTGTAAAACATAAACGTTACTCTTTCTCGTATGCTTGGCCCTCTGCCGCGGGCGCCTGGCCTTTGCCAATAAAACCCGCCAGGACAATCATGGTAATTAAGTAGGGCGCCATGCCCATAAACTGGGGCGGGATGGAGCTGCCCAGCAGCGAAAGCTTGGAGCCAATCGCATCCGCGAAGCCAAACAGCAGGCCGGCTCCAAGCGCTCCAATGGGATACCAGTTGCCGAAAATCATAGCTGCCAGACCAATAAAACCTTTTCCGGTAGTCATGCCTTCATCAAAGCGCCCCACGGAACCTAGCGTAAAGAACGCTCCGGCGATGCCAGCCACAATACCGCTCAGCAGCATACCGATATAGCGGGTGCGGATGACATCGATGCCAAGCGTGTCCGCGGCTTTCGGGTGCTCTCCGACCGAGCGCAGTCGGAGGCCCCATCGGGTGGAGAAGAGCGCGAGCTGCAGCACAACCAAAATCACGAGCATCAGGTACACGAACAGGTTCTGGTTGAAAATGATGGGACCAATGAAGGGGATGCGCGAGAGCAGCGGCACCGGGATGCGCGTGAACATCGGAGGCGCGTTCAGGTTCTGGTACTTCTGCAGAAATTTTTGCGAGATGAAGGCGGTCATGCCGGCTGAGAAGATATTAATGACCGTGCCTGATACTGTCTGATTGATTTTATATTTAATACACAGCACCGCATGCAGCATCGCCAGCGCGACCGCCGACAAAACGCCGCCAAGCAAACCGATCACTGCACTGTTGGTGAGGCTGCCAACCAAGGCGGCGAACATACTCGCCATCAGCATCATGCCTTCGATAGCAATGTTGATAGTACCGGAGCGTTCCGCCAGGATGCCGGAAAAGGCAGCCAAAGTGATCGGCACCGCCAGCAGCACCGCGCTGGAAAGCATGCCCGAGAGGTTCAGGGATTTTCCGCTGGCTTGCCAGATGAGGAAGGACATCACAAAGAGCAGCCCGCACAGACCAACCAAGCCGTTTGTAGCGCGCCCGAAGCCTCTTACCAGCTGGAATACGCCAATTCCTGTGCAAAGAACAGCAATAATGATCAGCGTGAGACGTGAAGGCAGGACCCAATCTGCCATTGTTCCCACGGAAATTCCGCCGGGGGTCATGTTGAAGGTCGTCATCAATTCAGGCGCGAGATTGGCGGCAAACAGGAAGAAGATCAGAATGCCAATGACGAGCTCAATAATCCCCATCACCAGTTTGCGCGTGGGAGTGATTTCGGAAATGTGCCTGCGTGTGATTGTTTGCGTACTAGTAGTCATTATTTCCCTCCCCAACCGCTGACGAAGATGGTAGTCTCTTCCTTCTTTGGTTTCTTAAGGTGATAAATTGCCCGGATAATGGCGGGAGCCGCGACAAACATCAGGATAATGGCCTGGATCACGTCAACGATGTCGATCGGGATGGCGGAGACCACCATCATGCGCGTCGCGCCGTTGCGCAGTGTGCCAAAGAGCAGAGATGCCAGGATGACTCCCAGCGGGGTGTTGTTTCCGATCAAAGCCAGCGCAATGCTGTCGAACCCGTAACCGGAGGAGAGCCCGAGCGCCATGCTGCGGTTGACCGCCAGAATTTGCACAGCGCCGGCAGTGCCAGCCAGGGCGCCGGAAATAAGCATCGCGGTGATGATGGATTTGGTGGTGCTCAGCCCGGCATATTTTGCCGCGCGCGGGTTCGTGCCAACCGTGCGCAGGTTGAGGCCCCAGGTCGTTTTGAAAAGCAGCCAATGAATTAACCAGGCGACTGCCAGCGCGATGATAAAACCCAGGTGAAAGCGAATTGGCGCCTGGAAAAATTGCGGAATTTCTGCAGATTTCTGAATCAGGGGGCTGAGGGGCATGCCGCCCGAACCCGGGCGCGACATCGGACCGGAAAGCAGCCATTCCGTCAGACGGAAGGCTATCCAGTTCATCATGATGGTGTTTATCACTTCATGTCCGCCTGTTTTTGCTTTCAGGTAGCCGGGAATAAAAGCCCAGAACGCGCCGCCCAACGCGCCAGCCAGCAGCGCCAAAGGCATATGGATAAAAGCAGGCAAACCGGTGATGGAATAGCCCACATACGTGGCCGCGGCAGCGCCGATAAAGAGCTGACCTTCCACGCCGATGTTGAACAAACCGCTGCGAAAGCCCACCGCCACCGCCAGACCGGTGAAGATGTAAGGCGTGGACTGCACCAGGCTTTCGAGGAACGGGTTGAGCGCGGAGCGGATTTCTTTCGCGTCGCCGGAACCCAAAGCCCGCACGATGCGCACCGGGTCGCCAAGCGCGCCGGTAAAGAGCGCCTGGTAAGCCGTTCCAATTTCCTTGAATGCCGTGCCAAAGCCCCTCCAAATGGACTCACCGAAAGCCGCCCAGACAGTAGAGCTGGTGGCTGCGATCATTAACGCGCCGATGAGCAGGCCTGTCAGGATTGCCAGCGCGGGAATTGAAATGCTCTTCCAGAAGCTTTTCTTGTGGGCTTCTTCCTCAGGCGGGGGAATAATTTCTTTCAGGATAGCCTGACCCAAATCTTTCTTCTCAGTTTGTGCTTCACTCATGCGACCACCTCTTAAAGGGTTGCTTCGATTTCAGTTTCTTCGGAGACCTGCATGGGCTCTTCAGGCACCACCCCTGCCATCAGCAGACCTATATATTTCTTGGAGATGCCTTTGTTGGGGACTACCGCCGAAATTTTGCCGCGGTACATTACCGCGATGCGGTCTGAAAGCTCCATGATTTCATCCAGCTCAGGCGAAACCAGCAAGACTGCGCAGCCTTCCTCGCGTTTTTGTTCGATGCGTTTGTGGATGTACTCGATGGATCCGACATCCAAACCGCGGGTCGGTTGGGACGCGACCAGGAACTGGATGGGGCGGGAGAGCTCGCGAGCGATGATGACTTTTTGTTGGTTTCCACCCGAGAGCGAGCCCACAGAAGTCAGCGGACTGGGCGTGCGGATGTCAAAATCCTGGATAAGTTTTTCGGCGTTTTTGAGAATCGTGTCGTATTGCAGGATTACGCCCTTGGAAAAGGGCGGCAGATGGTAGGAACACAGGACCAGGTTTTCTGCTACGGGGAAGGGCAGTACCAGCCCGTCCGCCTGGCGGTCCTCAGGGACGTGAGCGGAGCCAAGCTCAGTAATCTGGCGGGGAGTCGCCTTGGAAATGTCTTGACCGAGCAAAGTAATTTTTCCGGAAGCGATTTTGGTTAAGCCTGTAATTGCTTCCACCAGTTCGGTCTGGCCGTTGCCCTGCACACCGGCAACCCCCAAGATTTCACCCGCGCGGATATCCAGCGAGATGTCATCTACGACCACATTTCCAAATTTGTCCGCCACGACCAGGTCCTGGATAGAACAGACCACGTCACCCGGGGTGGTCTCTTTCTTTTTAACGACCAGGTTCACTTCACGCCCAACCATCATGGCAGCCAGGGAGTTTTTGTCGGCTGCTTCCGGGGTCGTTTCGCCCACCACCTTGCCGCGTCGGATAACCACTACGCGGTTGGCGATTGCCAGCACTTCGCGCAGCTTATGCGTGATGAAGATGATGGATTTGCCCTGCGCGACCAGGGAGCGCATAATATTGAACAGCTCATCGGCTTCCTGCGGGGTGAGGACGGCGGTTGGCTCGTCAAAAATGAGAATTTCCGCGTTGCGGTAGAGCAGCTTGATGATTTCAACGCGCTGCTGAACGCCGACAGGCAGGTCGCGCACATAATCGTTCGGGTTCACTTCCAGCTTGTAGCTGCTGGAAATTTCCTGAATGCGCTGGGCGGCTTTGGGACGGTCCAGGAAACCGCCGGCTTTCACCGATTCGTCCCCAAGCATCACGTTTTCAGTAACGGTGAAGACTGGAATGAGCATGAAATGCTGGTGGACCATGCCAATACCCTGATTGATAGCGTCGGTCGGGGAGTTTATCTTCACAGTTTCGCCGTTGATGAGGATTTCGCCTTCATCCGGTTGATATAGCCCGTAGAGGATGTTCATTAGGGTGGATTTTCCCGCGCCGTTTTCGCCCAGCAGCGCCAAAATTTCCCCTTTGTGCAGCGCTAAATCAATGTGGTCATTTGCGAGAACACCCGGGAACTGCTTGGTGATACCCCTGAGTTCAAGAATTGGAGCCATAGGACACCCCTTTTCAAAGGAAGATTTAGGGCTTAATCTTACCACAGGGGTTAAAAAAAGCGGGCTGGCAAATCGCCAGCCCGCCTGGTCTTACTGGGTTGTAGTTTACTTTACAGAAAGGGTTCCGGCGATGATGTCAGCCTTGAGCTGTTCGATTTCAGCCAGGAGCTCAGCGGAAGCGAGGCTCTCGAGGTTGTGAAGCGGGGCGAGCGCAACACCATTGTTCGCCAGGGTACCAACAGAGACACCGCCCTGGAAGGTACCGTCAATGACGGATTTGATGACCTGCATGGTGGTGGCGTCCATCAGTTTCATGACGGAGGTCAGGGTGATGTCGGCATATTCGGGGCTGGTCAGGAACCAGTCAGAGTCGACACCGATGAGGTAGGCATTGCCGCGTTCTTTGATGGCGGCAGCTGCGCCCAAGCCGACGGGTCCGGCAACGGGCATGATGATGTCAGCGCCTTCGTCCATCAGAGAGACTGCGAGTTCGCGGCCTTTCTGCTGGTCATCGAAGGACATGCTGAAGAGGCCGGAATCGGGGTTAGCGGGGTCCCAGCCGAGGACTTCCACGTTGGTGCCCTTAACTTCGTTGTACTTGGCAACGCCCTTGGCGAAACCATCCATGAAGATGGTAACGGTGGGGATGGGCAGACCGCCGAAGGTTCCGACCTTACCGGTCTTGGTAACGCCAGCGGCGAGGTAGCCAGCCAGGAAGGCGGCTTCGTCGGTGTTGAAGACCTGGCCAACGATGTTGGGGACGGCGGGGTCGTAGGCGTAGTCGACAATGGAGAACTTGATGTCAGGGTTGGCTTCAGCAGTGGCTTTGGTGGCATCGCCGATTAAGAAACCAACGGTCACGATCAGGTCGCATTTTTCTTCAACGAACGCGTTCAGGTTCTTTTCGTAGTCAGCGACTTCTTTGGACTCGAGATATTTGCCTTCGATGCCAAGCTGGGTGATAGCGTCTTCGATGCCTTTCCAGGCAGTGGCGTTGAAGGATTTGTCATCAATACCGCCAGTATCGGTGATCTGGCAGACCTTGATTTTCGCGGCGGGCGCTTCGGTCGCGGTGGTGCCGCAAGCAGCCAAAAGCATGCCAACCACAATCAAAAGGGACAGCAGGGTGATAACTCTTTTATTCATTTGTGTGTTTCTCCTCGATACACGTTAAAATCCGGAAATCCGGTTTGTACTTTGATTAAGTATACCTGCCTCAGCGAGACTCTGCAAGATGTCAATTTTGCTTCGGAGCGGCGCTGCCGTTGACCTCTACTGGCGCTTTCCCTTCACCATCGTGCATCCCAAACACCATGGCAAACGCAGCAGCCATGAAGATGGGTCCAATAATAAAGATGGACGAATAGTTGTTGCCAGTCAGTTTAACCATCCAACCGTTGATGTTCGGTCCCGCGATTGCGGCAAGCGTGGAAAAGAGGTAATACAGACCGGTGTATGTGCCGATGTGAATCGGATCGGTCAGGTCCACCACCACAGGCAGCGAGTTAATGTTGATGCACGCCCAACCGATGCCTGCCAGGAGCAGTAGGATCGTCAGGTTCATCAAGTCACCCAGGAGGGGCAGCTTACCGTGCGCCTGGATGAGTGTCTCTTTGGGCAGGAGATACACGCTCAACATCACCAGAATCATGATGATGAGCCCGATTCCGATGGTTTTTCTGCGCCCCAATTTCGCGCCGATAAAGCCGGCGGGGATTGAGAACAGCAGGAATGAGAAGCCCACGCTGGTAATCAGTTTGCCCGCGCCGGATTCATCCAGACCGAGGTGGTTGATGCCGTAGAGCGAGAGAAAAGCCTCAATGGCGTTGTAGGCGATGAACCAGAAGAAGATGGCCAGGAAGATGCGGATCGCGTCCCCATGCTTGCTGGTGAAGAGCTCCTTCAGGCTCTTCCACATATCCGGCTTTTCAGCGTTGGGGTTATTCTCGTACACTTTGGGTTCGCGCACAAAGATGAGCACCAGCGCAGCCGCGACCAAAACCAGAAAAGAACCAAACCAGAAGGGATAGGCCTGATTTTGCTTGACCAGCATCGCGCCGATGGAGGTGCCCAGCACCAGCCCCAGCCCGCCCATGAAGTTGATGATACCGTTAGCCTGGGAGCGCAGCCTGGAAGGCGTGACGTCCGGCATCAGCGCGACCACCGGCGTGCGCCAGAAAGCCATCGCCAGGATGGTCGTGACGGTGCAGGCGACGAATACTGGCAGGGCGTTGGCAAGCGGAACCAAACCGAAAGCCAGCGCGGCAATCGGCGCGCCTACCAGGATGAAGGGCAGACGCCTGCCGAGCTTGGTGCGCAACCGGTCCGACCAGGCGCCGACCGGAGGCTGAATGAAAAGCGCCGCGATATTATCCAGGGACATGAAGAACCCGATCGCGGCGGCGTCCAGCGCAAATTTCTGTTCCAACAGGATGGGAACATAAGTGTTGTACAGGCTCCACAACACGCTGACGCCAAAAAAACCAAAACCAATTACGAATAACTTGCCAAATTTAAACTTTTCGTTCTCCATGCTTCTCCTTTAGTCTGTGTCTGTATCTTCCATTTGCTGCGCGAGTTTCTGCGCGACGTAGTCTTCAAGGAATTTGCGGTCTTTATCGCTTAGGTCTGCCTTTAGCAGCAAATCCGGGCGCCAGAGGAGCGTGCGGATAAGGGATTGTTCGCGCTTCCAGCGCGCTTGCTGGGCGTGGTTGCCCTGCTGCAGCACTTCCGGCACGGTCCAGCCGCGGAACTCCAGCGGGCGGGTGTATTGCGGGTATTCCAGCAGCCCGTTGGAAAAGGAATCATCGCTGGTGGCTTCGTTATCCCCCAGAACGCCGGGCTGCAGGCGGGCGACAGCATCCAGCAGCATCAGGGCGGGCAGTTCCCCGCCGGTCAGGATGAAATCCCCGATGGAGATGACGTGCGTGGCAAGGTGTTCGCGAATGCGTTCGTCAAAGCTTTCGTAGCGCCCGCAGATAAGCGCGAGATGGTCGTACGAGGCCAGGTTGAAGGCGATTTCCTGGGTGAAAGGCTGCCCTTGCGGGCAAAGCAGGATGACCGGGCAGGCAGGCGGCGCGCCAAGCACGTCCTCGACGGCGGCAAAGACCGGTTCCGGCTTCATGATCATCCCGCCGCCGCCGCCGTAGGGCGTGTCGTCCGTGGTGTGGTGGCGGTCTGTGGCCCAGTCGCGGATGTTGTGCGTGTGCACTTCGATCAGATTATTTTGCAGGGCGCGCTTGAGGATGGAGATTTCAAGATAGGGTTGAAAGACTTCGGGGAAGAGGCTGAAGATGTCAAAACGCATATGCAAATTTTAGACGATAGTTGAGAATCGGGCAAGAATTATCCGTGGAGGGTGTTGAAAAACATTGGT
>DIXT01000012.1:8542-49913 GCA_002436085.1 Anaerolineaceae bacterium UBA6073
GGGAGGGGTTTATGAAAATATTGTGATCTTCTTGAATTTAAAGTTGTTCATTTTTTATTGTTCTGGACATTTTCAACACCCTCATCCGTGCCGAGACAGTTATTGTTTTTGGTTGGCGTCGCGCAGGCATTTTCTCCAGACGAGTTACCCTGCAATCAGGCAGTCTGAAAGCTTACTCGGGAAATTATTGAAGCGTATCCGACCTTATTACTCCAGGAAAATCTGTACGTGCTCGCCGTCTTCTTCATCGCTGACGTCAATAATCTGGGAGGGCTCGTCCGATTTCCGCAGCTCGGCCAGCATTTCCGGGTCCATCCCGGCCAACTGGGGGCTGAACTTGGCGCCCATGCGCATCCCGGCGTTGACAATGGAAATCGGCACCCGGATATCCGCGATGGATTTTCCATCCATGATGCGCGTGACTTTGATATGCAGATAGCGCGGCTTTTTGGCGGACCTGGCCTCTTCGGCGGTTGGTTTGGCGCTCTCATCCAGGGCTTGCAGCAAGCGCCCGGCTTCGGATGAATCGATTTTGCCTTCCTGGAGCATGGACAGAATTTTGATGCGTTCGTCGTTGGTGGTCATAGCGGCCTCGTTTGTGTTATTTGAGCGCCTGCAGCGACTCGAGGGCTTCGTCGGCGGTGATTAATCCGTTTTCGAGGTTTTCGAGAATCTGGGTGCGGGTCTGCGCGGGGGCGGCGGGCTGTTTTTCAGTCTCGAAACCAAGCGTGTGAATAATTTCCAGCAGGCGGTTTTTGAGGGTGGGATAGGAAAGCCCCAGGATGTCCTCCATGCGGTTCAGGCGCCCCTCCGTGCGCACAAAGGTCAGCAGGAATTCACGCTGTTCTTTGGTGAGAACCGCGAAGGGATCCGCTTCAAGCTGGAAATAGCCTTCCAGCGTGGTTTCGCAGGCCGGGCAGTAGGCGCGGGTGACCACTAAATCGGAATGGCAAATAGGGCAAAGGTCAGGTAAGTTTGGCATGGCTTTCCTCTATATTTGTAATATTGGTACAGACCCATTATATGGCAAATTCAAGAAAAATCAAGAGGTAAATAAATATTATTAATAAAGAAATCAATATAATCAATAAGAATAATAAATAGTATTGATAATGTGAATAAAAAATAAAAATTATCCTGACGAGGACTGTGTGGAAATTTCCATCGGCTGCAGGCGCCCGGCTTGGTATAATCAAGGCAGATTAGCGCCTGGAGGAAAAAATGCCAGTGAAAATTGTGGAATGCATCCCTAACTTTTCGGAAGCCCGCCGCCCTCAGGTTGTGGATCAGATTATCGCGGCTGTTCAGGCTGTGCCCGGCGTGGGCGTTCTGGACCGGCACTCGGACCTGGACCACAACCGTACTGTGCTGACCTTTGTGGGCGAGCCCGCGCCGGTGGAAGAGGCGGCTTTTGCCGCGATTGCCAAAGCCGCTGAGCTGATTGACCTGAACCAGCATCAGGGGCAGCACCCGCGCATCGGCGCCACAGACGTGGTCCCGTTTGTGCCGATTTCCGGCATGACCATGGTGGAATGCGTGGAAATGGCGCGCCGGCTGGGCAAGCGCGTGGCGGACAACCTGGGTATCCCGGTTTACTTTTACGAGGAAGCCGCCCAAAGACCTGAACGGCGCAATCTGGAGGATATCCGCCGGGGTGAGTACGAAGGCCTGAAGCAGGCAGTCCTGGAAGACCCGGCGCGAGCGCCCGACCTGGGGCCCGCCCAATTAGGCAGCGCCGGAGCGACGGTGATTGGCGCGCGGGAAGCCCTGATTGCCTACAACATTTACCTGAACACGCCCGACGTGAGCATCGCCGAGAAAATCGCGCGGCGGGTGCGCAATTCCTCGGGCGGTTTTCGTTACGTCAAGGCTATGGGCGTGCTGGTCGGCGGGCTGGCGCAGGTTTCGATGAACCTGACCAACTTCCGCCGTTCGCCTATGGCCCAAATTACCGAAACGGTACGCCGGGAAGCAGCCCGCTACGGCGCAAGCATCCATCACTCTGAAATTGTCGGTTTGGTTCCCAATCAGGCGCTGGTCAATGCGGCGCGCTGGTACCTGCAGTTGGACGGGTTTGAAAACGAACAATTGCTGGACAGCCGGCTCTTCTCCTGGCAGAGCGAGCAGGTGAGCGCCGCTAAACCCGAGCAAGCTGATTTCCTGGACCAGGTAGCCGAAGGCACGCCCTCGCCGGGCGGCGGCTCCGCGGCAGCGCATTCCGGCGCGCTGGCGGCGGCATTGGTGGCAATGGTCGCGCGGCTGACGGTCGGCAAACCCAAGTACGCGGAAGCTGAAGCCGAAGCCTGGCAGGTCATCGCCCGAGCGGAGGAACTTCGCAAGGTATTGAGCGCGGCGATAGACCTGGACGCGCAGGCCTTTGACGGCATCCTGCAGGCGCGCAGGCTGCCTAAAACGGACGAAGCCCAGCAGCAGGCGCGGACAGACGCCATATACCAGGCGACTTTGCACGCCGCGCGCGTTCCGCTGGAGACCGCAGGGGAGTGCCTTTCGGTGCTGCGGCTGGCCGCGCGCATGGCGGAAATTGGGAATCTGAACGCCATCTCCGATGCGGGAGCCGGCGCGCAGCTGGCGCTGGCAGCTTTCCGCTCCGCCGCGCTGAATGTGCGCATCAACCTTTTGGGTCTGGAAGCTGACCCGGAGCCCGCGCGCATGCTGGCCCAGCTGGCTGAGCTTGAGGGGCGGGTAGCGCTTGCCTTGCAGGCTGTGGATGAAGCTCTGTTGAAGCGCGCCGGATTACGCGCCAAACTCGGATAGAATAAGCTGCCTGTCTCGGCTGGCGTATAGGTAAAAAATAAAACTGGAGCGTTGGATGGGATTAAAACCGGATAACTGGATTAAGAGAATGGCGCTTGAGCACCGCATGATTGAACCTTTTGAGGAAGCCCAGGTGCGGGACGGGGTAATATCCTTCGGCACATCTTCCTACGGATACGATATTCGCGTAGCCGATGAATTCAAAATCTTTACGAATATTTACTCGGCTGTGGTGGACCCGAAACGCTTTGACCCGCGTTCCATGGTTGATTTCAAGGGCGAGGTATGCGTGATTCCGCCCAACTCTTTCGCGCTGGCTCGCACGGTGGAATACTTCCGCATCCCGGCAAATGTGCTGACCATCTGCCTGGGAAAAAGCACCTACGCACGCTGCGGCATCATCGTGAACGTGACCCCGTTTGAACCTGAGTGGGAGGGCTACGTGACATTGGAAATCTCGAATACTACCCCGCTGCCTGCTAAAATCTACTCCAACGAAGGCATCGCCCAGGTGCTATTTTTTGAGGGCGACGCGCCTTGCGACGTGACATACGCGCAGAAAAAAGGCAAATATCAGGGTCAGCAAACCATTGTGCTGCCCAAACTTTAAGCGGGAAGAAACTTTGAAAAGAAACATCGCGGTGGGTTCCACCAACCCGGTCAAGCTGGAAGCGGTAAAAGCAGGTTTCCGTTCCATTTTCCCCGGGGACGCACTCGAATTCGTAAGCCTGGAGGCAGCCTCCGGGGTTTCCGCGCAACCGATGGGCGATGCTGAAACCCGCCAGGGAGCGCAAAACCGCGCGTTGGCAGCCCGCAACGCGCAGCCGGATGCTGATTTTTGGGTCGGGGTGGAGGGCGGCGCTGAAGAAACGCCGGGCTCGCCCCGGGCCTTGCTCACCTTTGCCTGGGTGGTGATTCTTGCCCGCGGGAGGCGCGGCCAGGCGCGCACGGCAGCCTTTGAACTCCCGGAAGCGGTGGCGGATCTCGTGCGAGGCGGCCTGGAACTGGGAGAAGCGGACGACCTCGTGTTCAAGACCAGCAATTCCAAACGCCGCAACGGCGCGGTCGGATTGCTGACCGGGGACGTCATCACGCGCGCCGGGCTTTACACGCCGGCGGTGCAGTTGGCGTTAATCCCTTTCATCCGACCGGAACTCTACCAGGCAGAAACACCTGGAACGGAAGATAAACCATGAGCCTGGAAGCAGAATACTGGAAGAAAAAAGACTTGACAGAGATGAACCCGGAAGAATGGGAAGCTCTGTGCGACGGCTGCGGCAAGTGCTGCCTGTTCAAGTTCACCAATCCAAATGAAGACACGGTGCGCTTTACGAATGTGGTGTGCCGCTATATGGACCTGGAAACCTGCCGCTGCACTGATTACGATAACCGGCATGTCAATGTCCCGGATTGCATCTACCTGACCCCGAAAATTGCGAAAACGGTAAACTGGCTGCCCTCCACCTGCGCTTACCGCCTGGTTGCCCGCGGAGAGGATCTGCCGTGGTGGCACCCTTTGAAAAGCGGCAGCCCACAAAGCGTTTTTCTGGCGGGCGAATCCGTGCGGGGTAAAGTGGTCAGCGAGGAGGAAGTGGACCCTGACGACATGGAAGATATGGTAGTGGACTGGTTCAAGTAAAACATGCTGATTTTTTTAGGGAAAAATAGGTTACAATGAAGTTAGAGAGGCATAAAGAAGGATGCGATGGATACTGAAGCGCAAAAACTCCTCATCGCGGTTATCCAGGCCGCTGATAGCGACCTTCTAAGCGCTGTGCTGCAGGAGCATCATGTTTTGTTCACCCGTCTTCCTAGCGTCGGAAGTTTCCTGCACGAGCGCAATGCCACCTATCTGGTCAGCTGCAAACAAACGGATGAAGCCGCCGTGCGGGAGCTGTTGATTTCCACCTGCAGCAAGCGGATTACTTTCATTGCTACCCCCATTGAAAACGCTCCGCTGCCGATGCCTTATCCCACTGAAATCATTGTGGGAGGAATAAACCTCTTTTCGCTGGACCTTGAGCACTTTGAGGAGTTTTAATCATGAAACTAATCATTGCCATCATCCATGATGAGGATAACGACCGCGTGTCGGAAACGCTGAACGCTGAAGGCATCCGAGCCACTTTTATTGCCTCCACAGGCGGGTTTCTGCGCAGCGGCCGCAGCACACTGCTGATTGGTCTGGAAGAGGAAAAAGTAGCCCGCGCCCTGCAAATTCTGCGGGAAAACTGCACGACTGGCAAAGAAGGCAAGGAGAAGAAAGCCATCGTCTTTGTTTTAAATGTCCAGGATTACATTCAGCTGTAGCAAGTAATGCCGTCTGTTTACCCAGCGGCAGTTGATGTCCATTATTGTTATTCAGAGAAAGAAGGAAAAAATGAATTTCGGAAAGGCATTTACATACGTTTTTGATGACCCGCGCTGGCTGGAGAAAATCATCATTCCGATTCTATACAGCCTCATCCCTGTGGTGGGTTGGATGGTGTTGATGGGTTACGTGATGCGCACAACCCGCAACGTTGCCGAAGGTGTGGAGTTCCCGCTGCCGATATGTGATTTTGGCGATGACCTCGCGCTAGGGTTCAAACTGTTTGTGGTAAATCTGGTTTACGCTGTCATTCCGATGCTGCTGGGGTTGCTGGTTCTTCCTCTGTCTTTTGCCATTGAAAACAGCGCTAACACGCCAGTAGTGCCAATTATTGGGGTAATTCTTATCTCGATTCTGATCTTCCTCTACGCATTGGTCTGGGGTGTGCTTTCTCCAATTATCCAGGCGCATGTGTCCGTAAAAAACAGCATTTCCGCCGGGTTTGAAATCAAGACGATCTTTGGGATGCTCACCAAGAATTTCGGCGCCTGGCTGCTGGTGTTCGCGGGTTACATCCTCGCCAGCATCATCGCCCCGCTCGGGTCCATCGCCTTCTTTGTCGGCGTTTTCCTGACAAGCATGTACTCCCAATTAATGACCGCCCACCTGGCTGGTCAGGCTTACGCGCTCACAAAATAGGTATTCCGGAATTTCGTTTCGTTCCTGCTGCCGGAGTGGTGTTTACCACTCCGGTTTTTGTTTGAATTCTTCCACGTGGTAAATCCACACATCCAGCACTTTTTCCCGCCAGAGATTAGACCGGGCGCCCATCTTAGCGCAAAGATGGTCCAGGAACTCCTCCGGGCGCGGAAGCTGCTCCCACACCTGGGGTAAAAAGGTAGCGCGCCGGCGGCCGTCCGCGAGGATAACCCCGTCCTGATGGGGCTTGAGCAGGCCTGGAAGGTCTTCGGGACGCTCATAAGGCAGCGCGACGGGCTCGGTCAGGCGCGAAATCTCAATCTCAATCCAAGGCAATTCGGAGGGGCTGAGCGGGGGGAAGCGCGGGTCTTCAACGGCTGCCTGGTAGGCGCGCAGCCTCACGTCTTCCGCCAGGGGCTGCCAGGCTTCCAGGCTGCCAATGCAGCCGCGCAGCTGCCCGGATTTTGTCAGCGTCACAAAGACAGCCCCATCTTCCAGCAGTTCAGGGGAGAGCGCGGAATCTTGAAGAGGCTCGGGACGGCGGCCGTTGGCCGCGGCAAAAACCGATTCTTTGGCGATGCGCATCAGCGCACCCCAGTCATCCGGGGACAATTTCTGTGGCATAAGAATTGCACCTTTCTATTGAACGACATTCCTTCGTACTTTTTATTATAGTAATCACCCGGTAAAATTCCAAACCGGACTGAAGGATGCAGAGACTTAAGGTAAGATTAATCTTATGAGCAAATCCATGCATGATATTGACGAAAAGCCGGGTTTTCAGCTGCCGTTTCGCAAGCACGAGCAGGTGAACACCCCGGCTCCCGCCCCCACGCCCAAAAGCCCTGGTCCGCAGCTAAAAACAAGCCCGACCTGGCAAGCTTTGCGGGTGGTGCTGGGCGGCGCGCTGATTGTGGCTACGCTTTTCACGGTTTGGACCCCATCCAGCCTGCTGGCAGAAAACCTGCAGGAAAGGATGGCGCGCGCCCTGGCTGCCAGCGGCAAAACCAGCCTGACCCAGACAGCCGCGGCCGGGCTTCCGGCGGGTTTCCCGAGTAACAAAATCGGCATCGTAGTAGGGCACCGCGGCAACGACAGCGGCGCGGTCTGCCCGAACGGCCTGACCGAAGTAGAAGTGAACAGTAATATTGCGGCTTTCGTGCAGAAAAAACTCACAAAAATGGGCTACGAAGTGGAGCTGCTGGATGAATTTGACGCCCGTCTGGCGGGCTACCAGGCGGCGCTGCTGATTTCCATTCATGCGGACTCCTGTGAGTATTACAATGATAACGCTACCGGGTTCAAGGTCGCGGCGGCGCTTTCCAGTTCCAAAGGCGACAACGCCACCCGCCTCGTCAGCTGCCTTGCTGATCGCTATCAGAAAGAGACCGGACTGCAGTACCATTACCAGTCCATTACGAATGACATGACCTCTTACCACGCTTTCAGCGAAATTGACCCGCTGACTACCGCAGCGATTATCGAGGTTGGCTTTATGAACCTCGACCAGGACATCCTGACCCGAAAACCTGAAAAACTGGCGGACGGCCTCGTTGCGGGTCTGCGCTGCTACTTGAACAACGAAGGGGTGCAAGCCACCCCCATGCCTTAAAGATGGACAACACAAACCAGATCCCGGAAGCGTTAATTGCCCAGGCCAAGCAGGCTGTGCTGCGGGGCGACCGCGCGTCTGCAAAAGCGTTGGCGGAGCAAGCCCTGGAGCAGAATCCGCGCTCTGTGGGCGCCTTGCTCATCCTGGCCGGGGTTTCGGACGCGCAGGCTGGTGTGGCTTACCTAAAACAAGCCCTGGAGTTTGACCCCGGCAACCAAACCGCGCGGCAGGGCATGCTCTGGGCGGCGCGCGAACTGCGCAAAACACACGCCGCGGGTTGGACCCCGGAAAAACCACAAGCTCCCCAACCCAGGTTTACCCCTTTGGATAATTTCCGCCGCCGAAAACCCGGATTGTTAACAGCGCTGCTGCTGGTGGCGGTAGGCTTCCTGGTTTATGCGCTGTATGCCGTAGGCGGGTTTAGCCCGCGCGTGGTTACCGCAGGCAGGCAGTTTGCGCTATATGAATCGACTTCCCTGGTTAAGCCCAGCCTCACCCCTACCATTACACCCACGCCAACCCAAACGCCCACGCCTACTCCGACCCTGACCCCCACGCCCACCCCGACCTCCACGTCGACCCCCACATCAACTCCGACGCCAAGCCCCACCGAAGTGCCAGAGGTCATCATCACTTATGTTCCGGAGGAAGAGCTTCCGACCGAGGTCTGGCAGCCGCCAGAAGAGCCGGAAGGCACGCGCTGGATTGACGTGGACCTGGGAGACCAGATGCTATACGCTTATGTCGATAACACCGCGGTAGCTTCTTTCCTGGTATCCACCGGATTGCCCAACACCCCCACGCCCACCGGAAGGTTCTACGTGTGGGTTAAGCTTTTGTTTGACGACATGCGGGGACCGGGTTATTATTTACCGGATGTTCCTTACACAATGTACTTTTACGAAGGGTACGGAATCCACGGAACGTACTGGCACAGTAATTTTGGCAACCCGATGAGCCACGGCTGCATTAACATGGAAACGGGTGATGCCGGATGGCTGTTTAACTGGGCTTACGTGGGCATTCTGGTAAATATTCATAATTAATGGACTTTTTTACACAAAAATTTACACGCAGAGAATTTCTGAAATTGATGGGACTTGGCGCGGTAGCTGTCGCACTGCCCAACAGCCTGGTCAAGGCCGCCTTAACGGATTTTTCCGAAGGCTCCTGGGTGAGAATTACCCGCTACCGGCTGTATGTATTCGCGGAGGCCAGCGAAAAATCCAAAGTCCAGGACCTGCTGAAGTTTGACCAGCTTGTGCAAATCAAGGACACCTTAACTGTCAAGGACAGCAAAGGCAAGGAGCATCCCTGGCTGAAGATTGGCGAGGACGCGTACATCCAGCCGGTGTTTGTGCAGTATGTGGAAACCCACCGCAATGTCAGCACTGTCCCTATCCCGGAAGGCGGATGCCTGGGGGAAATTACCGTGCCCTCGATTGATGCCTACTATAAGCCGCGCGGGACTTTTGCCAAGCGCCACTATTATTATTCCTCCACGCATTGGGTGCGCAGCCGCGTATACGACGAGTTCGGCGTGCCCTGGTATGAGCTGCCTGATGATATGAACGGAGCTTCGTACTTCGTCCGGGCTTACGCTGTGCGTCTGGTGCCCGCGGAAGAGCTGACCGCGATATCGCCGGAAGTCCCGCCAGATCAGAAGCGCATCAAATTGGACCTGAAAACCGAGACGGTCACCGCCTACGAATACGATAAGGAAGTCTTCAGCACGCTGGTCTCCACCGGGTTAGCGGAAGGCTCCACCCCTTTGGGGACCTTTAAGACCCACCGCAAACGCCCCTACCGCCGCATGGTGCTCCAGTCAGGCGACAGAAACGTGGATTACGACCTGCCGGGCGTGCCGTGGGTGAGCTACATCACCATGAGCGGCGTGGCTTTTCACGGCGCTTATTGGCACTCCAACTGGGGCTACCGCATGAGCAACGGCTGCATCAACATGCGTTCGCCCGACGCCAAGTGGCTGTACCGCTGGTGCAACCCGACCGTCCCGGCCGACGTGGAGTATCTCGTCGGAGAAACCGGCACGCGCGTGGACGTCGTTTACGAGATGTAGAGCCTTTGCATCTTTTGTTAATCTCTTTTTTATACGCGACTGCTATACTAATTTAGAGACAAGTATCAGAAAGGATGCCTGTGAATAAGGCTGTATTTGAAGGTTTGGTATACGACCCATCTGGCAACCTGTTGAGCGTAGATTACGTCGGCAGCGAAGCCGTTTACATTCTGAACGATGATGGTTTTTTGCGCCACATTCCCGCCGCGAATGTGGATCGGCAGATTTGGGACGTGCTGACTGCTCCTCTGGAAGGAAACGAGGACGCGATAAGCGCGCAAGCCGCCAAGATGCTCGGTCAGGAAGATATTTTCAGCATTGCGGTCATTCGCAGCCAACTGGAAAACAAAGACAAGCAATTTGAGGCGGTTCAGGCTTCCGGTTTACCAGAAGACGCGCGCGCTTACCTGGGTATGGTCGGTTTCCGCATTACGGTGGACCTGCACGGCGAGGTGATAGACGTCCATCAACCGGGAATTATCGAAGAAGGCGGCGATTAAAAGGCAGGGCTCTGATAAAATTAGAGATAGAGAGCCGCGATGACAGACGATTACATCATTGACGTAAGCGACGAAAGCTTTGAGCTTGAGGTCGTAAACTATTCGGCCCAGGTGCCGGTGGTGATGGACTTTTGGGCGCCCTGGTGCATCCCTTGCCGGGTGCAGTCGCCGCAGCTTGCCAGGCTGGCTCAGGAAGCCGAAGGCGCCTTTCGGCTGGCGCGCGTCAACGTGGATGAACAAACCAAACTGGCCGAACGCCTGAAGGTGAAAAACGTCCCCGCCGTGAAAGCCTTCGTGGACGGTAGGGTTGTTTCGGAATTCACGGGCGTGCTCTCGGAACCCAACCTGCGCCAGTTTATCCACAATCTGCTGCCCGACAGCGGCGACCTGCTGCTGGAGAAAGGCAAGAGCCTGATCCTGTTGGGGGACTTCGCCGAGGCGGAAGAAGCCCTCGGGCGCTTTGTGAGCGGAAACCCGCGTCATCCTGGCGGCATTCTGGCGCTGGCTCGGCTGATGCTCATCCAGGGGAAAGCTCGGGAAGCCAAAATTCTGCTGGCAAGCTTTCCCGCCAGTCACGAATTCAACGCCGCTCAGCAGCTCAAACCCGTTGTGCAAGCCTTCCTGTGGCTGGATACCGTGCGTGAAGCTCCGCAGGACGCGCTGGAAGCTGCCTATCGCAACAGCCTTAAGCTGGCGCGCAGCGGAAAAATCCCGCTCGCGCTGGACGGCTTTCTGGATATTCTGCGCAAGGACAAAGAATACCGCGACGACGAGGTGCGGGAAGTGTACCTCGGGCTGCTGGAGGTTTTGGGAGAAGCGCATCCGGAGGTGCGCCAATACCGGGCGGATCTTACGAACGTGTTGTTCTAAAAAGTAAAACCTCGCTGGAACCAAGCGAGGTTTTTGATTTATTTACGTGCGGTGCGCTGTTATGGTTGTCGCCCCAAGGATTTGAGGGCTTTATCCGCGGCAAGTTTGCCTTCCGTTCTTTGCAGCGGTCAGCCCGGCCATCCCCCCCTGACAATGGTCACATCGTAATCCTGCTTACGCATGCGCGTTCCCGCTTTGGTTCAGCAGGTAAGCCATCACCGCGCGGATTTCGACCGGCTCGCCGTGGGTTATGTTCAAAACGCAGCCGTCCTCCGCCTGTCTGAGCGCGTCTTGTGAAGAGCCTGTCTTTACGGTAATTTCGGCAGCGATTTTCCGGGCACCGACGAAGTTTCCCACGCTCACCCGCCGCAGCATGCCTCGGAAATCAAGCGCGTTGCCCGGAGAACAACGGGGGTTTTCGCAGAACTCGCAGCGGAAGGCGGCGCGCATAATTGCTTGCTGTTCCGCGGGAAAATCAGCAAACAAGCGGTCCTGCGTGAAGGGTTTTTCGACGATGCGGACGTAGTTGGGCATTCCCGGATGGAATTTGAAGGGCGTGAGCCCGCGCTTTTTCAACACCGCGTTGGCAGCGCTGATGCCTGAGGTGGTCACCGAAGGGGTGCCGGTGCCCTGCACAGTGGATTCGCCGCAGCAGAAAAGGGTATCCCACTCCGTGCGGGTGTGCAGGCGCTTCAGGACGTGCTGCCCAAGCATTTGCTTTGGCCCAGCTACCGCGCCGCCGTTCTTCAGGCAGTAGCGTTCTATTGTGCGCGGCGTGGCAACTTCCGTAAAACGCATCCCGGCGCGGAAACCCGAGAAGCGCCGTTCCAGGACTTCTGTTAGGCGCTCCACTTCGCGGACTTTCTTTTGCTGGTATTCCTCTGCGCTTAGTCCCTCCCAGACTTCAAAGGTCGGACCGATGGCTGCCACGGTATGGTACTGCGGTGGGCAGAGGGTATGGTCGTCGATGCTGAAGATGTACGCGGTCACTTCGCTTTCATCCAGTTTGTCCGGGTTGCCCACCAGCATCTCAATCGGCGCGGTATCCTCCGGGATAACCGCCTTATCCACCAGGGCGTAGAGCACGACGCTGGGATAGGTGGGTACCTGGCTTTTGGCCCACTGCCGGCGGGCGGCTGTAGTTTGCGTCGGGTCGAGCAGTTTGCCGTACAGGTTCCAGACCGTGCCGGAATATATGATGTCATCAGCGAAGAGCTGCCTGCCGTCCGTCAGTTCCACGCCGCAGGGCTTGCCGTCCTTAAACAGGATGTGCGCGACTTCGGCTTCGGGCAGCATTTCGCCGCCGTTTTCCTCAATGACTTTTTCCAGTTTGCCGGGTAGGAAGATCGTGGAGCCGGCCGGGTAGAAACTGCCGCCGACGTGATTATCCACGAACATCACGCTGGCAAGCACCGCAGGCGCCTCTGCGACGGTGGCGTAGCAGTAGGTGGAGGTGAGCTTATCAAAAAACTTGACAATCTCAGGATCCTTGAAATACTTCCCTAGCAGACTGCCAGCGCCTTTATTCAGGTAGCTGAAGAAGCGCAGGAAGGATATGGGGTGTTTGCGCAGTGCCGGCAAAGACTCCTTCGGGTCAGTTTCATCGGCGCTGGTGTAGCTTGGGTTTTCCACCATCACGTGTTGGTACATACGCAGCAAGTCGTGATAAAAGCGGCGGATGTTTGTGGCTTCGTTTGGAAACAAATCCGAAAGTTCGAGGATAAACTGATCGACATCGGCAAAGAAGCGGATACGCCGGCCTTTAAAATTCACCACGTACAGCAAATCGTGGCGAATCATATCGATGGGCTCTTCCAGACAGTTGAACAAGAAACGGTGGGAGTTATAACCGTGCTCGCCAAAGCCGCAGAGCATGGCCGAACCCTGGTCAAAGATGATCCCGTCGCGCTTGAAAATGCCGCAAGAGCCGCCCGGATTGTAGCTTTTATCAATTACCAGCACCCGCAGCCCGCGTTTGGAAAGCAGGCTGGCCGCAGATAATCCGGACAAGCCGGCGCCGATCACGATGACGTCGTAAGAAATAGGCTATCCTCTTCGTTATTCTGTTTTAAGCGCGGCGCTTGCCGGTCTAAAGTTGACCATCCTGAGGCGGCGTCCAGGGTTTGGTTTCCTCAGAAAGTTCTTGCGAATCGATTACGTCCGTCGGCGTAAGGCTCTCGGCAACCGCACCGGCTTCAGGCTCCACCGTGGGTTCCACTTCCGGGGCGGGCTCTGGTTCGAGCGCCGGCTCGGGCGGGGCAACGGGTCCGGGCATCGGCAAAGGTTCGGGGCTTAGGGCAGGGATGGGCTCCGGGATGGGAGCGGGTTGGGGTTCGGGGGCAGCTTTCTTTTTGCCGAAAATCGCCATGAACAGCGCCACCACCAACAGCACCAGACAGGCGGTTACCGCGATGATAACCGCGAGGTATTTACCATCGAAACCGGCTGGCGCGGGAATAAGGTGTTTATAGAGAATGCCCAGGTATGCCCAGATCGGGACCAGGCCATAAGCCACATCGCGGTTCAGAATGGTGGTAAGCCCGGCGATGAGCGTACCCACGAGGAGGATTACCACGGTCCAGAAAGCCGGCTGAAGGCCAAGCCCGTCCCAGCCAATTTCTACCAGGGCGGTGGTCACATTGGCAATAGTGGCAACCGTAATCCACCCGAAGTAAACGCTGAAGGGAACCCGCACCAGCAGCTTTTCCTTGCGGGTGACGGCGCCTTTTCGCAGAATGAGCGCAATGATAATCAGGCACAGCAGGATGACCAGCATCGGGATGTTGGACCACACAATCTGCTCGTAGTGCCACAGAAAAATCCACACCGCGTTGGCAAGGGAGGATATGCCGAAGAAAACATTGACCTTAGCCAGCAGCTTCGAGTTGTCGGCTTCATTTTTACCGCGCAGCAGCCCCATCTGATAGAGCGTGTACAGCAGCAACAGGAGGTAAATCACGCCCCAGATGATGAAGGTTTCGCCAGCAGGAGCGAACAGGTTCGGGCGGCTGTCGGAGATATCGCCGGTAAGCTTGCCGTTGATGGGCAGGATGTTCGCCAGGGCGTTCACCACGACCATAATGAGATATGTAACCAGAGCGAAGAAATTGTGAAACTTAAGTTTGGGTTTGGCTTCCATGAGTGCGCCTTTCTTGTCGGTTCTTGTCAATTTGGTAAGAATTGTTCGTTCCCCGGAGCTGAGTGCATGCTAAGCAAAAAGCTCTTGTATAATTTTACCCGAAAGGCTCAGCTCTGCAACAGTACGCGTCCATTTCCTGGGAAAACTGCAAGCCCACACAGATGGGACCACAATCATTTCTGCAAATGTAAAGTACTAATTCAAGCGCTCAAGGGCCGCGGTAGCGCCAGCGCGGTAGCAATTCACAACCGCCGCCGCAGGTTTATGGCCGAATAAACTTCCTTGATTACATGCCGCTTAGAACACGCGGTCTAACAAAGTGCACAGCGCCCCGTTTGGTCCTGCAAAATAGGCAGGGGAACCAACAATAATCCCATCAGCATTCACTATCGCCGCAATCAATGAATTACGCAAATCATCCTGATAAACGCCGCGATTAGTCGCCGCGCAAGAGTCGCAGCCGATACAGCCGCGTACTTTCCGGGTCCCCAACTGAAATATTGTTGTCCCTGCCTGTTGTTTTTCTAAAACAGTTTCGATAACTTTCAGCGATTTGAGAGTGTTTCCAACTTTATGCGGGCTTCCGTTAATTAGTAGGATGTTCATACCCTCTCGTAGGTTATTTGAGATTTATCTTGTTTTGGATAGTACTGCCACCGCCTCAATATGGTAAGTCTGCGGGAACATGTCAAAGGCGCGCAGGTCTTGCAGAGTGTAGCCCGCGGCGCACAGATGCTTCAAGTCGCGCGCCAGGGTGCTCGGGTCGCAGCTGACGTAAATAATCTCCGCGGCGCCCAGTTCCTGCAGGGCTTTGCGAGCGGCGGGCTGCAGGCCGGAGCGGGGCGGGTCGAGCACGACCAGGTCAATACCTTGCAGGTCAGCCGCCAGGCCGGGCAGCACCTGTTCGACCGCGCCTTCGTACAGGCTGACGTGGTCGAATGCGTCCAGGTTGCCGGCGAAGTCAAAGCAGGCGGAAGGGGAGCTTTCCACCGCGATGAGTTCGCGGCATCTTTCTGCCAGGAAGACGCTGAAAAAACCCGCGCCGCTGAAAAGCTCCAGAATGCGCAAATCATCACGCGCTGGGAGCAGGCTGAGCACGTGCGAAAGCATTTCCTGCGCGACGCCGGCGTTAACCTGGAAGAAGCTTTCCGGTGAGACGCTAAGTTGTTTCCCGCGCACTTCGAAAATCAGCTGGTCCTGCCCGGCGAGGGTGATCGCGCGCTTGTCCGGCCCCATGTAAGAGACCGAAGCAGGCAGGTCCAGGCTCATTTCAGGCCCGAGTTCATCGCTGCCTTCCAGCAGGATGAACTGCTCGCCCAGGCTGTCCTGGCGCAGCGCGACGCGGCTGAGGCCGGCTTCGGGGCTCAGGTCCAACTGTGTGCGCAGCGCTTCCAGGTCAGGCAGGGGCAGGAAGCATTGCGAAATGGGGACGACTTGTTTGCCGGTGAGGTCCATGTATCCGGGCTGACCTTGCTCGTCCAGGTGGAACTGAACCTGGTTGCGGTAATTCCAGATTTCGGGGCTGGGCGTGATGCCGCTGAGGGGTGGATGGGTGATGCTGCCCAGACGTGCCAGCTGGTCCGTCAGGATCTGGAGCTTCAGCTCCAACTGGTCCGCGTAGGGCAGGTGTTGGTAGTGGCAGCCGCCGCACACTCCGTAGTGCGGGCAGCGCGCAGCAATGCGCTGCGCGGAAGGGTTGCGCACTTCGACAGCCTGCCCGCGCGCGAAGCTTTTATTATCTTCCCAGATCTCTACCAGAACTTCTTCACCGGGCAGGGTGAAAGGCACGAACACGGCGCGCCCGTCCGGCAGCCTGCCCATGCCGTCGCCGCCATAAACGCATTTTTCGATACGGACTGTCTCACTCATACCTCTATTGTAACCGCGCCCGCGCGTCCACGAGTAATGAAGATGGACCGCTTGTCCGGCTTTGGCTACTGGCGCAGCGGCTGCTTGCAGGGCAATTAAGGAGAAGACCCAGCTTTTGGATCGATCTTTTAAATGGTTTTCTGCTGGGGCGCTGAGGCAGTTTCGCGCCCGCGAGAAGGCATTCCAAACTCTAAAAATGCCACAAAACCGTGCTCTACGGTTATACTAAGAGTAAGCCGATTGGCCTGTCAAACAACGCTGTACGCAAACCAAAAGGAGAGTTGCTTAAGATGAAATACGGACGCGTTTACAATTTCTCTGCCGGCCCAAGCATGCTTCCCGAAGCAGTCCTGGAGGAGGTCCAGATTGAACTTCTCAATTATCAGGGCTCCGGAATGAGCGTGATGGAAATGAGCCACCGCAGCAAAGTCTTTGAGGATATTTTGCACGAAGCC
Source organism: Anaerolineaceae bacterium UBA6073 (assembly GCA_002436085.1). Taxonomy (GTDB): domain Bacteria; phylum Chloroflexota; class Anaerolineae; order Anaerolineales; family Anaerolineaceae; genus Mesolinea. Next base: position 24,850 of record DIXT01000012.1, read on the forward strand.
GAAAAAGACTTGCGGGAATTGATGCATATTCCGGACAACTATAAAGTTCTTTTTATCCAGGGCGGTGGAACGCTTCAGTTCGCTATGGTGCCGATGAACCTGATGAAAAACGGCGTGGCGGATTACGTCAATACCGGCGCCTGGTCCAAGAAGGCCATCTCCGAGGCAAAAAAGTTCGGCAAAGTGAATGTCATTGCCAGCAGCGAAGACCGGAATTTCAGCTATATCCCTGACATGACCAAGGTAAGCGTCTCGCCGGACGCGGATTATGTGTACATCTGCGAGAATGAAACCATTAACGGCACCACCTGGCAAAGCCTGCCGGATACCCAAGGCAAACCCCTGGTGTCGGACCAAAGCTCGATGTTCCTTTCAAAGCCGTGCGATGTGAGCAAATACGGCCTGATCTGGGCCGGCGTCCAGAAGAACGTAGGCCCCGCCGGTCTGGCGATCGTGATCATCCGCGAAGACCTTATCCGCCGCGAAGACCTGGACCCCAAGGTGCCAACCTACCTGCGCTTCGACACGCACGCCGATAACGGCAGCCTGTACAACACCCCCAACTGCTGGGCAATTTACGTGTGCGGCAAGGTGTTCAAGTACCTGAAAAAGCTCGGCGGTCTGGAAGCAATGCATAAGATCAACCAGGAAAAGGCCGCGCCGCTGTATGCCTTCCTGGACCGGAGCGAAATGTTTCACGGGACGGTGGAAAAGAAAGACCGTTCGCTTATGAACGTTCCATTTTCGACCGGCGATAAAGAATTGGATGCCGCTGTTGTCAAAGCTTCGCTGGATGCCGGTTTTGATAACCTCAAGGGGCACAAGAGCGTTGGTGGCCTGCGAGCCTCAATCTACAACGCCATGCCAAAGGATGGCGTGGACGCCCTGGTGGATTTCCTGCAGAAATTTGAAGAGGAACACCTGAAGTAACCCCAACATTCAGGCGCGCTCACAGCAAAATCCAAACTGCACCTCATCAAGCGGTTAAATACCAAGCTGATGCGGTGCAGTTTTTTATTTTGTGTGACTTATCGCGGGATTCTGTGCTCCGGACGGTCGCTGGGAAGCGCATGAGAAGCCCTGACGCCTGGCGGTTTTTTACTCACAAAGCGCGCGTTTTGGTCTTGCACAAAACGCTGGATAACGCTATAATGCTTTCCTCACGGGCGGTTAGCTCAGTTGGTTAGAGCGTTGCGTTGACATCGCAAAGGTCGTAGGTTCGAGTCCTATACCACCCACAGACACCCTGCAATGATTCTGCGGGGTGTTTTTATTTCCCGATTCCAGGCACAACGGCAATATTTGAAGCTTAAATCCCAAGCAATATTTCATAAAAACACATTAATCCCGGTTTAAGCCCGGTTTAAGCCATTGACGTTTTCGTTTTTCGTGTAAAATTATGTATTGTTCCCGTAATAGTTGAAATGGAGGTCGCCTGCCATCAGATGACAAATCCTAATCTTGACCCATATTCTTGTACTGCAAACTATTCACAATGAGGAGAATGAAAATGAAACGCAAGACAGTATTTACCGTATTCGGGCTCTTGATTGTCTTTAGCATGCTGCTTGCGGCTTGCGCGAAGACAGGTACTGAAGCCCCGGCGGCTCCCGCCACTGAAGTCCCAGCGGCTCCCGCCACTGAAGAACCGGCTGCTCCCGCCACTGAAGAGCCTGCTGCTCCCACCAAGGATACCTTCATCTTTGGCCGGGGCGCTGATTCCGTCCAACTGGATCCCAGCATTGTGACCGACGGCGAGTCTTTTCGCGTAACCGGCCAGGTCCTGGATTCTCTTTACAAGTTTGATCAGGGTACCACCAATCCGGTTCCCGCGCTGGCGGAATGCACCGCCAACGAAGACGCTACCGTCTGGAGCTGCAAGCTGCTGGAAGGCGTCAAGTTCCATGATGGCACGGATTTCAACGCGGACGCGGTGATCTTCAACTTTGAGCGCTGGCGCTTCACGACCCATCCCAATCACTATGCCAGCCAGGTCTTCGAATATTACGAAGCCATGTGGGGCGGTTTTGACGATGCCAGCATCATCACCGAAGTCAAGAAAGTTGACGATTACAACCTGCAGTTTGTTCTGAGCAGCCCTATGGCTCCTTTCCTGGCAAACCTTGCCATGGATATGTTTGCCATTTCCAGCCCGACAGCGATTCAAAAAGCTGGCGAGGCTTACGGCACGCCTGCTGGCGGCTGCGTGGGCACCGGGCCCTATAAGTTTGTTTCCTGGCAAGAAGGCACCGAAATTACGCTGGTCTCCAACGAAGATTATTGGGGCGAAAAACCAAAAGTTAAGAACGTGATCGTGCGCGTTATTCCGGATGACTCCGCGCGCTTCCTGGCTCTTCGGGCTGGCGATATTGACGCGCTGGAACAGGCAGTTGTAGAAGATCTCGCCACCGCTGAAGCAGATCCCAATCTGCAGATCCTGACCCGCCCCGGGCTGAACACCAGCTACCTGGCTTTCAACTTCAAGATTAAGGAATTCCAGGATGTGCGCGTTCGCGAAGCTGTGGCGCATGCCATCGATATCGAAGGTTTGATTTCCAACTTCTTTGGCAAGTACGGCACCGTCGCGAAGAACCTGCTGCCTGTGGGCATGCTTGGCTACAACGACAGCATTGATTATTGGGAGTACAACCCCGAGCTGTCCAAGAGCCTGCTTGCTGATGCCGGCTTCCCGAACGGTCTCAGCGAAGTTACTATTGCTGAAGACGTTCAGGACGCGGATGGCAATGTGGTTTACACCGCCGGCCAGGTCATCCCGCTGCGCTTGTACTACATGCCCGTGACCCGCTTCTACTTCCCCTCCGCTAAGGAAGTTGGCGAAGGAATTGCCGCGAACCTGACGGCTGCGGGCTTCAATGTGGAACTCTACCTGGAAGGCGACTGGCCGACCTACCTCGGTTCCCGCCGGAACGGCCTGCTGATGGGTTTATACCTGCTCGGCTGGGGCGGCGATAATGGCGACCCCGATAACTTTACCGGCTACTTCTTTGGCAGCGGCACCGAACCGATCAAGCGCGAAGGCTGGTACCAGAACGCTGAACTGGCCGCCATTCTGCAGGAAGCGGTAACCCTGCCGGATCCCGCTGAACGCGCCAAGTTGTATTCCCAGGCTGAGCAAATCATGCACGATGAAGTGATGCGCATCTGGCTGGGGCACAACAACACGCCGCTGATCCTCTCCGCCAAGGTGCAGGGTTACACCCCGCAGCCTGTTGGCGCAGAGAACTTTGAGTACGTTTTTTTCAGTAACTAATCTTTAAACGGCTGGCAATACTTGCCCGCCAGTAAGATCTCGCGTGGGGGCGGTTCCCAAACCGCCCCCATTCAATAAATACAAGCGAGGTGAGCTTGGCAAAATATATCCTGCAAAGATTAATCTCAGTCATCCCGACCCTGATTGGCGTGACCCTGGTAATTTTCCTGTTTCAGCGCTTGATCCCCGGTGACCCGGCCGTGGCAATGCTCGGAGAGCATGCCACCGAAGAAAACGTTGCCAGAATTCGTGAGCAATTTGGGCTGAACCGGCCGGCTTTTCTGGACCGCGACGCTCTGGTAGAGGGCGACCTGCCTGGTTTCTTTGACAGCCAGTATGTGCGCTATTTCAACCGACTGCTGCAATTTGACCTTGGGGACTCCATTCACCGCCGCATTCCGGTGGCAGAGACGCTCAAGGAGCGCTTTCCGGCTACCCTGGAGCTTGCCTTGCTTTCGATGTTTTTTGCGCTCCTGATCGGTATTCCTGTAGGGATTGCCTCTGCTTCCCGCCGGAACTCCTGGCTGGATGGGACGACCATGATTGGCTCTCTCCTGGGGGTATCCATACCAATTTTCTGGTTGGGTATCATGGAGATTATGCTCTTCTCGGTCTTCCTGAAGTGGCTGCCGTCCGGCAGCCGGCTGAGCCCCGGCGTTAGTATCACACCAATTACAAATCTGCTGCTGCTCGACAGCCTGCTGACAGGCAATTTCGCCGGCTTCTGGGACGCGTTCAAGCATATCATTATGCCTGCGGTCGCTTTGGCAACCATTCCGACCGCCATTATCACGCGCATGACCCGCTCCAGCATGCTGGATGTGTTGCAGGAAGACTATATCCGCACAGCCGCGGCCAAAGGTCTGTCGGAACGCGTAGTGCTCTATCGGCACGCGCTGAAGAATGCCTTTCTGCCGGTCATTACGATTATTGGAATTCAAGTTGGCACATTGCTGGCTGGCGCCGTGCTGACCGAAACAATTTTTTCCTGGCCCGGGATTGGCAAATGGGTCTATGACTCAATACTGGGTCGGGATTACCCGATTGTGCAGGGCGTAACGCTTCTGATAGCTGTTATTTTTCTGTTTGTCAATTTATTGGTCGACATTTCTTACGCGCTTCTCGACCCGCGTATCAGTTACGATTAGGATAGAAGATGAGCACGCAAATGCCTGAAGTTGAAGTCCTGACCGATTTTGCCGTGCGAGAGCACCGCTCCCTTTGGCTGGATGCCTGGCGCCGCTTAAAAGCCAGCCGGACCGCCATGCTTGGGCTGGTGGTTGTGGCAGTATTCCTGCTTTCTGCCGTTGGCGCACATTTTTTCTGGAATTACAATGCGAAAACTGACCTCGATTACAGCTCCAAACTCCTGCCGCCCAATCTGGTCAGCACTGCGGAAAAACCCGGAGTGCACATTTTTGGCACCGATAAGCTTGGGCGCGACATTTTCACACGCGTGGTGCACGGCGGCTGGAACTCTCTGCGCGTAGGACTGGTTGCGGTCAGTATCTCGCTGATTATCGGCTGCCTGCTGGGCTTATTTGCCGGGTTCTTTGAGAGCTTTGATATGAATTTGAAAGAAAAGCTGGTCCTGATGTGCGGGCTGGGCCTGGTTTTGGGGCTTTTCCCCGCCTGGATTGCCCGGCAATGGTACCAAACCCTTCTATTTGGCGGTCTCGGAGCAGCCTCCGTAATTTTGGAGAAAAAACTTGCATATGTGAAGCTGCGCCCGGTTATGTTTGCTGCCGCAGGCGCGCTGCTGGGCGGTCTCAGCGGGCTGCTGCTCGCGCCGCTGGTAGGCCTGGTTTGCGCGGTGGTCGGTCTGCTCATCGGTCTGCTGCTTAACAAGCCCGTGAACGGGAAAGCTTTCTCGAGCATCACCATGCGCGTGATGGACATTCTGCTTTCCTTCCCCAGCTACCTGCTGGCTATTGCCATTGTGGCTTTTCTTGGCCCAGGCTTGGAAAAAGGCATGATTGCCATTGGCGTGGTCGGCATCCCGGTTTACGCCCGTTTGGCGCGCTCGGCGGTACTCTCGGTCAGTCAGAAAGAATACGTGCTGGCTTCGCAATCGGTGGGCGAAGGGCACGGACGCATCCTGTTCAAGCACGTCCTGCCGAACATCCTTTCGCCGATTATCGTTCAGGCGACCATGGGCCTGGCTTCTGCTATCCTTTCAGCCGCGGCGCTTGGTTTTCTTGGCCTTGGCGCTATCCCCCCGGAGCCGGAATGGGGCGCGATGCTGGGAGACAGCTACAAGTTCCTCTCCAGCGGCGCCTGGTGGGCGGTGCTCTTCCCAGGCCTGGCGATTGTGTTCAGCGTGCTCGGGTTCAATCTCTTAGGCGACGGTCTGCGCGACGCGTTGGACCCGAAAATGCGTATCAATTGATGCGGGAGTGGATGCTATGGAACCATTAATGCGAATTAGCGAACTGCACACACGCTTTCACACCCAGGACGGTACTGTAAACGCGGTCAACGGAATATCGTACGCAATGCAGCCCGGCGAGGTTCTGGGCGTAGTGGGAGAAAGCGGCTGCGGCAAGAGCGTGCACGCGCTCTCCATTCTCAGGCTTATTCAGATTCCGCCCGGAGAAATTGACGCCCGGGAAATCTGGTTTGGCGGTAGGGATTTGCTTAAGCTCAACGACGGCGATATCCGCAAGGTGCGCGGGCGCGAGATTGCCATGGTCTTTCAGGACCCAATGTCCTCGCTGAACCCGGTTTACACCGTGGGTTTTCAGATTTCAGAAGCCCTCATGCTGCATAAGAACATGAACAAGCAGCAAGCCCGCGAACGGGCTCTGGAGCTTCTCAATCTGGTGGGCATCCCGGAGGCGCGCAAACGCCTGGATAACTACCCCCACCAGTTTTCGGGCGGCATGCGTCAGCGCGCCATGATCGCGATGGCGCTCTCCTGCGAACCCAAACTGCTCATCGCGGACGAACCCACCACGGCGCTGGACGTTACCATTCAGGCGCAAATTATCGAGTTGGTTGTCCGCCTGCAGCAAGAACTGGGTATGGCGGTCATGTGGATTACGCACGACCTGGGGATTGTGGCGGAAATGGCGGAAAACATCAATGTGATGTATGCCGGCTTCATCATAGAACGCGGCAAGGCGCACGAGATATATCACCAGACCCGCCATCCCTATACGCTGGGACTGCTTGGCTCGCTGCCCAGGATTGACGAAGCTCCGGGCACCAAATTAATCTCCATCCCCGGCTTACCTCCGGACCTGATTGGCTTACCGCAAGGCTGTCCTTTCTTCGCGCGCTGCGCTTTCCGGGAGGAACGCTGCAGGTTGGAAAGGCCCGTCCTTGAAGAAGCTGGCAGTACAGGCCACACGGTGGCTTGCTGGCGTTGGCAGGAGATTGACGCAGAGACACTGCGTAAAGCCGTCGGAGGTGCGCAATGAACGCTGAACAAAATAAACTGCTTCAGGTTCAGAACCTGAAAAAGTACTTCCCCGTTTCCCGCCAGCTCTTCAGCAGCCAGCGCCGCTATGTTAAAGCTGTTGACGATGTAAGCTTCGACGTCTTGGAAGGCGAAACCTTGGGGCTCGTCGGGGAAACCGGCTGCGGAAAAACAACCGTCGCCCGGACTATTTTGCAGCTCTACCGCCCGACTTCCGGGCAGGTGCTCTTTGATGGGGTGGACCTGGCCAGCCTGCAGGAAAATGACCTGCGAAAGATGCGCAGCCGGATGCAGATGATATTTCAGGACCCTTACGCGTCGCTCAACCCGCGCATGACCGTTGGCGCGATCATCGCTGCCCCTCTGGATGTGCATACCCAGCTAAACCAGAAGGAAAAGCGGGAACGCGTGCAGGAACTGCTCAAACTGGTCGGCTTAAATCCGGATTTTGTCAACCGCTACCCGCATGAATTTTCGGGCGGTCAGCGCCAGCGCATCGGAATCGCGCGCGCTTTGGCGCTTAACCCTGACCTGGTCATTTGCGATGAGCCCATTTCCTCGCTGGACGTGAGCATTCAGGCGCAAGTGGTCAACCTGCTGGAGGAATTGCAGAACCGGCTGGGGCTAACCTACATTTTTGTTGCGCATGATTTAAGCATGGTGCGGCACATCAGCGACCGGATGGTCGTAATGTATCTCGGTAAGGTGATGGAGTTGGCGGATCGGAATGAAATCTATCTGCACCCGCTCCACCCGTATACGCGCGCGTTGATGTCCGCGGTACCTATCCCGGACCCGGACAAAGCCCGCAATCGCAAGCGAATCATCCTGAAAGGCGACATTCCCAGCCCCCTGAACCCGCCGCAAGGCTGCAACTTTAACACGCGCTGCCCGATTGCCGCGGAAAGATGCTTTCAGGAGGATCCTGAATACCGCGAAATCAGCCCCAATCATTGGGTCGCCTGCCACTTTGCGTGAGCGGCAAATGATGAAGAGCGAAAATTCCCAAGGCGCGCCTTGCCTGAGCTGGCAAGCCGTAACCCTGCAGCTGCGAACACCCTTCCGGCTTTCGTATGGAGCCACTCAGAAACGCACCGCCCATTGGATCCGGCTGCGCGAAGACGCCGGCTGGGGGGAGGGTACCATCCCTCCTTACTACCCAGTGCGCGAAGAGGACCTGCAGACGTATTGGAACCGCGCCGCTCTGCGCACGGACCCGTTCCCCGAATGTTTTACGGACATCGCTGCTTGGATTGACCCTGATGGACCAGCACCCGCCCGCGCCGCGCTGGATATCGCGCTGCATGATTACGTCAGCCGGAAGCTTGAGCTGCCGCTGCACGCCGCGCTTGGGCTGCCAGAACCCGGGCGGAAAGCCAGCAGCTTCACCATTTCGGTGGATACCCCCGAAAACATGGCCGCTGAAGCCAGGCGCTTGCGTAAACTTCCGATTATTAAGCTTAAACTGGCTGGCGATGAGGAAGACATCCCGCGTCTGCAAGCTGTGCGCGCGGCAAGACCAGACGCGCGCTTGTTCGCGGACGCCAACGCCGGCTGGAGCCTCAGCCAGGCGCTTGAGTACCTGCCTTACCTGGAAAAAGCGGAGCTGGAAATGTTGGAGCAGCCGCTGGGTGCTGCGGAAATTGAAGGTTTAGGGCGGCTCCAGGCGAGAACATCCATCGCGATTGTGGCGGACGAATCTTTGCAGAAGCCGGAGGACCTGCGCCATTTGGCTGAAGCGGGAGTGCGCGGGGTGAACATCAAGTTGATGAAAGTGGGCGGGGTGGGCCCCGCTCTGGAACTGATGGAGGAGGCGCGCAAAGCCGGTATGAAGATCATGCTGGGCTGCATGATTGAAACCTCCATCGGGCTGAGCGCCGCGGCGCACCTGGCCGGGCTGGCGGATTGGCTGGACCTGGATGCCAGCTTGCTGGTTGCGAACGATCCATTTGAGGGGATGACTTTTGGCGAGGATGCGGTCATCGGGCTGCCGGAGCGCCTGGGGATTGGCGCGCGATTGCGAAAGCCTGCAGGCTAAAGGCTGATACCTTTTGTGTCGGGGAAATGCGAGTGATCGATGGGGCGTTAAAGTTTAAACCTTTTAGTTAGTGGGGTCGGAGGGCGCCGTTCAGCTTTGCGGGGTAGTCAGCAGGATCGCCATGGTACCAGGCGATTTGTGATGGCTTTGGGCGGCGGTGGTGGAGGAAGCCATTTTGCCCGATAGATGATGCGCGATTTGGTTGGCAAGGGTGTGGGCTTCAGGAAGTTCGATCATGGAGAGCCTCCGGGGTGGGCAGGATGTATTGAAAATTTAGATATCAGGCGATGGAAGCAAGTGGTAAAAGAATGATTTGAAGGCTAGAAAAAATATTGCGACAGTTCATTAAGAATCGAATTTTGCACAGCGGGAGCCATACACTGAAATTTAGAAAAGTGATAGTTGGCTAGTATCCGGTTTAATCTTGGCGGATTGCTCCTCCAACCATGTTTTTAATTTCAGGCGATCCTCTACGAATGGATGCGGAAACTGAAAGGCTCCTCTTTGAATTAACATTTTGTTCCCTTCCGGCATATCGATGTGATCTAGGACAAAAATAGGAATCCATTTTGATCTTAACGCCTCGGTCGCGCCGGCCCAGGTGCCGCCCTTTTCAGCATCACTTGCAACTACGATGGCATAATCTGCAAGGGTGTAAATCAATTTATTCCTACCCATTGCGGTTCCAACGGAAAAAGGAGCGCTAGGAGAATAGGGCGTTGCTAGACATAAATCACCACGGCTGAGTGCCTCGCGATTTTCTGGTGATCGTATAGCTTTTTCCAAACTATCAGCAACAATCCCTACAGCAGTCCCTCTGGAAGTTAGAGCAGCATTCATGCTGATGGTATCGACACCTTTTGCCCCACCAGAATACAGAACTAACCCCGATAATCCGCATGAATTCCCCACAAATTCTGCACATGCCTGACCGGCTTCGTCAAGATGGCGGGAACCTACGACTGCAATTCCTGGCTGGCCTAATAGCGCTTTTTCGCCAGCGTAGAAAAGCATAGCGGGGGAAGATTCCCTTAGCCGCTCGCGGTAGCGTGCTGGATATTCTGGATCTGCCCTGGTTAACAATTGAATGCCAAGCGATGCTAGTCGTTCTAATTCAATAGCTACCATTCCACTGCGCTGAAGCAATTGAAAATACCGCTCCGATTCTTTTGTACCAATTGCCAGTTGACTTTCAATCTCCTGAGGGGTAAGTCCAATCAAATCTCCGGGGCGCATGGATGCTGTTATTAATTTTCTCGTCAAGGGGTTCCATTCCCTAAGTGTTAGAGGTGAAAATTCGGATTTCGATAAAAGCCCAATCTGAGAGCACAGTAATACAATCGCTTGAGAATCAAGAGATAATGTCATCCAATGTTCCTTCCGGCTGCTTGTGCCAGAGTGAATGGATATACTGGCCCACTTCCTTTTTGCTTAAGTAGATATCCTGCCATAGTTAAAGTCCATCCAGAATCTACGATATCATCCACCAGCAAAACTGCACCAGGTGGAATGTAAGAATCTATGCTAATTGTACCAATCACATTCCGTGCTTGCATGGTACTGTTTTGCATTGTTTTTTGTTCAGGTGCTTTGCAGGTTCGCCTTAATACTGGATGGAATGGAATGCCAAGCAATTTTGCCAAACGGCCTGCAAAATCGGATACAAGATTCGGATGGCGGGCAGATGGGATTGATGTGACCCAGGCAGGAAACGGCTCAGGGTTCCAAAAACCTCGCATTAAATGGAAGGCTGCAATTACCAATTCATCAGAAAAATGAGCTTCCTCATACTTTCCTACTCGCACCAACTTACCCCATCCAGCATCACCATAATAGCACAAGGAATGCCCGGGAGTGTTTTGCAATTCAAGCGGAATATTGCGTTTTTGATCCGGGAACAAACCAACCGGCCATTGCTTGTGTGGACGGATGAAAACTTGCGTCCTTTTGAGATAATTATCTGCTTCGATTAAGAGGTCAGGAGCCACAGATGCAGAAAAACCTTTTTGTTGACAGTTTGCACAGTGGCCGCACGAGGAAGGGTTTGGGTCATCCAATTCCTCAAGCAAGAATTTCATGAGGCAGCCTCGATGATCAACGTAAGTTTGCATCTGGGTTAATTCAGATTTGCGCAAATCAAGGACGCGGTTAATGCGATCAACATCCGGTTTCCAATTGTTGGGTGTGCGAAAGAATAACAACTTTTTGTCAAAAGTCTGGCCAACTGCACCGTCAACTTCAAGCAACTTAAGCGCTTTCTCTGCCATTGATCTTGATATGTTTGTCCTGGATAAGATTTCAGGGACCGTCAGCCCGTCGCTCTTTTCAAGCGCTTTAAGGACGTCTTGAAAGACTTGAGTGCTTGGAAAAGCCGACGCGATGAAATAATTCTGGATATCATCGTCTTCTTCGCCGCTAAGTAAGATGCCGTACGATTTTTCAAGTTCCCGCCCAGCACGGCCGACCTGCTGGTAATATGCCACCACGGAGCCGGGTCGTTGAAAATGGATTACAAAACCGACGTCTGGTTTATCGAAGCCCATTCCCAATGCGATTGTGGCGACCAAAATCTGAATTTCATTGTTGAGAAATGCCTGTTCTAAGGCCGTGCGGTCCATAACCCCGTCATCGCCGGCGTGATATGCCTCAGCTGAAAAGCCTTTCTGCTTCAACCAGCCAGTCACCCGTTCAGTGTCTGCAATGGTCATGCAATAGATGATCCCGCTGCTCTTGAACTTTGGCAAATTCTCTGCTAACCAAGCTAGGCGTTCGCTCTGACTTGGAAGGCGAATGTTTTGCAGACGCAAAGATTCACGGGCAAGCGGTCCGCGAAGAACGGTAAGACCAGGACCTAATTGAGCCTGGACATCTTTAACAACGCGGTCATTGGCGGTAGCAGTAGTCCCAAGAACAGGAACGCCTTTTGGAAGCATCTGAACGATCCGAACAATTCGGCGATAATCCGGACGAAAATCATGGCCCCAATCGGAGATACAATGCGCTTCATCCACTACAAAAAGACCGATTCGCCCGGAAATGTGTGGAAGGACTTCTTTGAGGAAATGCTCATTATTTAACCGTTCAGGGGAAATGAGCATTAAATCACATTCGTCCTTTGCCAGAGCTTCTTCAATAGCTGCCCATTCTTCTTTGTTGGCGCTGTTTATTGTGAATGCACGAATGCCAATCCTTCCGGCCATTTCAATTTGATTGCGCATGAGTGACAGTAATGGGCTGATAAGGACTGTGGGGCCAGAACCTTGCTCGCGTAATAATTTTGTCGCTAGAAAGTAAACCAGACTCTTTCCCCATCCAGTGCGTTGCACAACAAGAGCGCGCTGCTTTTTAATCGCCACTGCCTCAATTGCTTCCCACTGACCAGGACGGAAGTCTTTGTCCTCCCCAATCATTTGTCGCAGAAGACTTAATGTGTGTTCTCGATTCATTATTTGCGATCTCCCTTAATGCGTATATAAGATTTACTTTGCGGGGACTCGATCTCTTTTTGTGCGTTCTTGCACTTTCAGTTTAGAATAAGTGCCTGTTTGTGAGAGTGGATTGTTCGGATCATCTGTCTGGAAAATTGCAAACCCGTGTAAAATTTCCTTCCATTCAATAAGCATACTCGTAAAAACTCCACTTTAGTAAATAAACCCTGACCTGTTCCAATTTTAAACGATAATCCTTCAAATGTTGAATTTCGTCCAATAACGAAGAGCATGTTGATTAATAGAAATGTAAGGTAGCGGAAAAATCCTAAAGAGTATTGCGAACATTCCAGTTCCGCTTGCTAAATTCCCGGAAAAGCGATATATTAACGTCAATACGCAATGACGCGGGACGAGTAACTTGTGTCCAACCCTCAGAGAGGCGCCGCCTGGTGTGAAGGCGCCGGAACAAGCCAAGCCAAAACCACCCGCCAGCATAAGCCTGAACCGGAAACTCGCACTAAGGCGAACGGCAGCCCCGTTATCGGCAAATCGAGATGCCCCATCCTGGGGTAATCTGGGTGGAACCGCGTGAGAGACCTCTCGCCCCAGGGCGCAGGGTCTTTTTTGTTTAACTATTCGGCTGCGGAGCTCCCAAACCGCGGCCGCGAGGAGGAAGAAATGTCCGGGAAAAATGAAGAATACGAGAAGTCTCAGCTCTACCGCATCCGCCACAGCACGGCGCACGTCATGGCCGAAGCCGTCCTGGAGAAGTTCCCCACCGGGCGGGTCGCCATCGGCCCCCCGATTGAGGACGGCTTTTACTACGATTTTGACCTGCCGCGCAGCCTCACCCCCGAGGACCTGGCGGAAATTGAGGAGCGCATGAAGCAGCTCATCTCCCAAAAGGAGCAGTTCCGCTGCCAGGAAATTTCCGCTGCGGAAGCGCGTGAGCTTTTCGCCGACCAACCCTTCAAGCTGGAACTGATTGACGGGCTGGAGCACGGCGGGCTGGATGATGACGGCAACCCCAGCGATGAGATTGTGCCGATCACGATCTACAAGTCCGGGCGCTTCACGGATCTTTGCCGCGGTCCACACGTTAGCAGCACGGCTGAAATCAATCCGAAAGCGATTAAGCTGCTGAACGTGGCTGGAGCGTATTGGCGTGGAGACGAGAAACGCCCCATGCTGCAGCGCATCTACGGCACCGCCTGGGAAAGCAAGGAACAGCTGGAAGAATACCTGTGGAAGATGGAAGAAGCCCGCAAGCGCGACCACCGCAAGCTGGGCAAGGAGCTGGACCTGTACAGCCAGAACGATGAGGTTGGGCAGGGGCTGATCCTTTGGCACCCCAACGGCGGCATGATCCGGCTCCAGATTGAGCGCTTCTGGGAAGACGAGCACATGGCCAACGGCTATGACTTCGTCTACACCCCGCATATCGGCAAGGCGTCGCTTTGGGAGACGAGCGGACATCTGGGCTTCTACAAAGAGAACATGTACTCGCCCATCGAAATTGAGGGTCAGCAGTACTTCATCAAGCCGATGAACTGCCCCTTCCACCTGCACATCTACAAGAGCGGCCTGCGCTCTTACCGCGACCTGCCGCTGCGCTACGCGGAGAAGGGCACCGTCTATCGCTACGAACGCTCGGGCGTGCTGCACGGGCTTATGCGCGTGCGCGGCTTCACGCAGGATGACGCGCACCACTTCTGCCGCCCGGACCAGATGCCGGAGGAGATTGACTTTGTGCTGGACTTCAGCCTGAACATCCTGCGCGCGTTCGGTTTCAGCGAGTTTCATGCCTTCTTGAGCACGAAGCCCGAAAAAAGCGTAGGCGACCCCGCGCAGTGGAAAGATGCGGAAAATGCCCTGGAAGCGTCCCTTAAGCGCGCGGGCCTGCCCTACGAGGTGGATAACGGCGGCGGCGCGTTCTACGGGCCGAAGATTGACCTGAAGATCAACGACGCGCTCGGGCGCGAGTGGCAGCTCTCCACCATCCAGTTCGACTTTAACGAGCCGGAACGCTTTGGGCTGGAATATATCGGCGAGGACGGGCAGCCGCACCGCCCGTACATGATCCACCGCGCGCTGCTGGGCTCGATGGAACGCTTCTTTGGAGTGCTGATCGAGCATTACGCCGGGGCTTTCCCAGCCTGGTTGGCGCCCAAACAGGCGGTCATCATCCCGATTGCCGACCGGCATGTGGCGTTCGCGGACGCGGTAGCGGCGAAGTATAAGAAAGCCGGACTGCGGGTGAGCGTGGACGCGCGGGCGGACCGGATGAATTCCAAGATCCGGGACGCGCAGAAGGAAAAGGTCCCGTACATGCTGGTGATTGGCGACCGCGAGATGGAAGCCGGGCAGGTGGCCTTGAGAAGGCGCAGCGGCGAGAACCCGGGCGCGATGAGCGTGGAGGAGTTCCTGGCGCTGGCGCAAAAGGAAATTGCGGAAAAGATTTAGTACCTGAGTGAGGACAGAGCCCGTAAAAGCGGGCTCTGTTTTTTGTCTCTGGTAAGTTTGAGCTTGAGTTCGCACGGTCTCCTGATACCCATCCACTTTGTGGTGGGCACAGGCCGAGTGCAAATACATGACCGAAGATCTCCATCGTTCCACGTAAGATTTAATTGTGCGGTCATCCTATATTGCCTTTGGGCACTTCTTCAGAGGGAGAACAGCAGGGCGCCCCACGCAAGGCTGGCACGATCAGGGTTCGTTGAGCGGTGTAAAATGTAGATAAAATTGGAGGTTACATAAATAAAGGAGGACTGCAATGAGATTGGATTCAGGTTCGGGCTTTCCAAAAGAATCCCAGCGGAGAGAAACTGGAGCCAGGTGCTGGTTTTTACTTGTGGGGTTTTTCCTGGCGGCGATAATTGGTATATTGACTGCTGCTTGTGACCCGATTTCAGGGAGATTGGGCTTTCTTCCTCCGCAGGATAGGATGACAGATACGATGACTCCGCCTTTACCTGAAAAGGCTACAGCCATGACCACCGCTACTATTACCTCAACAGCAACTTTTACCCCCATTCCTACAGAAACCCCAACAGTAACCCCAACGCCTACTGAAAAACCGTTGATCGAGGGGAATATTTTCTATGATCCGCAGAAAAAAGAAGATTTTAAAAATGTAGTTCTGGCACCTTCTCCAATAGATGAGCCTGAGAAGTTTTCTAAGTGGCAGGATGAATATTTAAAGATGGTGATGGAAAAACTGGACGATTATGAAGAAGGGCCATATGTTGATTTGATGACAAGAGGATTCATAATAAGCGAAGAAACGGGTACAATAAACTTTTTTTCAAACAATTGGCCGGTTGTTTCCTCATATAAGTTTATTTGGCAAGGCCAAGAGATGCTGAGTAAAACTTTTGTGTTTCGAAATCTGACCGGTAGGGTGTTTCCTCTTACTTTCACATATACCACAGAGGATAGAATATTTAGTTTTATGAACGATTTCGGCTATCAAACTCCGCCAAACGATAAAGAACGCGTTATGTTTGTAAGGTTTTCATACTCTGATTCAGCCCATGAGATTAAAAAGGGTTCGCAGATGTACGATAATTTTTCAGCAGATTTTATGGGCGGGGGTAATCATCAAGAAATATATGACATTTTCGACCTAAGACTTCAGAAAGGAACTGCTACAGAGGAGGATTTTGACACCCTTATTCGGGCAAGACTAGTGATTTATGCTATGCAAAACCGGCGATAAATTTGAAAAAAAATCAAAATATGTCATTATGAAGTATGAAGAAATGGTTGATAGTAATACCGCTTCTTATTCTTTTGGTAACTGTCCTCCTCATTTTTAAATATCAATCCCTTCAAAAAAGCACAAAATCAGATCGGGTAATAACTCCAACTGAATCCGTCCAAGTTTCCTTGGATGGTAAAGATATAGTTGAGGCAAAATCCGGGATAGCACAAATCCTAAACTGGGATCCTGACGGGGGCAACCCGACCGCGCGCGCCATCTGACCTTTAGGTCTCCTACTGCTTTCTTGTGCGTGCTGAGTATGGTAGGGGGATGTGCTCGCTTCACATTGGCCAGGTATCAGAATTCGCGAGCAAAGCGGATACCACCCATTTGTTCACTTTATGCACACAGCACGAACAGAGTCACCGGTTCTAGTAATCGGGCCGATGACCTAACTTTGGAAATGGATGTGTTGGCGATACGGATAAAGATGCGGTTAAAATGGAAGCTTGGATGGAGCCCCATGGTCAATTCTCGCGCACGGTCAGCCCACACAGCCTTCGGCTTGGGGTGCTACGCAAGACCGGCGCGATCAAGAAGCGTTGTTCTCGTTGATTATCTGCAGAGTCTTTGCTTGGGGCGTCTTGGCCAATGTATATGGCAGAAGAGTCGCCGTGGAGGACAATTGGTCTTCGGTTGGAGTAACAGCTTGGGTTATGTATCTTTCAGAGGTTTCAGTGGGTAACCCAGTGGGTTACCCACTTATGTTGGTGCAGGCCGTAAAAAGGGTACCCACCATGAAAATTTGAAGCCAGAAGAGTTTCTTCATTTTTTCCTGATAAATCTTGTTTGAAAGGTACATATTAAAAAACCAAAACTAATACCTCCAGCTGCCAATACCATCCCACCAGTAATCCAGATATTGATAATCAAACGGCATACGTTCTATGACATATTGCATCGCCTTCTGCATCAACCTAAAGCCACCGGCGTGATATAGGTTCTGTCCGATTTCTTTTGCCCGTTGAATGGAAGCTGGTCTTGGGTAATTATTCCCTTTTTCAGCTTTTAGAATGCGACATAATTCCGCCACTGCAGGTTCAATGCTATTGACGGGTTTCTCATCTTTTTCGCTGTGTTGAGGACTGATGGTGCTTCCTGTGCAGCCGGAAACAATCTCCAACTTTCGAATAACTTCATGGGCAGCCTGGCTGCTGACTGGCTCATTAATTTCAATGAGCACGTGGGCGATGTCAGCCTGCAGCATTCGTTGATATTCTTCTTCAGCAGGAATATTCATGGCATTTACCAATTCTTCCACAGCGGGCAATCCGATTCTTACGAGTGCGTCAGCACATGTTTGCCTCACGATTCTATCGTTGTCGTGTGAATTCAGGACTTCTTTAATTAAGGCTGATGTGGCTCTGGGATCGCCAATGAGACCGAGCGCTTCGGCTGAAGCCATGCATAAATTTTTATTTCGATCAGCCAGACTAATTCTTAAATTATGATCAGCAAGAGTAACCAGGAGGGGTTCCACTGCTTTGTTATCGCCGATTTTTCCTAAAGCCCGTGCTGCTTCAATACGTGAAAGTAAATTATCTCCGTTTAAGGCATTAATAAGCGCTTCAACAGCTTTGCCCCCTGCATCTACACATGTTTGCCATTCTCCTTTTGCTATCCAGTTTTCTATTGTTTCTTTTGTCACATCGTCATTATTCATTATGTCATCCTTTCCTATAAGAATCAGATGAGCAATAGCTGAATTACATAATTAGGAAGCAGTTATACTTTATTATATACAAAAATTCTTTAATAACCTAATGACTTGCCAGCACAATAATGTTTTCCGATCTGCCACTCCACCCTAATCTCCATAAGAAGGGCGGAGCTTAATCTAAGACAGGATGCTTCGTTTGGAAAAACACCAACCACTCTTGTTCGTTTTCGAATCTCCTTGTTGATCCTTTCCAGGCTGTTGGTTGTCCGAATAGTTCTTCGGTGTTCCAGAGGGAAATCAAAAAACGAAAACACCTCGGAAAGGTTATCTTCTAGCCATGCCGATAGATGCGGTACAGAAACAGCATACTTCTGGATGGCAGCTTGTAGTAACTCTTCAGCAGTCTTTCGATCTGGAGCATTGAACATTGAACGAATGTCTGCAGCCACCTCCAATCTCATGTGCTGTTTGGGTAAGTATGCACCAGCATTCTGTTGCAAGTGGAACTGGCATCTTTGCCAGGGAACACTGCCAAATACGGCTCGTCTGGCTGCTCCAAGACCTTCGTGGTCATCACTGATGATCAGTTTCATACCATTCAGACCACGATCTTTCAGACCCTTCAGAAAGGCTTTCCAATGGGTTTCGTGTTCACTGAGTGACACAGAAACACCAAGTATCTGCCTTTCGCCCTCCGGAGTAATTCCTGAAGCCACCAAAACCGCCGCATCTCGAACTTGGCCAGCTTCACGAACTTTCTCATAACGGGCATTCACATACAGATAGCTGATCTCTCCCATGCGAGTTCGAACGGTCTTTGGCTTATACCCGTTTGCGTGGCCTTTTCGTTCTTCTGTTCGTTCGTATTCATCAGCCTGCAAATACTTTGACCTTTCGACCTGCATAGCCTGGTTGATTAGCACACGCATCATCTCAGGTACAGCTTCCAGTCCTTTTTCTACAAGATCTTCTGAAAAGGTATAATTATTTCGGTGAGTCATTTCCAGTCTCCTTTGTTGGTGTCGTAACCTTAAGGATACTTCTGACTCACCGCTTTTGTTAAGGTTCAGCATTTTACAGAAAGAATGTTACACCAACGAATTCGCGAGCAAAGCGGATACCACCCATTTGTTCACATTATGCACACAGCACGAACAGAGTCACCGGCTCTAGTGATCGGGCCGATGACCCAGCTGTGGAAATGGATGTGTTGGCGATACGGATAAAGATGCGGTTAACATGGAAGCTTGGATGGAGACCCATGGTCAATTCTCGCGCACGGTCAGCCCACACAGCCTTCGGCTTGGGGTGCTACGCAAGTCCGGCGCGTTCAGACACCGGCCAAAACCTGCTCTCTGCCATCCCTACCATATGGCAGTCCAAAATCCACATAGCAGACTGCCCCCGAACCTCTTCGGCTATCGCAGCAGTATCGGCAGGTAAAGCCAGCTGTACCCCGCCCCCATCAGGGCGAACTCGCTGAGATGGCAGACAGGCAGGCTGAACCAGTTTTCTGCTGTGCTGCGCGTGTACGCGCCGCCCGGGCAGGTGCCGACAGCGTCCTCCCAGCTGGCGCTGCTGCTGTTCCAGTAAAACAGAGCCAGCGTATTTTCCAATACCCCGCCCAGATATGCTTCGTTGTACGAGATTCGAACCACAAGCGGAAGCACAAAGCTGGTGATGGGATTATCAGAAACATCAAACGCGGACAGGTCAAAGCTCCGGCCAGCGTAGGCAAAGCCGGTGGGGTGGGTTGGGGCAGGGAAAGGGGTATATTCCAGGTAAAAATCCTTGCCGGCTGCCCCAGCCGGAATGCTTATCCGGGTGCTCCCGTCGTATGTTAGGACTGATCCGCCGGTCGCGTTAGGAATATACGCAGCCTGCCATTGGGTCTAGTACCAGTTGGGGTCCTTAAGCGCCAGGAAACTGGCCGGGGGTTCTGTCGCGGGGACATTCAGGCGGTTATACCCCAGGTTCAGTTCATATCCGGCGCTGCAGGGGAAGGTTGGGTCGCCCGGCTCGCATAAGTCGACCAGATTAGTAAAACTGGCAGGCACATTACCGCTCAGTAGGTTTTGGCTGAGGTCCAGGTGGACCAGTTCGGTCAGGTTGCCAAGTTCCGGCGGAATGGCGCTGCTAAGCGCGTTGTTGCGCAGGACGAGCAGCCCCAGCGTGTCGGAAAGGTTGCCGAGCGCGACCGGGATTGGCCCCGACAGGTTGTTATATCCCAGGTCAAGCTGGTAAAAGTTTCCCTGCCCAAGCTGGTAGGGGATGCTGCCAGTCAGCGCATTATGGTTTAGGCGCAGCCAGGTAAGGTGGGACAGACTGCCCAGTTGGGTCGGGATTGAACCGCTAAGTTGGTTATAGGCGAGATCTAATAAGGATAGCTGCGAAAGACCCCCAAAGGTCGTCGGAATAGAGCCGCTGAGCTGATTATGCTGAAGCTCCAAATAACGCAGATTAGCAAGGTTCCCCAGCGTGCTTGGAATGGAACCGCTGAGCTGGTTGTGGTTCAGGTACAGGTACATCAGCGCGGTGAGCCCGCCAAATGCGGAGGGAATGGCACCGCTGAGCTGGCAGTCTTCAATGGAGATTGCCCAGGCTTGGGTCAGGTTAGCCAGCTCGGGGGGGATGGTGCCGGTAAGCGGGTTAATGCCTATTGCAAGCACGTTCAGTTTGTTCAGGTTACCGAGTTCCGCTGGGATTGAGCCGTTTAGTTGGTTGTTGTAAAGCCATAGGCGGGTCAGGTTGGTCAGGTTCCCAAGTTCAGGAGGGATTGAACCGCTCAGTTGGTTGAGTCCTAGCGTGAGGGATGTCAGCTGGGACAGGCTGCCAAGCGAGACAGGAATGGTTCCGCTCAGGGAATTGCCGTAAAGCTCTAACTCCTTCAGGGTAGAAAGGCTGCCAAGCTCCGTTGGAATGGCGCCGCTCAGCTGGTTGTTGTGCAGGTCGAGGGTTTGCAGGCTGCTGAGAGCATTCAGTCCGGCGGGCAGCGGGCCGCTGAGCAGGTTGCTACCCAGGATCAGCTTGATGACGTGTCCTGCGGAAACGGTCACGCCGTACCAGGCGCTGATAGTGTTCGTCTCGAGCCAGTTCGCATGGTTCGTCCAGCCGGCGCCGTTGGTGCTGGCGTAGAGCGCGCTGAGGACCTGGCACTCTGCGACTGGGACTTCGGTCACGAGCGCGCAGTCGAAGCTGTTCACCTGGCGGGAAGTCTCTTCCAGTTGGGCTGGGGTAGGCGCGGTATAGGCGGTTTCGGACGCGGCTGGGAGAAAGCTTAAGTAATCGGGTGCTGGTGGTTCGAAGGAGTCTGCTTCGGGTGTGTCTGCCTCGGCGGGCAGGCTGCGCGCTTGCGCGTAGGCTGGGGCGCCAAGAGAAGAGACTAAGAGCGTGAGGAGGATGATGTACCGGCTGATGCTTTTCATTCGTGGTTCCTTTCAACGAGCGGGAGAGGTGCTTGAAAGCGAAATTATACACGCTAGAATAAAAATGATGCGAAAGATGAGCAAATTTTGGTGTTTGCGAATGAGATCAGGAATAGCATTGGAAAGAGGCGAGTCATCTGACGCTTTCAGGAGTGCGAACCATCCTTGTTCTCGCATGCTCTCCTGATAATGCAATGTTTTTAGCCGTTATCTACAAGTGGGCTCGACCTGTGAGATGGAAACCTGCAAAAACCCTGGAGACCTGCGGTCAAATTCCGCGTACGGTCAGCCCACACAGCCTTCGGCTTGGGGTGCTACGCAAGACCGGCGCGAGCAGAGATGGGGACCTGTGACATTCGGACGGTGGGGCGAAGCATACTAAATTCGCGATTATGGTGAGGTAGAGAGATCATCCTGGGATGCTTCGCCCCTACCCTTTGTTACAAGTGGGCAGGCAGCACGCTCCGAAGGAGATTCTTTTAAATCAAAATTGCAAAATCAAAATTGCAAGCAAGAGCAGGGAACGGCGGTGTTACAATAACAAAGTAGTAGGCTCAATCTATTCCAGTCTAGAATTAGGAGGTTAGCAATGAGTACAAATAATGTATCTCGTCGGAATAACAGCCTGTCTAGTGTAGCTGATGAGCTTTCTCGAAGAGGTTATAAAGCGGTTTTACAGGGACGGGCAAACCCTCCCGTGGATATCATATGCTACGACCCCCAGAAAACGAAGTCTGTAAACCTAATCGTTAGAACCTACAATCCTGCGAAAAATTCCTGTATTGTTGGTCCTAAGGCGGCGCAATTCTTTGGGGAAAACTTCTTTTGGATCCTTGCAGGTATCCCTCCTTGTGATAGTTCAGACCATACAGAGTTTTACATCATTCCTAATCGGGTGATGGCTGAGAATGTGCCTAAATTTCATCGCTTGTGGCTTGAAACTCCTGGGAGATTCGGACGCATTCACCAGGATAATAACGTGAGAATCGTCTTATTATCTCCCAACAATTCCCCCCTATTACTGGGATGTTTCATCTTATCGTAATAATTGGGATTTGATAAGAGAAAAGTTAAATTAGCCACTCATGTTAATTATCTGAGGCAATGATGGCAGATTACCAACAAATTCTGGAAGCTCTTATCCGACACAAAGCCACATATGGTTATGAGGAGCTTACTCCCGCTAAGTGCCCCGAAGCTATTCAACTCATCCATAACAATAGCTTCGCGTTCATCTCTGCCTGTTGCCTGGATAGAGGTACCAAGGCTGAGATTATCTGGACGATTCCCTATTGGCTCTCCCAACAGGTCGGTCATTATGATCCTCAGCAATTCTATCCCATGAGCTTGAACAGGATTAGCTTCCTGTTTGATAGATTACCTCAGAAACCACGCTATACAAACGCCGCACCTCGCACTTTTCTTGAAATATGTAGGATTGTAGTGGAAGATTTCTCAGGGAAAGCAGAAAACATTTGGAATAATCGGTGCGCTATGGACGTGAAGAGGACGCTCCTTTCAGTTTATGGCGTAGGAAATGGCATTGCCAATATGAGTCTGGTTTTGATTGAAAGCGGGTATCACATTACATTTTCCGATATTGATTATTCGAAAATGGATATCAAGCCCGATGTCCATACAATGCGCGTTCTTTACCGTTTAGGTGTGTCGCCTTCAATCAATACTGACCTTGCGATATTAGCTGCCCGCCATATCAGTCCTTCTTATCCTGGCGCGATTGATGGTCCGTTATGGTCCTTTGGTAGAAATTGGCGTCACCCTACAAGCGCCGATTGTGGATCATGTCCATTGGATACTTGTTGCGAAAAGGTTGGTGTTAAATGAACAGAATTGTTTTGATTTCGTGTGTCAAAAGTAAACTCGACCATCCAGCCAGAGCGGAAGATCTCTACATTAGTCCTCTCTTCAAATACAACCTTGCTTATGCCCGTAAACTGAAACCGAATCACATCTTCGTTCTCTCGGCGAAATATGGTCTGCTTAGATTAACCGACAAGATTGCGCCATATGAGAAAACGCTAAAAACTATGCCTGTTGCTGAGAGAAGGGCATGGGCGGAAAGTGTGCTTGCAGAGTTGTCAAAATATGCCAGTTTGAGTAATGATGAGTTCATATTCCTGGCTGGAGATTCCTACCGTGAGTACCTAATCCCCCAAATGCAGCACTACCAAATTCCCTTTGAAGGGGTTTCGTTTGGCAATCAACTAAAGGCTTTAAAACAACTGGTAGGTAGCCTTTAATCTTGCCTTATTGTTGGTCAAACAACGAACGACATTACCACATTCCAGTCAGTCCCGGAAGCGCAAAACTGCCTCCTGGGAACGGGCGAAGTGGTTGTCCTTCAGGTCTTTCAGAAAAGGGGGACCGGCAATCACCTGCCTTTTCGGTCTGGAGATCAAGCCAGACCAAGGATAATAAAGCTTCCGCATCGCTCATTTCACCAGTAGCGGTAGATAGACACTGAGCACGAACTCATCCGCGCCGATCTCCGGCTATCCGACCTCACACCGGTTTCCATCGATATCCTCGACCTGGGAGATGGGGACCTGCAAAAACCTTAGAGACCTTCGGTCACATTCCGCACGCGGTCAGCCCACACAGCCTTCGGCTTGGGGTGCTACGCAAGACCGGTGCGATCAGAGGATTTACAATAGGCTGGCGGCTTGCAGCACGTTCCATTGCCCCCAAGCCAGGCTGCGCTTACAATGCCCCCTTCAACAGCATAGCCAGCGCCATAATCAATGGGATGCTAATAATCGTCAATAGGGTGGTCAGGATGACGGTCTGTACCGCGGTGTTGACGTCTTGCCGGTACTTCGTGGCAAACAGAATGGTGTTGGTGGCGGTTGGGGCTGAGGCTGTGATCACGCTGGCGAAGAACAGGGTTTTGTCCTGCGCCAGGTAAAAAATGAGCGCGATCATGATCAAAGGAATCAGGATATTTCTGGCGAGCACCGTCTTCCACAATGCCAGATCGCGCAGGTTGAAATTGCGCCACATTAAATAGAATTGGCAGCCAATGATGATCATTGCCAGAGGGGTGTGCAGTCCGGTGATATAACGAAGCGTGGTCTGGACGACGTCCGGCAGGCGGATGTTGAAGAGCACCAGTGTGAGGGCGATGAGGAGCGAAATAATCCCGGGGTTCAAGAACGTTTTCCACTTGGATGCGCCGCTTTCGCCGTTCATCAGGCGGATGCCGTAGGTCCACGCAAAGAGGTTGAAAACAGCCACAAAAACAGAGCCGTACAGCACGCCGGTTTCTCCCAGGAGCGCGCGCAGCAGGGGGAGGGAAAAGAAGCCCGCGTTGTAAAAAACCGTCGAATAAACCAGCATCATCTTCCGGTTCGGGACTTCGTTTCTGAAAATGAGTTTGGAGATAAGGATGCCGGCCGCGTGGGTTAAGGCTGCCAGGAGGGCGGCTATCAGCAGGTTCTTAATCAGGGAGCGCTCAAACGACGCCTGAAAAGCCATGATGATCACGCAGGGAATGACGATGATCAGGAGTAGGTCGGTGATTTGGCGCGCGCCTTCTTCGCGCAGAATCCCGAATTTGGCGGCGAGGAAGCCAGCACCAATCAGAATAAAGATGATGAAGATTTGTTGGATGACGATGAGGGCGCCTTCAAGGATCATGCTGGCTTTCGTTTCTGCGGACTGGTGGTTTTAATTTGTTTTCTTTGCGCTGCTCTAAAATTACCCACGCGCATGCCTGCGAATCATAACATCTTTTAGTCGGGAATAAGGGGGAAGGTGGAAGGTGGATTTTCTGGTTGGTATTACGCCTGGTATTGAAGGGTGAAATTCTGATTCATGGTGCTGAATTGTCGCGGGATCGATAACACAATCGAGTACCCTGCAGGAAAAATGCTCAAAGCTTCCCCTGGGGGAAGCTGGCGAGCGCAGCGAGACTGATGAGGGTAAGTAGAAGACCCTCATCCGCCCTGCGGGCACCTTCCCCCACGGGGAAGGTCAGTTAACCCTCATCCACGCGGAGGGCATGTTGTTTTAAGCTTCCCCTGGGGGAAGCTGGC
>DIXT01000012.1:49945-50185 GCA_002436085.1 Anaerolineaceae bacterium UBA6073
TAAGTAGAAGACCCTCATCCGCCCTACGGGCACCTTCCCCCAAGGGGAAGGTCAAGTAACCCTCATCCACGCGGAGGGCATTGGCGAGCGCAGCGAGACTGATGAGGGTAAGTAGAAGATCCTCATCCGCCCTGCGGGCACCTTCTCCTTGGAGAAGGTCACAAACGAGGGTTCGCCCCTACGACTGCGGAGACCTTCGGTCACGTACTGTAAAGAAAGCTTCTCCAGGGAGAAGCTGGC
>DIXT01000012.1:50232-54306 GCA_002436085.1 Anaerolineaceae bacterium UBA6073
TCATCCGCCCTGCGGGCACCTTCCGCCAAGGGGAAGGTCAAGTAACCCTCATCCGCCCTGCGGGCACCTTGCCTACGGCACGCAAGCAGTCCCCAAGGGGAAGGTCAGTTAACCCTCATTCTGCCTGCGGGGAATACAATTGGTTTTATGCAAGATCAAAGAAACTGAAGAGGCTGACCCAAACGCAACGGCCAATTTTTTAATACCCCACATTATCCTCTATTATGAGCTAATATTGGGCTACTATACCCACAAATGGACCTATTACGAGGCTTTACCCCCACATTAGGCTGTCTCAAAAGCAATTTAATGACTTTTGGGACAGCCTCTTTAAACTTATTACGCACAGTGAACAGCTATATCTGCCACTCCCCATCCTTTAGCAGGACGACCTGGCTGCCGTCTGACTTGACGCCGGTCACGGTCACATCCCGCCCGCCGACCATGAAGTCTACATGGATGAGCGAATCGTTCATACCCAGCCTTCGGTTTGCCTCTGCCTCGCGCTCCGTCGCACCCTTGAGGTTTTCGCTGTAAGCGGCGCCCAAGGCGAAGTGGCAGGAGGCGTTCTCGTCGAAGAGAGTATTCTTGAACAGGATCCCGGTGTTGCTGATGGGAGAATTGGCTGCCACCAGCGCGATTTCGCCGAGCCGTTTAGCGCCTTCGTCCATATCCAGCAGGTCCGTCAGGATTTGTTTGCCCGTACCGGCGTCGAAATCCACGACCTTACCGTCTTTGAAGGTGAAATGGAAGTCATCCACGACCTGGCCGCTCACGCTGAGGGGCATGGTGGCGCGCAGGGTGCCATCCACGCGGTCGGCATGCGGCATACTGAAGATCTCTTCTGTCGGGATATTGGGCATAAAAACCTCGCCAGCTTCGCTGCGGGAAGAGCCGCCCTCCCAGATATGGTCCGGCACCAGATGGACCTTCAGGTCCGTGCCCGGACCCTGATAATGCACATAGTCGAAGCGCGCTTCGTTCAGGAAGTTTTTGCGGGCTTTCAGGGACGCGTCGTGACCTTTCCAGGCCTGCACCGGGTCATCCAGGTCCGCGCGGGTGGCGGCAAAGATGTTGTTCCACAGCTTGCGCATGCCCTCTTCCGCCGGCAGCTCAGGAAATACGGCTTTTGCCCAGGCAGGGCAGGCCACCCCGACCACGCACCATTTGACCTTGTTTTCCATAGTGTACTTCTGGAGCGGCTTCATGGCTTTTCCGGCGGTCCTTTGCCAGGTAGCGATGCGCGCCGGGTCGACCGGCTTCAGCAGATCCGGGTCCTCTGCCAGCAAGGAGAGGCGGTTGTAACCGTCCTTCAGCAGGTTTTCCATGTATTCCACGCGGTAAGCCGGAAAGAACTCCAGAGCTCGGTCGGGGGCGAATAAAAAGCGCTCCAGCGCCATTATGTCATCGTTGAATTCCAGGCGAATGTCGATAACGCCTTTCTGAAAAGCCTTTTTTGAGACCAGGCGCGCCAAGGGCAGGCAGTCTTCATTGAGATAGATGATTAGTTTGTCATCTGGCTTTAATCCCAGGCCGATGTTGACTATCAGGTCGGCATATTTTTCCAGATTCTGTTCGAATGTCATGGTTCCTCCGGCGTTGTGTTGTGGTTATGCTTGTGCATTGTATCAAATGTATTGTCCAAATATACATATAGATGTTACCGCAGAATAACCAGAAATTCATCAAATTATTCTAATCCCTACCTTGCAAGTTTGGTCGGGGCAGGTATTCGCATCCAAATATGTTGAGAATCAGCACGAAAAGAATAGTTCAAGCCCTCACACAAGTCCCTGCCCCTGTTGACGTTTTCCCAGCGCCTATGGTAACATTATGCGTTGAACATACCAATATGTGATGTTTTTATTGTTAAACATTTTCAAGGAGAAGAGAAGATTAGTAGTAAACAAGAATTCAGAATCAACGAACGCATCAGGGTTGAGAAAGTCCGACTGGTAGATGAAAACGGCGAAAACGCCGGCATCGTCTCTACCAGCGAAGCGCTACGCAGGGCAGATGCCGCCGATCTGGACCTGGTAGAAGTAGCTCCCAATGCCGATCCGCCAGTGTGCCGGATCATGAATTACAGCAAGTTCCTCTACGAAAAAGAAAAGAAGGAACGCGAAGCCCGAAAAGCTCAGACCAAGATCGAGATCAAGGAAATACGTCTGCGCCCAAAAACTGGCGATCACCACCGCAGCTTTAAGGTGGATGACGCGCGCGGTTGGCTGAAAAACGGCATGAAAGTTCGGGTCACCATCCGCTTCCGCGGGCGGGAGATTACCTATCCCGAGCTAGCGCTGGAAGACCTGCGGGAAATCGCTGAGGACTTGAAAGACGTAAGTGAGATTGAACAGGCGCCGAATATGGAAGGGCGCACAATGTTCATGCTGCTGACGCCGAAAAAGTAGTTGCTTGACTCTGCGTTAATCTGCTATAATGATCAGTCGGTATTAATACCAACGGCTGCGGTCGGTTCACAGCCGTTGCATTTTCTTAGAGGAGTTTGAACGTGCCTAGAAAACAAAGTAGTGGTAAGTACAAGTTGAAGACTCATAAGGCCACGTCGAAACGCTTCCGTACCACTGGAACTGGTATGGTTGTGCGCACTAAGATCGGAAAAGGTCACCTGCGCCGCAATACCTCCAAGCGTACGAAAGCCCTGCTTTCCGAGACCATTGCTGTAAAATCCAGCGGCCTCGTCAAGCACATCAAGCGTTTGGCGCCCTACATGAGCAAAAAGGACTAAGGTCCTGTCGATTCGTTTTAGCGCGGCTGCTGGGTGTTCGCAACTGGATGCAAATCTGACGCCCAGGGGACCGCAAAGGAGATAACAAAATGGCAAGAGTAAAGAGTGGACCGTACCGCCGCCGACGCCACCAGCGCCGGATAGCCCACAATAGCGGTTATCGGGGAACCCGAAATCATCTGTTCAAGCGCGCCAATGAAGCTTACATGAAAAGCCAATGGTACGCTTATAACGACCGACGCAATCGCAAGCGCGATCTGCGCAGGCTCTGGATTGTGCGTATCAACGCGGCAGCCCGTCTGAACGGCATTTCCTACAGCCGTCTGATCAGCGCGCTGCGCACTTCAGAAATCATCCTGAACCGTAAGGTTTTGGCTGACCTGGCCGTCCGGGATCCCAAAGCTTTCTCGCAAGTCGTAAGCAAGGCTACCTCTAAGGCATAAGACATTTCAACCGAGAGCAACAGCCCCTGAATTTCAGGGGCTGTTTGTTTTTTTCTGCTTTTCATTCTATTTTGGGCGTCCTTCATCCCAAGCTTGGATTCAACTCGCAAGTGCAACAAAGCTGGAAGTAGAAAGGAAAGCTGAAGAAAAATCAAGCTCTTTCCACTTTCCAGAGTTGACAGAGCACTCATGAGTTACTCGCAGCGTACTTATGACCAAAGATACATTATTCAAAATAAGAGCGTGTGGCGAAGGAAAGCACATACCGCAACACAATCTTTTTCCGGTTTAGACAACTAAAAGAGTGTAAGAGCAAAGTGATAATGTCCTAAAGTAGCAAATTAGAAATGTCCTGATATGGATGCGGTATTTTGTAGGTCAGGACGAGCACTCCAACCTGACGAAATTGGCGGCTTGAAAGACGCAAGCCGCCCTACGATCTGATAAAGGAGGAGACCTACGGTCAAGAACCTCGCACGGTCTGGAGACCGGCGAGAACAAAGCCTGGTTCCATGGCAGTCTAATGACCCTGAAAGAAGTTGAGAGAAGACCGAGACAAGGTGCTGTCGTGTTCACTAAATCCGTAAACGCTACTCCGCTTGCCCCTGCTTATGATCACCCCTGGAGAACCTATGGCAAAAAGATAAATGGCAAACCTGTGCGGACAACTTTATCAACCGAATAGGATATTTCTAACTTGCCAGCATTAGGACATTTCTATTGAGGGTGTTGAAAAACATTGGTTAATCGATTACATCCAAATTTTTCAAAGTTGAGAATTTAAATCTGCCCTCACCCTACCCTCACCCTGCCCTCTCCCAGCAGATTGATGCTAAAAAACGAACGAGATTCGGAGTTGGGAGAGGGTGGTTCTTTTGCAGG
>DIXT01000012.1:54316-113102 GCA_002436085.1 Anaerolineaceae bacterium UBA6073
GACGCTGGGGAGGGGAATTAAAGGGGAGGGGTTTATGAACATATTGGGTTCTTCTTGAATATAAAGTTGTTCATTTTTTATTGTTCTGGACATTCTCAACACCCTCTTCTATTTAGCCTTGACATAAACAACTAAAAGAGGCTGACTTTTCAGCCAGCCTCAATATCTTGCGGGTTTTACCCGGGCTTACGGAACAGCAGGCGGGGTGAACTGCAGCAAGGTGTTGTTTAGCGCGTCACTGACCCACACGCTGCCGTCCTGCCCGACCGCCACGCCGCTTATCACGCCCATCAGGAAAGCGTTCTGGTACCCGCCCCATAACTGCAGGAAAGCGCCCTGGTCGTCAAAGCGGATTATCCGCCCAAGGTCCGGATCAGTGATATACACCTGATTATCGGCGCTCAGGGCCAGGAAAGGCTTGTTATCCAGCGAGTCCGTCGTCCAGGCGTCCACATCCCAGGTGAGCACGCTGGTGAACACCGTAGCGTCCTTGTTCGGGGAGAAGACTTGCACGCGGTTGTTCCAGGTATCCGCCACGTACACATTGCCAGCCGAATTCACCGCGATACCGACCGGCTCGTCCAACTGCCCGACGACCATGCCGCGGCTGCCGAATTGGGTGATGTAGTTTCCCAGCGCGTCAAAAACGACCACGCGCTGCTTGCCGGTATCGGTCACATAGACGCGGCTTTGGGCGTCCACGGCAATGCCGCGCGGTCCCCAGAAGGAGTCCAACACACCGTCCACCAGGAATTGGCTCCACATGCGCAGGAATTTACCATCAGGGGAGAAGACCTGCACGCGGTGGTTCCAGGTATCGGTCACGTACACCAGTCCGTCCAGGCCGACCGCCACGCCCCAGGGTTCGTTGAACAAGCCCTCCGGCGCGGGTCCTTCCAGCACGTTGGCGTATCCGCCCCAGGAGTTGATGTACAGTCTATTCGCGTCCAGATGTACGATGCGGTGGTTGCGTGAGTCCGCCGCGAACAAACTGCCGTCCGGCGCGACGGCCAGGCCGCGCGGCGCGGAAAAGCTTTGGGTGCCGGCGGCGCTGATAACCTTGACCGGGTCCAGGCTGATGGTGTTACCCGCGTAAGGGTCCACCTTCGGGGCTTGCTCGACCGGTTCAACGCCGTATTCCCAGATTTGCGCGGCAACATCCTTGCGGATATACATACGCAGCAGGTCCGAAGGCGACCAGGTCGCCAGGGTCAGGCTGCCGTCGCCGGTCGCAGCGGCGTATTGCGAGTAATCGCGGTTAAACCAGATTTCCCACAGCGCGGAGCGCATAGCCGGGTTTTTCAGCATCTGCCACACGGAGGCAAAGCTTTGGTTGCTGTAGGCTTCCATTGGCCACCACATGCGCTTGTACTCGTACATGATGTAATCGTCGCGCACCAGCGGTTCAATTTTGGCGAAATTGGCGCTGCCCACCAGGATTACCGGCGAGTTGCGCAAATCCTTGGTGATATTATCGCCAAACCAGACCTTATTGGGGTAGTCGCGCAGGTACCACCAGAACGGATAGAGTGCGTCGTTATCATAAGCGACTGCGATGGACTTATCTCCATACAAGCGTTTGGAAATCGTTTCCACCTGTTCCAACACGTCCTTCATGTCGCGGGTGGAGTGCGCGTAGACAAGGTATTCTTTGGCGTTGTCATAATTGATGTAGGCGGCGCGGTAAGCGGCTCGGAAGGTGAATACCGCCATGACTGCAAAACAAGTGAGCAGTAGCGTTTTGAGGAAAGTGCGCGCCTGCCAGCCCTTTAACAGGAAAACCAGACCCGCCAGACTGGCAGCAGCGCCCAGCGCTGACAGCAGGAAGGTGCTTGTGGCTTGCAGCTGCACCAGGTCTTTGCCTGCGAAAGGCGGGACTGGGCCGAGCAGCGCGCCCACCAGGCTGCTGAAAGCGAACAGGAACACCAGGCTGAGCAGCGCCACCAGCCATCCCTTGCCGCGCCGCACGGCTTCCCAATCGGTTTTTTCGACCAGGTATCCCAACGCCCAGCCGCTGGCAAGGATCATCGGCATGGTGATATGCGTGGTCAGCCAGGGCATGCGTTCGCCGGCATAGGAGAAGGCGAGCAGGCTCATCAGAGACCAGTAGATGAGTAAGGCGGCGGTCGGCACCCAGGCGGCTGTGCCCCCTGGCTCGGGCGGCAGGCTGAACAGGCGTTCGTACCAGGCAGGCCGCGCGGGGGGCAGTTCCGTTAGGCTGGGTTGGTTTTCGTCAAGGTCCGCTCCCGCGGGCAGCAAGCTTGCCTGAACTTCAACGCTGGTGGAGGGTGCGTTTTTCAATGCAACCTGTGCTTCGCCTTCTGTTTCATAGGGCGATTCGCATGGTCTATCCGGCGTCTCTGTGAAAGGAGCGTTGGGGTTTACAAGGCTTTCAGGCTCAGATTCAAGCGCTGTCTTTTCCGGAAGCGCAAACGGACTGGCGGGCCGCGCGCTAAAGAGCCCGCGCAGCGCGGCGATGGCAATCGCAAGCAGCATACCGAGCGCCGGCAGGTATTCGTAAACCGGAATTTGCACAAAGGCATAGTAATAGAGCGGTTGGGTGCCGCGCTGCACCGCTTGCTGGGACATCCAGTAGCCTAAAGCAGCCACCAAGCCCTTAAAGAAGCCTTCGCCGTGGGTAAAAAAGGTGGTGTAGAAAACGATAAAAACGCTCCAGAAAATCAGCAGCGCGCGCAGCCAAACCTTGCGGTTCCACATCAGTCCTAACAGCATGGAAATCAAGCCAAGCGCCAGGAACACCGCCACCGAGCGCAGGATGCCGGCCTGGGAGTAATCGAGCGGGTCAAAGCCGAGCAGCCGCACCAGAAGCGCGGTCAGGAGCGGCAGGATGAGCAGCAGCTGCAGCACCACCAGGTCAAAACTGCGGGTACTGCGGATTTCTTTCCAACCCAGCCCGCGAATGAGCCAAAGAATCATAAAAACCAGGGCGGCTAACAGCACCGCGCCGATTATCCCAAATGGAATCAGCGTGCTTCCAGCCGCAATGCCTTTGGTCAGCAGGTACAAAGCCGCGCCTGCCAGCACAGCCAGTAAGGCCACCAGCATCATGATAAGAAAATTCGCGCGGTACTGGCGCTCGCGCCAGGGTTTGCGCAGGGACTCGACGATAAAGAGCAGCGCCAGGAAAATTAACGCTTCTGCGCTGAAAATGAAAGAGGTGGCTTTATCCGCGTAGTGCAGCGCGGTGATGAGGGTTATCCAGAGCAGGTACTTGCTCTCGCCGCCTTCCAGGTAGCGCAGGAACAGCCATAAGAGCACCAAACCCCAAAAAACGATAAAAATCTCGTTGCGCGTGTAGCGGCTGTAAAACAGGATATAGGGCGAAATCACGAACAGAAAGGCGCTGATCAGCGCGCCGACCCTGCCGAGGTAGCGCCGCCAGGCAAAAATCGTGAAGATAACCACCGCCACGCCGAACAGCGCGGCAGGAACCCGCGCGCTAAAGTCAGAATCGCCAAACAGGAAGTATGACAGCGCCAGCGCGTGGAATTGGAACGGACCATGCGTGACGGGGTCGTAGATGTAGGTTTCTATGGTGTAGGACGGCACTACGTGGTTGATTTCATCGTGCGCCATCGTGCGCGCGCCGAGGTTGTAGAAGCGCGTGAGGAACACGGCGCAAATCAACAGGATAATCAGCAATTTTTCAATGCTTAGGGCCGGCCACCAGGGCACAACGGGTTTGTCCAGCCATCGGTCGGCGGGTTTGGATGAAGTCGCGGCATCCGTCTCAGCAGTCATAAAAAGTTCTCCCTTCTGAGGAACAATTCTCCGTGAAACTATACTTTACCGCATTTGCGGAGGCAAGGCAAGCGTTCAGGGCAGGGTAAAGATGGCATGCGATGTTACCAGTGAGCAGACACGGAAATAATTAAAGGTAAGACAGCAAAATGATGTTTCGATTTTGTTTGACGCATAAACAAGCAGCAGACGACTTTTTTAGTGCACTCAAACGCGACAACAAACGAGGCTGTCAAAGCTGCTGTCAACGGCTCTGGCGAGGACGGGAATAGGCGCAGTTCCATTGCATGTCACGCGTCGAGAGCCGTGAAAACCCGCCGTGCCGACTGTAATCAACGCGAGGGGTAGGAGCTAGGTTCAATGAACGCAGGAACCTGCCGACGGCAAGTGGAGTAAAATTATCGCGAGATGTTACATGTTAAGCAACAAAAAATTCTATGCGCTTTGCTGCTGGGCGCGGCGCTTAGTTTAGTTTTGGCAGCTTGCCAACCAAGCTCGGCGGGGGAAAGCACATTACCAACGGCGGAAGCCCTGGCGCAAACGCTTGCGGCTGAGGCTACGCAGCTATTTCAGCTTACATTGGTAGCCTTTCAGAACCCTACGCCGACCGCCAGCCCGACCCCTGCGCCTGGCGCGGAACCCACCCTTATCGCGACCATCGCGCGCAGCCCGACGCCCGCCCAAACAGCCACCGAAAGCGCCAACTGCAACAGGGCGGCCGCCGGGGTGCCTTTTGACGTCAGCATACCGGATGAGAGCCCCATGCAGCCGGGTCAGCGCTTTATAAAAACCTGGCGCCTGGTAAACAACGGCGCCTGCAAATGGACGCGGCTTTACAAGCTGGTTTTCTTTTCCGGGAACCCGATGGGAGCCATTCAGTCGCAGTTCTTAAACGCTGAGGTATTGCCAGGCGGGCAAGTGGAACTGAGCGTGGAAATGTTCGCACCTCTGGAGACCGGCTTTTATCAGAGCAACTGGATGCTGATGGCGCCGGGCGGGGAGCTTTTTGGTCTGGGGCCCAATGGGGATGCCCCTTTTTGGGCGCGCATTCAAGTGATGGAGAAATATACCGACACGCCTGCCCCAACACCGACCGCAACTGAGACGCCAACCCCAACCCCTTGAGCTTACAGGAGAACAGCAATGACGGATTATGTGGATTTCAATTCCCAAATGTGGGACAAGTGGAGCGAGGGCGGGAATACCTGGACGATTCCGGTCACGCATGAGGATTTTGTACGCAGCCAGAATGGTGAACTCATTATCTATCTGACCCCGCAAAAACCAGTTCCATCGGAATGGTACCGCGGTCTGGGCAAGAAAGTGTTGGGGCTAGCCAGCGGCGGGGGCCAGCAAGGCGCGCTGCTCACCGCCAGCGGCTATGATGTCACCATTTTTGATAATTCCCGCCGGCAGTTGGCAGCCGAACGAAGCGTGGCAGAGCGCGAAGGCTACTGGATTGACCTGGTGAAGGGCGATATGACCAGGCCTTTTCCGTTTGAGGACGAAAGCTTCGATTGGATTATCAACCCGGTATCCAATTGTTACATCGAAGACCTGACGACAATGTGGAGCGAATCGTTCCGCGTGCTGCGCAAAGGCGGAGCGCTAATGACCGGCTTCACGAATCCGATGGTGTACATGTTCGCGGATGAAGACATGGATTTGAGCGCGAGGACCCCGCTGGCTTGCAAATTCCCGCTGCCCTACAACGGCAGACATCTGGAAGCCGGCGGGAAAAACATCAGCATGGATGAAGGCTATCAGTTCAGCCACACGCTTGAAAGCCAGCTGGGAGGCCAGACGCGCGCGGGTTTTTTGATTAAAGCCCTATACGAGGACACAGACGACAGCTGCCGGCTGTGCAAGTATTCCAGCCTTTATATCGCAGACCTGGCGGTCAAACCTTGAGACTTTCGCTGCAAGTACCGAAATAATTGGAGAGAATATGGATAATCAAATCGACCCGCTGGACCCTGAAAATATGCTTGCTTACATCGACGCGCAGGCTGAGGACCTGGAAAAAGCCTGGCAGCTTGGCAGCAGCCTGCCTTTGCCGGAATTCCCAGGGGTCGAGAGAATCATCATTGCAGGCATGGGCGGTTCCGCGATTGGCGGTGACCTGCTGAGCGCGTATTTAGCGCCGTCCTGTCGGGTGCCGATTATCTCCCACCGCAATTACGGCTTGCCGGGCTGGGCGCAAGGCAAAGGCACGCTGGTCATTTGTTCGTCACATTCAGGCAACACGGAAGAGACGCTCTCTTCCTTTGATGAAGCTTTGCAACGCGGCTGCCAGGCGATGGCGCTGTGCACCGGCGGCAGCTTGCGCGCGCGGGCGGAGGAAAACGGAAAGCCTGTCTGGATTTTTGAGCATCATGGGCAGCCGCGCACGGCGATACCCTATTCCTTTGGCATACTGTTGGCACTGGTCTGCCGCTTGGGTCTGGCGCGGGTGGCAGAGGGCGAGCTGCATGAAACGTTTGCGGTGCTGCGGGAGGGTAAAGCCCAGCTTGGTGCGCAGTCTGAGCTGAGCGCGAACCCTGCCAAACGCCTGGCGGGTCAGCTTTTGGAGCGGAATGTGGTGGTCTTTGCGGCCGGGGAATTGGAAGTGGTCGCGCGCCGCTGGAAAACGCAGATCAACGAACTGGCGAAAGCCTGGGCTGTCTTTGAGGGACTGCCTGAGTCCAACCATAACACTCTGGCTGGCCTGGAGTTCCCGGAGAGCTTGCTGGAAAGGACCTCCGCGCTGTTCCTGCGTTCCGGGTTGGACCATCCGCGCAACGCATTAAGGCTGACCGCCACGCAGCAAGCCTTTTTAATGGCTGGCGCCGGCGTGGATTCGGTGCATGCCAGAGGGGAAAGCCGCCTGGCGCAAATGTGGAGTTTGCTGCAATTTGGGGATTATGTATCTTACTATCTCGCGCTTGATTATGGCGTGGACCCGACCCCGGTGGACGCGCTGACCAGGCTGAAGCACAGCCTGGCAGCGGTCAAGTGAACTGATTAGCTTGGGTGCGCTCAAAAGATCGAGCGCACCATCATCATCAAGCCGAGGATAATCAGCGGGACGCCCAGGATAGCGCCGATCACGGTCGCGCACAGCAGCGCGCCGAGGATCAGGACGACCAGCCCGAGCACTGCGCCCAGGATCCGGCCGGTGAATTTGAGGATGCCGAGCGTCAGCTCATAAATCAGCCAGAAGGGCCAGAGGTACCAGGGTACGCGTTTTTTGCTTTCTGTCATAATATCTCCCATCTGAACCGGTGAAAATCCGGTTCGATTGATATTAATATACCCAACCCGCACGGTGGCCGCCTAAGATAATCTGTGCACTTGCGCTGCGTTTGTCACGCTCAGATCGTAACGGGTTCGGTAGTATATAAACTGCAGAATATTAAGTTGCCTTGTATCCTATCAGTGTATTAGATAAAAACCGAGCGCGAAACCGTGGAAAAATGGCTTGTGAAATCCGCAAAACGACATCCGCAAAACGACCCTTGTGCGTATTACTATGAGTAGTTTATAATCATTAAATAATTGGTGCAAATATGTAATTCTCCCTATGAAAATCAATCACTCTATAGATGTTAAGCATGCCTATTAGTAACTAAATTATTAATGGGGGTTATGAAAAGATTTTACATTTTTGGAATCCCATAAAGGAGTAGCAATTATGTCAGACAAACAAAAAAAACACCCATTAGAAGAATATTCTGAGAATGAACAAATCGCCTATTTGAGTATTTTGTTAGCCGTCTGTGTTGTTGATAAAGAATTTGCAGATGAAGAAAAACATCAACTGGACCTTTTTTTGGCACAATTTAAGATTTCAGAGGTAGGGAAAGGAAAAATCTATTCCTCAATATTTAACCTTCAACACAAAGATACACAGGCAAATCTTGAACTTATTCAAAACCTTGGTAATACAGAATTAAAATATACCTTAATTTCAGACTTGTGTCTTTTATCCTTAATAGATTCGAAGTTCACCGATGAAGAATACCAATACATAATTGGTATTGGAGAAGTTCTGGGTATTACACAAGACCAAGTTGATGCTATTAAGTCCATCCAAGAAAATCTTAATAAAATCAAGGATGTTCCCTCAAATTCTGAAAGATTTAAACAAGTATTACAAGAAAGTGCGTCAAGTCTTGCTAGAGTCGGTGTTCCTCTTGGAGCAATTGCAGCAAGTGGTTCTGTCT
The DNA here is from genome assembly GCA_002436085.1 of Anaerolineaceae bacterium UBA6073. Taxonomy (GTDB): domain Bacteria; phylum Chloroflexota; class Anaerolineae; order Anaerolineales; family Anaerolineaceae; genus Mesolinea. The sequence goes on from DIXT01000012.1 coordinate 62,284, forward strand.
TTGGACTTAGTGCTGCAGGTATTACTTCTGGTTTAGCTGCGCTCGGCGCATTAGTTGGGGGCGGAATGTTAGTAGGCGCTGTTCTTGTGGTTCCTGCGATCTCACTCGGAGCTGCTTATGGTGTTAAGAAACTCTTTGATATTGCAGCGAAAAAAAGGTGAAAACCCAGATAATGTAACAATTCATAAGAAAGAAACCAGAATTGAACATGGACACAAAAATCGTAAAAAATGAAATGCAGCCCGTATCGGCTAAACTTGTTATCGCACAAGGAGTTATTCAAAATCTGCCGGAAATTGTGAGGGCAATCAAGGAAATCTATGCCCTTAATAAGAAAGAGCAACTTTTTAGTAGAGTTTTGCAATCTCGACTTGATGAATTGAATATCAATAAAGAGAATTTTAAAGTGTTGGTTGAAGGTTTAACAGAATTATCAAAATCAGATAATGTTGATATTGAAACTAAAGTTATGTACAGAGATATGATAAAGGCACTATTTGAATTCTTCTCTAATGAAACGCATAGTTCACAGGATATTTCCAACTATTTGAAAGAATTTTAAGAATGTATGGGATAAATTTGTTGGAAGTTGCAAAAATTTTAGGAGCTACTGCGGCCAGTAACATCTTATTTACCAAGCACGGTGCAATTCAGTCGATATATTAGGAAATTGTTAAATATTCTGCTCAACAAAATATTGCCATGGTCAAGGTGCTGATGCGAACTCTTGCCCAACAAAAAAAGCAGGCGTATGAAGAAGTCGTTAAGATTCTTGGGGAGCACTTTACCGAAGAAGAATTAACAGAGATATTGCCTGTATGAGTAAAAAAGATTGCTAACAAGCGCTTGTAAAGACTTTCTACCGCTCCGCTTTACAAAGAATCTGTTTTCCCTACCAAAACTTAAAACCTAGTAAGTATTGTTGGCCTAGAATTGGGTGGCTTGTCGTGTTTATTTAACACTCTACCCCCAAAGGCGCGGATCAAGTTAAGGTTTTATAGGTATAAATTAAGGCTGGCGTCAAAAGTATAAGTTACAAGTCGATTTTTTTTAGTGCTCTCAAATGTCCGAAAAACGGCTTGCGAAATCCGCAAAAATTTCTGGTATAATAGCGCTCTGCTTGTGGAGAGGTCGCATAGCTGGCCTAGTGCGCTCGCTTGGAAAGCGAGTATACCGATGAGGTATCGCGGGTTCGAATCCCGCCCTCTCCGCTGTTTTTATTTAAGCGCGGAATGCTTTTCTCCAGGGGTGATACTGAGAAGTATAAACCGACAAAAAATCAGATTTTTTCGCATCTAAATAACAAACTCCCGCGTACACGGGAGTTGTGTCTCAGAAGGTCAATCTGTATTTTTGAAATACTATTCTGTTCGATTGGACTTCATGTCCGTTTATGCCAGCTGACTGTCAATCCAATCTAACATAGTACCGATGACGCGCTCTTTTTCGGGTTCGTTGTGCGTCTCGTGGTAGAGGCCTTCCCAGCGCTGGTAGGTGATGGGCGTCTGGACTTTGCTCGCGAACGTGTCCGAACCGCTAATCGGGCAGATACGATCGGCAGTCCCATGCGCGAGGTAGAGCGGAAGTGTCCATTCGTTGGCGTGCTCCAGCACATAATCCGGAGCGCTGTTCAGGTAAGCACCCAGACGCACACTGACCTTATCATGCACAAGCGGATCTTCTTTGTAAGCCTGGATAACCGTGCTGTCGCGAGAGATGGCTGCCTGCTCCAGCCCACTGGGGACCGTCAAGTTTGGCAGGATGGGATCCAGCACGCGCACCAGCAGTTTCTGGGACTTCGTCATGGTCCTGGTGTCCAGCGGCGGGCTGGTGGCGATAATGCCTTTCACGCGCGGCTTTTCCCGCAGAGAGTAATACAAGACGCCCAGCGCGCCCATGCTGTGCCCGTACAGGAAGACTGGCAGCCCGGGATTCTCCGTTCTCGCCAGCGCGATAACCTGCGAAAAATCCGCGACCAATTGGTCTACGCTGCCGATAACTCCCTGCCTGCCGTCCGAACGGCCGTGTCCGCGTCTGTCATAACCGAGCACGCGAAATCCGCGTTCACAAAAGCGCTCCGCTACATGGTCATAGCGCTGGCAGTGCTCCCCCACGCCGTGCAGCAGCACCACCACGGCTCTGGCTTCCTGAGCGCAGCCCCAACTGCGGATGTAAAGCCTGAGACCGTCTGAAGCTGTGATATAGCTTTCTCTGATGTCCATGTCTCTCCCAATACCTTTAATATTTTCAGGATTATACGCTGAAAATCACCTGCTGAAGTAAAAAGCGCTCAATAGTTCTGTAGAAATCCACGATGGATTCAGATTTGCGAAAACCGTGCCCTTCGCCCGGGTAGATACGGTAGACATGGGGTACGCGCTTGGCTTTGAGCACTTCCACGATGCTGTCGGATTGGCTTTGGGGCACCACTTTGTCATCCGCGCCCTGGAAGACAGCAATTGCGTCCTGGATTTTGTGCGCATGGAAGATAGGGGAGAAATCGTGATACTTCTGGGCAGCTTCGGGCAGGCTGCCTATGAGCGAGGCGTTGTAGTGCGCTTCAAATTTGTGCGTGTCCATGTCCAGAGTGAACAGGTTGGAGACGCCGTATGAGCACAAGCCGGCCTTGAAGAAACCCGGGTAGTGGATCAGCGCGTTCAGGACGGTGTAACCGCCCGCGCTGCCGCCCTTAATGATGAGGCGGGAAGGATCAGCCAGGCCCATGCCTACCACTGCCCGCGCACCTTCCACCGCGTCCTGCAGGTCGAGTTTGCCCCAATTGCCGCGCAGCGCGTCGCGGTAGGAGCGCCCGAAGCCTGTGCTGCCGCGGTAGTTCACCTCCAGATAGGCATAGCCGCGGCTGGTAAAGAAGGCCGTGTCCAGGTTGAAGCCGATGCGCGCCACAGAGGTCGGGCCGCCGTGAATGTAAACGACCAAAGGGGGCAGACCCTCCGCGCTGAACTTGCGATTGGCGGGGGCGTAGTAAGTGCCGAAAACGCGCGCGCCGTCGGAGGAAATCCAATCCACTTCCTGCGCCAGCGGCAGGTCCGCGGGGTGCAGGTCGTCTGCGCGGCTGCGGGCGGCAATGCGCGTCTGGCTATCTTGCAGTACAAGGATACGGGCAGGCAGGCTGGGGGACTGGGCGATCAGCGCAAGCGCGCCGCTGGCGGAAACGCTGAGCTGCTCCAGGTTGGTGAAAGCGCCAACCTCCACAGGTTGGGATTCGCCGCTGAAGATGTCAACTTTGCGCAGGAAGACCTTTGCCTGCTTGTTTTCGAGGTAATAAATGGTGCTGCTGTCAGTTGACCATGCAATGCAGCGTGAGCCCTGTACCCAGGCCGGCGGCAGCAGGGATAAGCCGTCCAGGAGGATGCGTTTTTCCCCGCTTTGCAGGTCAAAGAGCACTAATTGGTCCCATTCGCCGCGGTTGCGCAGATAGGCGAGATAACTCCCGTCAGGGGAGAATTCGGGCTGGAAGGTAGGGGTGATACTGTCGCCGTCCAAAATATGCACTTCCGTAATAGTGTCACCGCTCTCGTCCAGCAGCGCGAACATCAGGCGCGTTCCGTCCCAGGGCATATTGGGATGGTCCCATTCCACCCAGGCAACAGCTTTGCCATCAGGGCTCCAGGTCGGCTGCATGTAAAAATCTGCTCCGGACGCGAACACGCGCGGCCAGCTTTGCCCATCCAGGCGGACGAGCGCCAGAACATCGCGCTCTTCGTAGGTGTGGACGAATAGGACGCGGTCCTGGGCGGGGGAGAGCTTTGGGCTGGCGCTGTTCCCGAAGACCGGGGTGAGCGGGCGCGGGCTGCCGGGACCGTAAGGGGCGAAATAGAGGCGGCCGTTCTTTTCCGCGAAGACCGCCCCATCAAGGCCGGCGCAGAACTCGCCGCCGCCGTAGCCGACCCCGCCGGAGGGGCTGAAGCCAGCGCTGAGCTCATACGGGGCATCAAGGCCAGATTGCGTGAGGAGGCTGGTTTTCCCGCTGAGGGACTGGCACCAGACCAGGCGGTCCGTGCCGGGCGCCCACTGAACGTCAGAGAAGCGCGCGCTGTCGCCGATGAGCTCAGGGGTAATCGGAGAAGGCCAGGTGCCGAAAGGTTTGTTGATTTTGGTGTGGGTCATGGGATCGCTCCTTAGGGGGTGGCGTTCGGTTAAGGTTGTGATGTGCAGGGTGAATTATAGGTGAGGTCGGGTTTGGGTTTTGACGCGCTGTGAGAGGTGGTCGCACAGCGCGGAGAGAAGATCGCGCGCAGGTTCATAGGCGTTAATGATAACACCTGGGCGGAAAACGCGGTTGACTTAGGTGGGGGGGCGTGCTAAAATAATGCCCTGTCGGGCGCGTAGCTCAATGGTAGAGCAGTGGCCTTTTAAGCCATTGGTTCAGGGTTCGAGCCCCTGCGCGCTCATGTTTTTGTATATCGTGGTTTATTCACGTTAACCCCCAGAAATGGGGGTGTTTTTTTTCGGGTTTGTGTGCAAAGTCACGCAAATAACACACTGCCCGGTTTGTGTTGAAGATGTCTAATTGGAGAGCGCAACTCAACCCGCATCCTGTAAACCACGAGTGGCATCACAAATGATGGCGAGTTGAGGATCGAGACTTGACCTACTCAAATACTAGTCCTTCCTTTCTTAGGACTCACAATTTAACAAACCGATCATCAGCATTTCTCAATGCTCATGCTGATGATGCACATCCGGCAGATGGTCGTGGCTGTGTTCCTGGGGTTCGTGGGTGTGCTCATGGCTGTGCTCCCCCGCTGGCCTGCACGACGACTGCGTCATGGCCCTTGCCATGGCGTGGAATGCCTGCCAGAAAATGTCCGGCTCCGAAACCCTCCTCATCCCTGACCTCGACCCGCTTGACGAGATAGAAGAAGGGGACAGCAACGATATAAATCTTTGACTTACGGTTCTTACCTGGAACCTAATGAACGGCATAATCCAGTCCTATCAGATACAATAACCCTAATAGATACTGTTGATAAAGGGTTGTGATGAGCCTAAACGACACACTGCTCCAAGATTTCATGACCACATTCTACGGTTCAGGTAACTATTCGGGGGATTACTGGTTCGTTGGCATGGAAGAAGGGGGTGGTAACGATTTGCTTCAAGTGACCAACAGGCTCAATGCCTGGATTGAGCTCGGTAAAACAGAGCTGGTCGATATCAACCAATTTCACGTCAAAATCAATCATCCACAATATTTCAGAGATCCCGTCAAACTGCAGAGAACTTGGATGCAGCAGACTCGAATTGTGCTGGCTTCCAAGGGGCTAGCTTCCCCCACCCCTGATGTAAGAACCTACCAAAGAGACATAATTGGAAGGAAAACGAAAGAAACCTGCCTGTTGGAACTGTTACCTTTACCTTCCCCGAGCACAAAGGTTTGGAATTATGCTCTCTGGTCTGGTCTGCCTTTCCTGAAAGATCGCAGCGCTTATCGTGATTATTGTCTTCCCTGGCGCACCGAGCATATCCGATCAAGGATCAATGAATTCAAACCCAAAGTGGTGGTGTTTATGGGTCAGGGTTATTCACAATATTGGCAAGCCATTGCCGGACAAAATTTGAGTTTTGCTGATAAAGGCGGGTTTTGGGCAGCCAGTTCAGAGCACAGTACTTATATCATCACCAAACATCCGGCTGCCCAGGGTGTCACGAATGCCTATTTTGAGACAATCGGTAAATATCTAAGGTGATATTAAAGTAATAACTGAGCACGGGACAATAATTTAGTCCTCTTCCAAGTGGAAAATAGATTAGATCACGAAACGTTAGACCTAACAGTCAAATTCCACGCGCGGTGAAGACACCAGCATGATCTAATAGTCTATAAAGTTAGATTTACTTGGCCAGTAAAAATTTATATATTTCCGGAACATCTTCCCATTCAGGCTGATTGATAGAATGTTCCCGTCCTGCACTTGGAAGGTCAATCCCAGTTCTAAACGCCCTGAGAGTTGCGTGTTTAGTTCTCCACAAATAGTTGTACGAATTTGGAGTGTTTAATGGAGCGTTTGCCACGCAAACGGAACTCACATGTGTACTAACACCAGATCGTAGATCCTTAAACTCAGTTTGGATGAATTTAATAATTTCCTGTGGAGCAAATGTTCCTTGCCTTTGTCCCAGAATTCTTGACGCAATAAAGACTTCCACATGGATTTTCATCTTTCCTCTTTTTCCTTTTTTATACATTCCGGTGATGTTCCACTTTGGCTTAAGTAAAGAAATCAAATTATCTTCCAGACCCGCTGCGATGTTTAATGGAATTCCTTTATATTCCAGCGGATCCTTCTGAATGAATGCAAAAATTCTTACGGCCTGTCCTTGCTCCAAACAAGCCTTAATACTTGCATGATTTCTTATGTTCGTACGCTGCGATGGCCCACATTTCTTGTATAGGTACATCCGTTTCAACAAGGTCTGAACTGATTTTCCAATATACATAACCTTATCATTCGCAACAAATGCGTATAGTATGTTCGTTTCACTTTGAAAGTTAGAGAGCTTGAAGGATAGTTCACCGTTCTCAAGGAACCAGTAGCCTGATTCTTCAAAACCCAGGTCTTGGATGATGCCTAGAGGTTTTTCTCTGGACTGCAAATATGCCTCATTTTCTTTCGCCATTGGCTGCCCTTTCAATATTTATCGGTCCATAACTAAAGTTTACGAGGTTTTTCAATTTTGACCAGTTATCTCTTATAGTATCGAAGATAGATATCCGATCATTTAAAGGATAGACAGCTCATTGTTCTCGCCAGCCTTGTGCAGCACCCGAACAGCACCGTCTGTTAAGGGCTGCACCAAAGGCGCAAATGGGCTGAATTGGCAGCCTGCCCACTGATAATAAAATGGCCGCCTTTCAAACATCCTGCACAGCTTATCGACTGATCCTTAACATTTTTCAATGCTCATGCTGATGATGCACATCCGGCAGATGGTCGTGGCTGTGTTCCTGGGGTTCGTGGGCGTGCTCATGGCTGTGCTCCCCCGCCGGCATGGGGTTGTGCGTATGCGAGTGGTGCCCGTCCGAGTGGTTGTGGGCATGGGTATGCGTTTCAGCCGGGTGAATGTGCATGTGGATATGCTTCTCAGTGATAGTGAAATAGGTCCCCAGCAGCATGACTGCCAGCGCGGTCAGGAAAAGGGGTGAGGGTGGGGTGCGGAAAATCAGGAAAGAGAGCGCGACGCCAAAAAACGGCGCTGCCGCGTAAAAAGCGCTGGTCTTGGCCGCCCCAAGCTGCCGCTGAGCGCTGATATAAAAGAAGATGCTGAGTCCGTAAGCCACAAAACCCAAGCCCAAAGCCCCGAGAACACCCGGCAGGTACCAATGGGTCTGATGGAGAAGGAGCGCAATGATCAGCGCCCCGATGCCCGAACCAAAGCCTTTGATCACGACCACCTGCAAGGGATCCTTGAAAGAGAGTTTGCGCGTGAGGTTGTTTTCCAGCCCCCAACAGACACAGGCTGCCAGGACCAGAAGCGAACCGGTGGAGAACTGCAGGCTGCCAGAGTCCTGCACGGTCAGCAGGATGCTGGCGGCTGTAATCAGGGCAATGGCGGCCCATAAGCGGCGGGAAATAAATTCCCCAAACCATAACAGCGCGATCAGAGTGGTCGTTACAATTTCAAAATTGTTTAAAAGCGAGGCATTTGCCGGGCTTGTGCGTGCCAGGCCATTCATCAGCAGCAGCGGGGCAGCAATATCGAGCAGAATCATCCCGATGATGTACGGCAATTCGGGGCGGCCAAGCTTGCTGTCTTTGCGTTCTTTTCGGATTCCCCGGTTAAGCGTTCCCAGAATAAACATGCCAAGCCCGGCCCCGAGGTAAAGCAGAGCGGCCATCATAGCCGGCGGCAGTTCAGCCAGCAGCAGCTTCGAAAGCGGCGCGCTGAGGGCGTAGAGCGCTGCCGCGAGTAGAGCGAAAAGGACTGAACGGTGATACGTTTTCTGCATGCTTTCGAACCATCCATTTTGATCAGGATCAGTGTGCCATAACGCTGCTGCCTGATTTCAGAAGCTTAAGTATAATTGCAGTACCGCCCTCAGGAGCCAGCAATTCTCACAGCAATTCTCAAGACAGCAAAAGACGTCTGACTTTACAACTTGCTGTGCAGGATTGATACCATGAAAATTTACGGGCTCCTGCCAAAAACGCGTTTACCGACACCCGATGAATAATCCTGACCAAAAAATTCCTATCGTACTGCTTGTGACTGTCATATGTTTGCTGCCGGTGATCTCCATGGCTGGCTGCTTTCCCCAGAAGGGTGGCGATAATACCGGAGCAGCCCGCAAACTGCAAAGCTTTTCCGCGGCGCTGACCGGCAAGGGCACCCACGGCACAGTCGTATGCGTGCAGTACCTGGGCAGAAGCGCGGATCTGGAGGGGCTGCTCCTGCAGGCCTCGCTCAGCCGCGCGGGGGAAACAATTGAAGCCGACATTCCCGCAGAGGAGATGGAAGGCGATACCTGTTTCGAATTGACGGACGCGAGGTATGTATCCGTGAGCAGCAACCTGGAAGGCGGAGCGCTGATCATTCCGTCGGAGCCGCTCACGCTCACTCTACAAGCCCTTTCGCCTGAGGGTGAAGCGATTCCGAACAGTCTCCAGACGCTGGAATTAGGCCCTTACCTGCAGTTCCCCTTCCTGCGCTGGATTTTCCCTGAAGAGGTTATGCCAGCCTGTGTCGCTGATGGACATACGCGCGACGGCGTATTTTATCCCGCCTGGGATATTATCCCAGAACCCTCGCATCAATACCCGACCTTGGTGGGCACGCCGCTGTTGGCGCCAGTTGACGGAACTGCTTACGTCTGGCTGCTCCCAAATGAGGACCCCGCCCAGCGTTTCGACACGGTCAACGCGCTCCTGATTTATTCGCACGACACCGGCTTTGTGGTTGACCTGACGCACGCGGCGGATATTTACTTTGACGGTAGCCAGTGGACCATGCTCAAACAGCTGAACGGGCAGCCTGTATCTGTGGGCGAGCAGGTTGGGGTCATCGGACCAAAGGACCACGCGTCGAGTATTCCGCACGCGCACCTGCAGGTTTTCATCCCGCCCGAAGCGCCCACAGGCCAGGATGGCGACAACCGGGTTTTGTATGTTGCCTCCACGACCCTCAGCACGGCAAACGTGGATGCGATTAAAGAGAAGCTCTTCCTCGACCCGGACATGAATGAAACGCTGCTCTCGCTTGCCAGCCAGTTCCTGCGCTGCGAGGATTACCCCTGGGGGGAACTGCTCGTTCCGCAGCAGCTGGCGCTGACGATGGACGGGAAAAGGGAGGATTGGGCTGCTTATGAGCCTGTGCTGAGCGATAAAGGGGGCGATTCTGCTGTGGGGGAGAGCCTTGATCTGCGAGCGCTCTACACCGCCGCGGATGATAACTACCTGTACTTGCTGCTTGAGGCTGGGCCGCAGCCGGCAGGAAAGTGGGGGCTCGACTTCTTCATGGATTTCGATACAAAGAATGCCTGCGGATCCAGTGAGCGTTCGATTAAGGTATGGTCGGACCAGGTGGGCGCTTTCACGGTCGCAAGCGTTGATGGCTGCTCCGATTCGGCTGCCCAAACCTATCCCGCGCTGTTTGCCTGGGGGGATGTTTTGGAGCTGCGCGTACCGCTGGTGTACCTCAACAATCCGGGCGATCCACGCGCGATTTCGGTGAAGGGCATTTTAGTGGACGAACAGGGTGGGTTCAGCTACCGGGATTATATGCGTTAGGCTTATGCGCCTTTTCTGAAGTTCCCGACCTGGTAAACCTGCCCAAAGTCGCCGACGTAGGGCGGCTTGCGTTTTTCAAGCCGCCGGTTTTGGTGCTGACATCCCAAACGTTGGTTCTTGCGCTTTTGAATCTGACCAAGTAGACTACCGTTATGCCCAATTTCAAACGAAATTATTTTCAAGGCGGAACGTATTTTTTTACCCTTGTTACTTACAAACGAGAAAAAATCTTTCTTGACGATATCTGTACTGAATCTTTTTTCGATGCACTCGGAAAAGTTAAAGATACTCACCATTTTGAACTCCTTGCTTACTGTGTCTTACCAGACCATATTCACCTACTAATGACTTTGGATAACACAGACTCAAACTTTTCCTCGAGAATCAAAGAAATCAAGAGAAAAGCAACTCTCGCCATCCGAGAGCATCTTCAAAATCCATCATTACATGTATGGCAGGATAGATTTTGGGAACACACGATCCGGGATGACAATGATCTTAAAATGCATTTTGATTACATTCATTACAATCCAATAAAACACGGTTACTCAGAAAAATACGATTGGAAATGGTCGAGTTATTGGAGGTTTTACGGGAATGATGGTGAAAAAGCCCCATCAATTAATTCGGATATTTTCATGGACCCTAAGTACTCCTTTGGAGAATAGAATGTTCTAGCGTAAGCGGAAATGTCGGGTTGAAAATCGAAACCCGACCTACTCCTACCCCAACGGTTGGTTGTGCGTAGTTTGTGTTTCAAGCCTCATTTATGATTGGCGGATGTCGTCGGGTTGAAGATCGCAACCCGACCTACGCGTGAGCGTTACTGACTCTTCCTAAAGTTTCCGACCTGGTAAACCTGCCCAAAAAGCCCGAGCGGTCCGCGTAAAGGCGTGATTTGCCCCTCACCGAACGCGTTTTCCGCTGCCTGACGGACGTCATCCTCCGTGGAAAAATGATGGGTACGGATATCCGTCCCGAGCAATCGAAACAAGAACACCATCAGCGGCCTTTCCACCGGCACGCCGTACACCAACTGCCCACCGGGCTTGAGCACGCGCAGAATCTCGGCAAAGGCTTTGGCTTGGTCGTCCGGCTGCAAGTGTTCAAGGATGCTGATGAGTAGAACCGCGTCAAACTGATTGTCCGCGTAGGGCATTTCCAGCACGCTGCCGTTCCGCAGGTCTGTGTTGATGCCCATTCCAGCAAACATCTCGGCGATGGGAGCAACGTCCGCAGTCAGGTCCAGCCCGTGGATGTGCCGGTACATCTCAGCTAGGTTAGGGAAGCTGACCCCGGAGCCAAAGCCGATTTCGAGGATGGAATCCCCGCCCTGCAGCTGCTCCAGGCAAAGCTCAATCCGGCGCTGATACAGACGCCCGATGACCGGCAGCCGATAAAAGCGGATGGGGTCCTTACGGTCCACACCGATGTAGCGGTTGAGGGGGAGAAGTTTCAGACGAATTTGCTTGCGTATTTCGTTATTCATAACCAACTCTTATTAGAAGCTGAATTTTTGAAGTTTCAACTCGGGTCTTGAAACTGTTTGATTGTATCTTAATCTTCCATCAAAGCCTTCTGCTTCTCCGCCGCGTCCGCAAGCTGTTTTTCCAACTGCGCCGCGCGTTCCTGAAGTTTCTGCATTTCCGACTTCTGCGCTTCGTCAGCCTGGCGCTTCGCCTGAACAAGCCCTTTCAGCTCATCCACGCTCGCCAGCCCTGCTTCCCGCAGAACAGTCTGCAGCTCATGCTCAGCCCGCGCTATTACAATCCGGTTTACGTCATCCTGTGAAAAAGTCTGCTTCTCAGCCCCGCCGGCGTTCGCGGTAATTTCCCCGCCCTGTTCGCTGGTCTGCCCGTTCTCGATTAACTGTTTGGTCTGTTCATCAGCCGTCTGCTCATCTCCCCACCAGTTGACCACCGATGTCGCGTGTTTTGAATTGAACAAAAACGCCCGCTCCAAAGACCAGTTTCTCGGTCTCAAGAGCGGGACGCTTCTGCGTGCGGCTTTTATACCCACCGACGGGCTGATTGTCTCAGGCGGTCGATGTGTTTATGTCTACACCAATATTAGCACAAAGAATCCAACAATGCAAGATTTGTCCAAAGATTGTCAGGGATTTGGTACATTCAGCCCATAAAGCACACCGCCCCTGGGGAAAGGGGCGGGGCTGACAAGCGGCGGGAAAGCTTTTTGTCATTATCTTTACAATACGGTTTGTAGTGAATCTCCACTTATGTTATACAGGGTTAATAATGAATTGTCAAGCATGAGTGCAAAGGGTATGGACCCGACGGGAGTCGAACCCGTATTGTAAATTTTGGAGATTCACTACATGCCACATGCGGGCCCATACTGTAGTTTATTCTACTACACCACATATCTGCCTACAACAAAAAACGCCCCATTGCTGAGGCTCAGTTTACATCGTTGTTTTGCGTTTCTAATCTATTTCAGGGTAAACAAAATCAAGTAGTAGTATCTTTTCTTTTTGGTCTTGAATTCTATTTTTTAGTCCGGCCAAGATTTTCAAGAACTAATCACTGAGAGGTTGGATCTGGATACGGCGCATACTGCCAATCGCTGCATCCCAATCTACTCCAATAGATGCTCGCTCAAAAACAGGCCAGGGAAGTTCGATTGTCTCTATATCAAACAATACCCCTTCGATAATCAATAGATCACGCATTATTTCTTTCGTATCCATATCAAATTACTTTTTTTCTCAGAGTTAATTATATCATCAAGTAGAACGAACTGGTTTACGTGCTGTAACAACGTGCCTGGTTTCTGCCCTGAATTCCATAAAAAATATACCTTTACTCCCAGGCCCAGCGAATTTTCCAGACTCTCTTACTATTCCAACTTGCAGAACGCCATGATATCGGCTCACAAATAGCTGCGATTGCTTATCCAATGCAACTTCTTTTATGGATTGATAATAATCATCCACGCTTGTCCCAACAGGCCATTCCTGGTAAGCCACGACATGCCGCAAGTAATGCACAATTCCTGCTCCTAACATATCGCTGCCTTTTACCACATTACCCTGCCAACTTATGCCTGAAAGTCGACCGCCTGCCTTCTCCAGCAGATTGTCATTGAATCCACGTTCAGCAACTAGATTGGTGATTTTCCCGATCTCCACGCTGGTCAGCGGTCTCAAGTCCAAACTCGCAAACTTGATTAGCCCATCCGCATTCAAGCTCTGCTTTGCCAGCCCGTTCTGCGTCAGCCGCAAATAATAATTGGCGTCCTTCTCCCCCAGCAGCTCAACCAAACTGGCCTGTCTCACGCTCTCCCCCCATACCGCGCTCCATGTCTTTTTGCTCAGCTGTTCAAACCCGAACTTGCCGTCTTTCCACGCCAGCCACTTCGACTGTCCAAAAATGCCGCGCTGTTCCTCCGCGCTCAGGCTCCGGAAGTACGCCTCTCCGCTTAGCTTACGGTTGGCATAGGTCCGCTGCTGCTCCGGCGTAATGCCGTACTTCTTAGCTACATCTGCGAATTACGGTCCGGCTTTTTATCCGCTACCTTCGCGAATACTTTGGAGTTTTCCGCTATAATTCAGCCTCGACAGACTAACACCAAAAAGGATGATTTTATGTGCGGAATTTTCGGCATTGTGACGCAAAATGAACAGAACCTGGGACCCATCCTGGTGGAGGCAGCCCGCCGGCTGACCTACCGCGGCTACGACTCCGTCGGCGCGGCGGTCATCAGCGGCAGCCGGATTGACCTGCGCAAGGATGCAGGCCGCGTGGATGAGGTTGCCGAAAAGTACCATTTTTCCGATATGACCGGCCAGCGCGGCATCACCCAGCTGCGCTGGGCGACTTTCGGCGTGCCTTCCCAGGTGAACGCCCAGCCCCATCTTGATTCCGACGGCGACCTGGTCGGGGCGCACAACGGCAACGTGGTGAACAATGTGGAGCTTCGGCAGGAATTTACCGCTGAAGGCATGACTGTGCGCTCCCAGAACGACGGCGAGTCCTGCGTGCACGCAGTGGAACGCTATATCAACCGAGGCTACGGCTTTGTGGATGCCATCCGCGCGGCTTACAACGACTTGCAGGGCGACTATGCCTTTGTAATCGGACGCATTGACGACGACAAGCTCTACGCCATCAAGAAGGGCTCCGGGCTGGTGGTCGGCATCGGGGAGGGTTTTACCTGCGTTTCGTCCGACCTACCCTCGATTTTGCCGCTCACCCGCAAGGTGCTGCGCCTGAACGACGGCGACGTGGTGTGCCTGAGCTGGGACAGCGTGTCATTGTATTCTGTCGCGGACGGCAGTCTGATCGCGCGCGAACCGGAAATTTTTACTGAGGAAATGTCCGCCGTGCAGAAGGGCGGTTACGCGCACTTTATGCTCAAGGAAATCCATGAGCAGCCGCAGGTAGCCCGCGAGCTGCTGCACCTGCTTAACCGCTACGAAGACCTGGACCGCATCCTGGAGGCAATCCGTGGCGCGCGCAACCTTTACCTGATCGGCTGCGGCACCAGTTATCACGCCTGCCTGTCTGGTTCAGTGTATTTTGCCCGCCTGGCAGGCAGGGCGGCAGTACCGGTGCTCGCACCGCAGTTCATTCCCCAGTACGCCCCGACGGTCGGTCCGCAGGACGTGGGTATTTTTGTCAGCCAGTCCGGAGAGACGAAGGACGTCTTGAACGCTCTGGAACACGCCCAAAAGCGGGGAATGACCTGTTTCAGCATGGCAAATGTGATTGGCTCCACGCTCACCAAAATCACCTCTGCCTGGCTGCCGCTAGCCTGCGGTTATGAAATCAGCGTGCCAGCCACCAAGACCTTTACCAACCAGGTCATCACATTCCTGTTCCTCGCAAACATGTTGCGGGGCGGCGGGACGGAGTCTCTGGACGGGCTGCCGGAACTGATGGAAGAAACCATCCGCTGGACGGACCCCCAGGTGCGGGCGCTGGCGGAGGACATCAACAGCTGGAATGACCTTTACAGTCTGGGTTACGGCAGCACGTACGCGATGGCGCTGGAAGGCGCGTTGAAGCTGAAGGAAATTACCTATGCCCACTGCGAAGGCATGCTGAGTACGGAATTCAAACATGGGCCGTTATCCGCGGTCACGGACGGGTTCCCGGTGCTTTTTGCGGTTGGGCCGGAGGACGTTCCCCTGATAGTGAGCGGGATAAACGAGGTCACTTGCCGGGGCGGACGGGCAATCGCGATAGGCGCGGAAGACAGCCGCCTGAATGCGAATGCCAGCGACGTGATTACCATCCCGCCCTCAAATCCGCTCTTTGCGCCGCTTCTGGCGGTCATTCCGCTGCAGCTGCTGTCGTACTACATGGCGGTCGGGCGCGGTTGCGACCCGGACTTTCCGCGCAACCTGAGCAAAACCCTGACGGTGGACTAATCCCCCGGCGGGTGTTGGCTTGGCACGGGCTCAGGCTTTTTCGTTCTGGAATGTCTTGAGCTGGCTGCCAAAGTGGTGGTAAACAGTGCCGTCGGGCATAGTGATGGTGCTATTTTTACCCTCGCGTGTGATTTCGAGACCTTGGTAGCGCAGGGTCAGCGGCCAATCGAAGGGGTACTCACCGGTAATTTGCAGTTTGTCCGCGGTTAAAATGCGGACGCCCGCCAATTCGAGGAAAGCCTGCAGAGGGATGAGCCCGGCCGCCGCGCCGCGCGCGCCTGCGGGTTGGTTGTCTGTGCTTCTCCAGCCTTCGAAATGCGCGTGCTCTATCTTTAATACACCTGCCGCGCCGCGCATCAAATTAGCAAATAGCGCGGCGGCTTCTTTTTTTGCTCCGCTTTGGATGAGATGCTCGAGTACCAGCGTGTTCCAGGCGGGGTTGACGGCGTGCTGCGCTTTTTCACTGCCTCCCATGTTGAGAATCTCAGGTAAACCGAGCGGATACGCCTGGAAAGTGCTTTCGTCGCTGTCCTGTTCCCCGGGTTCGGCGTTCTCCGGCTGGGCAGTTGGCAGCCAACCCAAATACCAGCCGATATCCCTAAGCGTAAGGTCGGGGGTGTAGAGCTGGGTCCAGGTTTGCTCGTCCAGGCCAGGCGCGCGAACGCTCTCGAGCCTGGTAAAGACCTGGTTGCTGGTGAGCGCGAGACTGTCCGCCAGGCGCAAAATTTCACCTGCTTCGATGCGTTCTTCCTTTAATTCCCCATTAATATCGGTTCCACGCAAACTTATAAACCCTGGTTTGCTCGTAAAGGCGCTCAGGATCAGCTTGAGGTTCACGCGGCTAGGCGGTTCCAACACAAGCCCCGCGGGAATGTCCGAGAAAGCGCCCTCAAAGAAAAGCTTTTGCGGCGTGGAGAGGTGGGTGTCCCTATCCCAGCAGGCGGCGTCCGGCAGGTCTGTGCGGATGCGCTCCAGGCTCGCGTTCAGCTTTCGCTTGAGGGCGTTGGTCTGCGCAACTGTTTCTTCATCCTCCAATACACGCGCCATTTGCTCCAGGGCGTCCAGTTCTCGCGCCAGCAGGCAGCATAAACCCAGGTTTTCTACGGTTGTGATCCAGGTGAATAGCCCGTGTGGATTGAGGAAGTTAAAACTGGGATGGTTTCGCCAGCCAGTCTGCGCGAAAGTCAGCCATTCCGGCAGTCCGTCCTGGTCCATGTCATGGTCCTGGTCGAACCAGTAGAGTGTGTATTGGCGCAGCCGGTCAAAGACAGACACAAGGAACTCCCGGTCTCCTGTATGCAAAAAGATGCTGAGGGCGTTAGCGCACAAACAGGGGAAAGGCAGCACTTTGCGGGCATTCACCGGCAGATGTGAACAGTACGGCAGGGTGGCGAGCCTGCGGGAAAAAACCCGGGCGGCAGTCTGCGCCTGGACGGGCAGCAGCGCTTGCGAGAGCTGGTACAGCACAAGGGCGTCAAAAGGCGGCTGAAGAATCGCTAAGGAGTCTTTGCCGTCTGTGTGTTGCGCATAGCTATTTTCGGGACTGCGAAACTCGAGATATGAGAGTTTGTCCTGGTCGTCCCCGGAGCGCGCCAGCAGTTGAAAAGCCTTGTTTTGCGCCGAGAGAAAGACCGCATCCCAGTCGGCATAAGGGGTACTCACGCGCAGCAGGTCTGCCTGATGGCGCCAGGAGAGGCGCGCGATTTCCGCGTCCCAGTTTTCCGGGTAAGTCTCGAACAGCCTTTTTTCAAGGGACGGCTTGTCAAAACCCGCACAGCAGCGCAGCAGCACAGAGAATGACTCTCCGGGCGCCAATTCCGCGCAGCGCTGCAAAGCAGGGTAGGGGCTGGTTACTGACTGCGCAGTTTCCGCGTGCGCGACCGCCACGGACAAGCTGCCGCTGCTACCGAGGAGGTATGCCCGGTATTTTTGGGCAGCCAGGTTCATCCCAAGGCTGCCTTCCCGCGGGCAGAGATCTGCGACGGACTGGACGCCGAGCTTCTGCGCCGCCGCCGAGGTGTTGGTCAGCGTAAAGCGCATGAGGAGACCATCGCTTTCCGCAGCCCAAAATTCACAGCGCGCCTGCACTCCTTCGGCCGGGGAGCAGCCCAGGCTGGCGTAATTGGAGTTGATCAGGTCTACCCGCGGCGGGGAAAGGTAAGCGTTGATTTCTGAAATTGTTTTATTGTTGACCAGGAAAACCGGAAAAATGCGGAAACGCTCCACGAGCAGACCGAAATTTGTTTCCAAAGAAAGCGGTCCGTTCGGGTTCAGATTGATTTGCCAGACTGCGTCGAGCTGCGGGTTTAGCGCGCCAAAGCGCTGGTCCGCAGCCAGCGTGAGCAGGATGGGATCTGAGTAAAAAAAGGGGCCTGAACTCATGCGCCTAATTTTAGCACTACACAGGCCTTGACCGCTGCCCCAGGACTGGAAGGGTAAGCCAAGCATGGCTTTTATTCCGGGCAGCGGGGAACATGCGGGGGGCTTTGGGCGTTAAAGAGTAAACTGCCTTTATGCTACAATAGCGCCATGAAAGAAGACCCTATGACGAATAACAACCCTGACCCGGATGACTCCGGGCGTAATGATTTTGGTGAACTCGATGCTTTTCAGGACTTCGTTAATCCGGACAACACGCCGACATCCTCCGAGCAGGAAGCCCAGGAGCTTACCGTTCCGGTAATCCCATCGAGGGAGTTGGAAGCGCAAGCGCCCACTCGGGCGCTTACCCCCAGCGCGCCCGGCTTTCACGCCGAGCAGTCCGCCGAAACAATTCCTGTGCTCACGAATAGCGAAGGAGAGTTGGAAACTGCGCCAACCCTTCCCGTGCTTGTGCCAGAGGCAGACGCCGAGCAGTCCGCCGAAACAATTCCTGTGCTCACGAATAGCGAAGGAGACTTGGAAACTGCGCCAACCCTGCCCGTATTTGTGCCAGAGGGAGACGCCGAGCAGTCCGCTGAAACAATTCCTGTGCCCACGAATAGCGAAGGAGAGCTGGAAACTGCGCCAACCCTTCCCGTGCTTGTGCCAGAGGGAGACGCCGAGCAGTCCGCCGAAACAATTCCTGTGCCCACGAATAGCGAAGGAGAGCTGGAAACTGCGCCAACCCTTCCCGTGCTTGTGCCTGAAGAGGACGCCGCCCGGATCGCTGACGTTTCTATGCCGGGTTCCGGCGCGGACCAGCCCGCGGAATTACCAGCCCAGACTGAAACGGTTGAAAAGAAACGGGAAGCCACGCAACCGATAGAAATCGCGAAAGCTGCAGCGCCGGAGGCTCCCGCCTGGTTCTCGGAAATTGCTTCTTTCAACGAAAAAACTGGCACCAGCGCGCCAAAACAGGCTTCCCAAACCCAACAGCGCGGTGATTACTTCAGCGGTGAATGGGTAAAATCGAAGCCCGGTCCTAATGCGCCGACGGGCGCATGGAACACCAAGCCCACCGGAGCCTGGCTTCCACCCGCTGCGCCAAAGCCATCCGCCGCGCAGGATAATATCCCGACTATCCCGCCTGCCGTCACCGCGCCCCCGCTGGCGCCTTCTTCGCAGCCGCTTCCTATAAAAAAGGTGACCGAAACGGATCCGGGCGCCACCCAACTTTCCTCCTCTGCGTTTTCGCAGCGGCAGGAAAACAAAGCTCACGGCACCCAGCCGGTGAGGGTTTCTCCCGCGCAGCCAGCCCAGCCGCCTGCGAATAAACAGCAAAGCGCCCGCCCTCCAGCGCAAACCAAGCCAGCTCAGTTAAAACCTGCGAAAAAGAAAAGCTCCAAAGCGCTCCTTCCGGTTTTGTTTGTCTTTCTTGCGCTTGTATTTGTGGGGATGCTTTTTGTTGGCGTGCAGTACTTCCGCATCGCTTCCACGCTGCCAAGCGTGGCGGAACTGCGCTCGCGCGCCTCGCAATTTGAAACAACGCGCATCCTCGACCGGCGCGGCAACATCCTTTATGAAATCAACGACCCTAACATGGGCAAGCGCACCTACGTGCCGCTCGAAAAGATTTCGCCCTATCTGATTGCCGCTACCATCGCGACGGAAGACAAGGAATACTACAACCATCCTGGCTTTGACCTGGTCGCGCTTGGCAGAGCGCTGTGGACGAATTACACCTCAGGCGAAATTGTTTCCGGTGCGTCCACCATCACCCAACAATTGGCGCGCATGCTGCTGCTGCAGGAAGAACGCTTTGAACAGTCGTATGACCGCAAAGCGCGGGAAATCATCCTGGCGGCTGAAATTACGCGCCGCTACAGCAAGGAAGAGGTGCTGGAGCTTTATCTGAATGAAATTTTCTACGGCAACCTCTCCTACGGTATCGAAGCCGCGGCAGAAACCTACTTCAATACCCCCGCAGCAGAATTGTCCCTCTGGCAGTCGTCTTTCCTGGCGGGTTTGCCGCAATCCCCGGCAATTTATGATATCTACAACAACCGCGAGGCGACCCTGACGCGCAACAAATCTGTGCTGGTTCTCATGTACGAATTGAGTAATGAGAAAAACTGCATCTTTATCGGCAAGAACCTGGAAAAAGTATGCGTGAGCGCCAACGACGCTCTGAACGCGGCGGATACGCTGGAAGCCTATACCTTCACGCAGAATACCAACAGCATGCGCTTTCCCCATTGGGTTGTTTACATCCAGTCGCTGTTGGAAAGCCAGTACGATTCCCAAACAATTTACCACTCCGGTTTCAGCATCTATACCACGCTGGACCCTGACCTGCAGGAGCTTGCCCAGCGCGCTGTGCAGGAACAGCTGGCAACAATGACCGGAAACAACGCCACCAACGGCGCGGTAGTCGCGATGGATCCGAATACCGGCGAAATCCTGGCGATGGTCGGTTCGGCTGATTTCTACAACGAAGCGATCAGTGGCCAGGTGAACATGGCGCTGACCGAGACGCGCCAACCGGGCTCGTCCATCAAACCGATAACATACCTGGCAGCCTTTGAAAAAGACTGGACGCCTTCAACCTTAATTTGGGACGTTCCGGGTTCCTATCCTCCTTCCGGGCGAGCGGACGACCCCAGCGCGCCTTACGAACCTGTAAATTATGACAGCCGCTTTCATGGGCCCGTGACGGTGCGGTCCGCGCTGGCTAATTCCTACAATATTCCCGCGGTAAAGGCGCTGCAGTACGTGGGCATTTACGACGACACGAACACTAACGGTGAGGACGGCTTCATTGCTATGGCGAAGCGTCTGGGTATCACCAGCCTGACCCGCGAGGATTACGGACTCTCGCTGACGTTGGGTGGGGGTGAAGTGAGCCTGCTGCAAATGACCGGCGCCTATTCGGTGCTGGCGAACGAGGGCAAGCGCGTGGCTCCCGTAGCAGTCACCAAGCTGGTGGATTACACCGGCAAAGTGGTGTTTGAGTACAGCGCGCCGGAAGGCGACCAGGTGGTGCGCGCGGCGCATGCTTACCTGCTTACGTCCATCCTGTCTGACGCCGACGCGCGCGCGCCGATGTTTGGGCGGGATTCCATCCTGAACCTGCCCTTTGCCGCAGCCGCAAAGACCGGCACTACCAACGACTACCGCGACAACTGGACCCTCGGTTACACGCCGGACCTGGTGGTGGGCGTGTGGGTAGGCAACGCGGATTACTCGCCGATGGTCAATACGACCGGGATCAGCGGCGCCGCGCCAATCTGGGCGCGGGTGATGGAGAACGGCATTAATATGCTGAAGAGCGGCGCTGCCACACCGTTCACCCAACCGCAGGACGTGGTGGAGCGCACCATCTGTTCAGTCTCCGGTACCGAACCTTCGGAATACTGCCCAAACCAGCGCTCGGAAATCTTTGCCTCCGACCAACTGCCGGCATCCAAAGAGCACGACCTGTGGGCAAAAGTTCAGATTGACGCCTGGACTGGCTTGCGCGCTTCGGCGGCCTGTTCCGACTTTGCCAAAGAGGAGTTGGTCATCAATGTCAGCGATAAAGACGCCATCCGCTGGCTGAAGACCGACCAGGGCAAGAATTGGGCGCACGATCACGGCTTCCCGGACCCCTTTGTCATCCTGCCGGAAAGGGAATGCCGCGCGGACGACCCGCGGGCGGTTATCGACATGGTTACCCTGGTTGACGGCCGCACCATCAGCGAAAATCCCTTCAAGATTGTTGGCGTTATTGACGCCACCGCAAATTTCAAGGATTTTAAAATTGATTGGGGCGAGGGCGAGAAACCCGGGGAATGGAACACGCTGGTGGATTGGGAGAACACGCCGGTGCGCTCCGCTGAAGAAATTTACTCCTGGGATTTGACCGAGATTACAGCAGAAATTGTGACTGTCCGCATCCGATTGCGCAGCACTATGGACACGCAGGTGGAAAAGAAGTTCACGCTGCGCCTGTCAGTGCCGACGCCGACGCCCACGCCAACGGAAGAGCCGACCTTGACGCCTACTCCGACACCCACTCCAACACCCACCCCGACGCCTCCGTTGGAAACACCCGCGCCGCCTCCGACACCAACGCCGGGAGAAACGCTGCCGCCGCCTCCGACACCAACGCCGGGGGAGACGCTGCCTCCTTCGGATGAAAATCCTTAGTGGATGGGATGAACAGGATTTCTAGAACAAGCTGAGCTGGGCGCGCTGAAACTCTGGCGGGTCTTCCAGGATGCGCTGCGCGAAGCTCTCGCGCGTGAGCAGCGCGTCCAATTTCAGGTTGCGGATCTGGCGGAATTTTACAAAGTGCCAGCTTTCGCCGCACAGGAGCTGCAAATTGGGGTCCCGCTTTAGTCGGTACGTGACCAGGTTGGAGCGGCTGGCTGGGATGAGGAAGTATTTTTGCCCGGGCACGCGGTTGAAGAGATGCAGCAGTGGGGTTACGCAAGTTGTCAGAACGGGGAAAAAGCTGTGCGCCACACCGCCTGTTTTACCAATCCAATGAACCGCTTCTTTGCTGCTTTGAACGGTGTAATCCAGCCGGGCAGCCAACTGACCCAGGATATCATCAATTTCTTGCAGGTCCTTGGCACGGGCTTGGGGTTCCTCTCGCGCGCGCAGCTGCCACCCGGGTCTGCTGTCCGACACGCGCTCGGCATAAGCTGCCATGACTGCGTCGATCAGCTCACTTTCCGGGGTCAGCAGCCCGGGGCATCTCAGGTTAGCTGTCCGCTGAACCTCCGCGTCTAAAGGAGTTGGGTTAGCGCGCAGAAGATCAAGCAAGGCTGTTTCCAGACGTTCCGCCAGGGGGATGTGCTCAATCAGCGGCTGGCGCAGCCAGTACTGGCCGGTATCCGGGGCTATGCCGGGGTTGAAGCGCACAAACACGTCCGAATCAGCCAGACAGGCTTCCAACTCTTCCTGGCGCTCGTTCAGCGTTTTTCCGGGTTGTGAGCTGAGCAAGCCCTGTTGATGCGCGGACACGACGATTTGCGTCAACAGGGAGATGTAGCTGGCCGGTTCGCCGCGTTCGATTAAGTGCGCCCGCGCGGCTTCTTGAGCCGCCTGCCGAAGGTTCTTTTGGTTTGGTCCAGGTTGTATTCTGCCAATACCCCACAGGCACTGCAGGGTGTCTTGCCCGCCGTCGGATGCGCAGTTTAGCAGGCGCAAGCCTGCCTCTTGCCCGGCCAGAACGCCGGCTATGAGGAAGAGCGCGTCCAACTCACCAATCTGCAGTAGGATAGGGGTTTGCTGGTGCACCAGCGCGGGCAGTTGGGTAAGCACTTTCACCAGGGCCTGGGAATGCCAGGTCCAATCATAGCGCTGGCGGAGCAGGCTGTGACGCAGAGGGGTTACGCCTTCCTTTCCCCACAACCAACCTGCCCAAAGACCGCAAAGGTTCCAATACGCTTGGTTGCGGCGGGGCAAGGAGGCATAGACCAGGGACATAAGGCTGGGGTCAGGCAGCGGGTTCAGTTCGCGCAGGCGCCCGCGGAACAGGCTAATGCCGCCTTTCTGCGGGGGCAAATCCGGCCATTGGCGCAGAGTCACCGGCGGCAGCTTGCTCTGCCAAAGTGATCTGGAGCGCAAAAAGGCCTGCCAAAGGTTGCTTTCCTGCCAGGCGGGCGGGCGAAGGAGCTGGCGGGGACGGTTGCGCCCGAGCGGGTACGTCCAGAGCTGGTTCATTTGGTCCGCGGTGGTCAGGAAGAGTGCTTTCAAAAGCCTTTGCTGTTGTTCAGAAAGATCGGGATGATTGATTTTGTTGATGAGAATCTGCAATAGTATCAGCGCGCGCGGAGAATAGAAGCGCAGAACTTCTTCCATCACAGGCCGCAGCGGGTCATCGGTGCTGGCAGTAAATGTAAGCGCTTTGGCGCGGTGCAGGATATACGAGGGAAGCTGCTTGAGGCGCTGGTACGCTTCGACGCTGCCGGGCAGGTCGCCATTTTTTTGGCAGTGCGGGCATGACCATTGGATTGTGATGGGTTCGGAGCGTTCCTCTCCCCAGATGAACGCTGTCACTTCTGCCTGTCCCCCACATTCGGGACAGGGAATCTGGTAGAAGGAGTTCAGGTAATCTTCAAGGCGAGCGCCCTCACTCATCCGTAAATTTGCCAGGGCCAGCACTGCGTCTCCGATTTCTTCGACACTCGGCGCGGACGCCATGACTTCCAGGATGAAGGCGGCAACAGGGTTGTTAGAAGCAACGAGCACGCGATACCCGGAGCGGGCTAACTCCAGCGCGGCGAAGGGGTCGTTGCCAAAGGGGTCCAGTATCCAACTTGCCGGTTCCGCGCGGGTATAGACCCAGTTGACCACCATTCCGGGGTAATATGGGGGCAAGAAACGGTCCAGAGGAAAGCCGGTTTGGGGGCGGCTGCTCGCGGCAATGAAAGGAGTTTGCAGCGGATCAAACAGGTCTTGAGCGCTCATTTGCCGCCTTTCCGCGTTTTCCTAACTGAGCAGGATTACCGTGCCGTACGCAGGCAGGCTCAGGCTTTCGGGGTCAAGAACGAGCTCAGCTGCCCTGCCGCCGTCAAACAATAGCTTCCAAAAACGGTTTTCATCTTCCAGCGCGGGCAGCTTGATTTGCTGGGTTCGGTTGGAAAAGTTGAGTACGACAAGCGCATGTTGGAAATCAGCATGACGCCAATAAACCAGCACAGATTCGTTTTCCAGCGGCAGTAATTCCAGGCGGCCGCTGTGCAGGGCTGGGTTTTCCCGGCGCAGCCGTATCAGCGCGCGGTAATAGGACAATAAGGATTGCGGGTCCGACTCTTGGAGCTGTACATTCCTTGCAGGGAAATTCGGATTGATTCGCAGCCAGGGTTTGGCGGGGCTGAAGCCGGCGTTCGCGCTCGCGTCCCACTGCATGGGAGAACGGCAGCCATCGCGTCCCTGCACGCTCAGCCACTTGCGCTTTCCCACCGGGTCTTGGATTTCTTTGCGTTTGTAGCGCGTGTCGCGCATGCCGATCTCTTCGCCATAGTAGAGATATGGGGTTCCACGCACAGTAAGATGCATGCAGGCCAGCAGTTTCAGGCGGGCGTCATCTTCCCCGGTGACGTAGCGCGTGGCGCTGCGGGGGTTGTCGTGGTTGTTGAGAAAGTAATTTGGCCAGTCTTTCTCACCATGCAGCGCATCCCAATAGGCTATCGCATTGCCAAACGCGGCAGCGCTCCAGGGACTGTTGGCGTAGGCGTAGTCAAAGCCCGCGTGCAGCAGGTCCGGGGCGATGTACATGCGCGCCTGGACAGGGCTGGCAAGGAAGGTCTCGCCGACCACGTAGCGGTCCGGGTACTGGTCTACCAGCCGGCGAATTTCCTGCAGGAATGGGAACATCTCAGGTTGGGAGCAGTCGTTTACGTGTTCAAAGCGGTCGTATGGACGCAGGTGAACACCTCGCTTGCGGGGGTTGTCGCGCAGTTCCCTGTGCTTAAAGTAAGCGTTGAAGACGTCCAGCCGGAAGCCGTCCACGCCGCGTTCCAGCCAGGTGCGGAACACGTCAAGGACAGCCTCGCGCACTTGCGGGTTGCGGAAGTTCAGGTCGGGCTGTTCCGGGCAAAAAGTGTGGTAATAGTATTGGTTCAGATTGCTGTTATATTCCCAACCCGAACCGCCGAAGATAGCCAGCCAATTGTTGGGGTAATCCCCGTCAGGCGCAGGGTCGCGCCAGATGTACCAGTCGTGGAAGGGGTTATCTTTTGATTTCAGCGATTCCTGAAACCAATAGTGTTGGTCGGAAGTATGGTTGAGCACCAGGTCCAGGATGATATGAATATTTCTTTGGTGCGCTTTCTGGAGGAGCTGCTCAAAATCCTGAAGAGTGCCAAATTTCGGATCAATTGCGAGGTAATCTGAGACGTCGTAGCCAAAGTCCACGTCTGGGGAGGGGTTGATAGGCGAAAGCCAGATACCGTCAATGCCGAGGTCTTTGAGGTAGTCCAGGCGCTGGATGATTCCCTGTAAATCGCCAATTCCATCGTTGTTGGAATCCTGAAAGGAACGGGGGTAAATTTGATAGATTACTCCGTCCCGCCACCAAGTATGTGTTTGGTTCATTCGATCCTCCTGGAAGTATACATAAATTATACATGCAATCGGGCGCTGGATTTGCGGAGTATTTGTGAAAGGCTGAGCCCTTTTTGTCAAGGCTGAGCGCTTTTCTTGCATTTGAGGGAAAACGTGTTACACTTATGACATTAATTAACGCGATACTTTTCTGGTCTGAAAAGTGGGAGCTTCCCACTTTTCTTTGTATCAGAGGGGTATTTACAGGTAAGAACGGAATTTTGGAGTAAGAAAAAATGAAAAGTGAGTTTGCCTTAGCCTTCAACGAGGTTCTGGAAGAAAAACAACTGCCGCGCGAAGTTATCATGAGTGCGCTTGAAAACGCGATGATAGCTGCATATCGCAAAGCAGTCGGTGCTTCCAACGCCCAAAGTGTGAAAGTTGAGATTGACATGGACAAGGGCTCTGTAAAGGTCTTTGCGGAAAAAGAAGTGTCAGACTCGATTATTGATGCGCGTACTGAAGTGCTCCTGGATGAAGCGCGCATGGTTGATCCGGACGCGCAGATTGGCGATCTCATAATGGTGGAATCCACGCCGGCTGACTTTGGTCGTATTGCCGCAAGTACTGCGCGCCAGGCCATTCAGCAGAAAATCCGCGACGCGGAAAAGAGCCAACAGTTTGAGTTCTTTAGCCGCCAGGTTGGTGAAATCATCAGTGGGGTCTTGCAGGCAGTCAACCGCATGCAGGCGACCATCGGGCTTGACCTGAAAGCCGAAGGCACCATGCTGCGCAAAGACATGATCCCAGGCGAGCGTTTCCGCATGCACGAGCGCATTCGCGCTTACGTGTACGAAGTGAAAGACACCCCTAAGGGACTGCAGATTATGCTCTCCCACACGCACCGGAACTTCCTGCGCCGTTTGCTCGAGAACGAAGTACCCGAGATTTATCACGGCATCGTTGAAATCCGTTCAATTGCCCGCGAGCCGGGGCAGCGCGCCAAAGTGGCTGTCTCAGCGACCCAGATGGGGATTGACCCGGTGGGCGCTTGCGTCGGCCAAAGAGGCGTGCGCATCCAGGCGATTGTCAACGAATTGCACGGCGAAAAAATTGACATCATTGAGTGGAAAAGCGACCCGGCAGTGTATATCGAAAAAGCCATTAGCCCCGCCAAACCAGTCATTGGCGTTTATCTCAGCCAGACTACTTCAGAAAATAAGACTGCTACGGTTGTTGTACCGGAAGACCAGTTGAGCCTTGCCATCGGTAAGGAGGGCCAGAACGCGCGTTTGGCGGCTAAGCTGACCGGCTGGCGCATCGATATCTTGAGCGTTCCCGAGGCGGCTTCAAGGGCGCTTATCAAAATGCGCGAAGACCCCTCACTGCAGGATATGGCTGCGGAAGAAGCCGAGATCATGACCCGCATCACTGATATTCTCAAGAAGAAAGAGGACGGCAAAGCGCTGACGTCTGAGGATAACACCCTCATGGCCCGCTTTGTGGACCGCGTGGAAAAACGCGGCGAAGCTGACCGCAAACAGGAAGACGCGGCTGCGCAGGCGGAACTGAAGGCGCTGCGCACCTCCATCGACCCGCGCGCGTTCGAAATGCCCATTTTGGATGTGCCGCTCAAAGAACACATTCTGGCTATTCTGCAGGAAGCCGGCATGGAAAACTTTGGCGATCTTATGCTGCAGCTAAAGCGGGATCCCGATAAGATTCTCTCTCTTAACGGCATCGGCCCGAAGGCAATGGAAGAAATTCAGACTCTGGTACAGACTTACCAGTTCCCTGCCCTTGAAACTGTGCCCGAACCGGCGGCGGAAGAAGCCCCGGCGCATGAGGAACCTGCAACAGCGGCTGTTGTTGAAGGGGGCGCTGAAGCGGTTGTAAGCGAAGTAGAAGCGGAAGCTGTTGAAGCTCCAGCTGTTGAAACAGTCGAAACGCCGGCTATTGTGGAAGAACCCGCAGCTGAAGAAAAGAGCTTTGAAGAACTATTCAAGTTGGAATCTTTGCACCGCGAAGAAAAAGCCCGCGAACTTGTATCGGAAGACGAAGACAGCGTTGACCAGAAACAGGACAAGAAGGGCAAAGGCAAGAAGAAAAAGGGTTATACTGTGGAGTACGATCCTGATAAGGAAGAAGAAATCGTTCGTTACAAGCACAAAAAAGACGGTGATTGGACCGAGGATTGGTAGACAAGATTTATTAGACCAAGCAGATAAAGGTGGCAGCAAAAAACAAACGCAAATCAAAGCATGTCCCGCAGCGCACCTGTGTAGGATGCCGTGAAGTAATGCCAAAACGCAATTTGATTCGTTTGGTACGCACGGAACAAGGTGTGCTGGTGGATCCGACCGGCAAGCTGGCCGGCAGAGGAGCGTATCTTCACGATGCGAAATCCTGCTGGGTAAAAGGACTGAAAGGTCCGCTTGCCAACGCGCTGCGGACTGCGCTTTCTGAGCAAGATATGGTCGCATTGACCGCCTATATGGAAACCCTGCTAGCGGAGACTGATGAAAAAACAGCCTCCGCTGACCGAGAGAGCGTTCATTAAGGAACATCCTATGTAACGCTTAATCCTGTCAGGCTCAGAAAACCATACGCGGTCTGCTCCAAACCTGAGAATTAACCATGGAGGTGGATTATGAGCAATGACGGGAATAAAGACGTTACCTTCCCTTATAGTTTAAGTGTACGGGATTTGGCTGCGCAGTTAAATGCCAGCCCGGTGCAGGTTATTAAAATCCTGATGGCCAACGGTGTGATGGCAAGCATTAACCAGACCGTGGACTTTGACACAGCCGCGGTGGTAGCGACTGAATTGGGTTTTACGCCTCAACTGCAAAAGGAAGAAATCCAAGTAGAAGAAACAGGTGAGATTCCACTCTGGCGGCAGGTCATCATGGATGAGGACCCCACCAAACTTGAAAATCGCCCTCCTGTAATTACCATTTTAGGACATGTTGACCACGGCAAGACTACCTTGCTGGACGCTGTGCGCCACACGAATGTGGCTGGCGGCGAAGCAGGCGGTATTACCCAGCACATCGGCGCGTACCAGGTAATGCACAAGAACCGCCTGATTACCTTTTTGGACACCCCCGGGCATGCGGCGTTCTCGTCCATGCGCGCGCGCGGCGCAAAAGGCGCGGATATCGTCATCCTGGTTGTGGCAGCGGATGACGGCGTTCAGCCGCAGACAAAAGAGGCGGTCAACCATGCCAAAGCAGCCCAAGTGCCGATTGTCGTGGCGCTCAACAAAATTGACAAGCCGGATGCCAACCCCGAACTGGTCATGCGTCAGCTGGCTGATATCGGACTGCAGCCTGATGAATGGGAAGGCGACACCTTTGTGGTGCCTGTTTCCGCGAAGACCCGCAAGGGACTGGAAGACCTGCTGGAAACCATCCTGCTGGTTGCTGACAACATGGTTATTAAAGCAAACCCCAAAGGCGCCTGTATCGGCACCGTAGTAGAAGCAAAACTGGACAAAACTACCGGCCCGATGGCGACTCTGCTTGTGCAGAACGGCACTTTGAAGGTGGGCAGCGTGGTGGTTGCCGGTGAGAGCTACGGCAAGATTAAGGCAATGTTCGACCAGCGCAATAAACGCATCGAAAAGGCGCCGCCCTCGACCCCGGTTGTGGTCATGGGTCTGGATCATATGCCGGATGCCGGAGATTTGTTCCAGGTCGTTGAAAATGAACGGGAAGCGCGTCAAATTGTCGAAGGACGCAAAGCGGAACGCGAAGCCAAGCGCAATGTTAAGCGCGCCACCCTCGAAGAACTCTTCGCCAAGGTAAAATCCGGCCAAGCCAGAGAACTGTGCCTGATTTTGAAAGCGGATGTGCGCGGTTCATTGGAACCCATTGTGAATTCCCTGGAAGACCTGGGAAAGAAAGAAAAAGATATCTCAATTCAGGTGCTGCACTCTGAAACGGGGAACATAACCGAGTCTGATGTCGCTTTGGCGGCAGCCTCCAACGCGGTTATCCTTGGGTTTAATGTGGAGGTAGACCCGAATACCCGCCATATGGCGGAAGCTGAAGGCGTCTCTATCCGCGTTTACAAGATTATCTACCGCATGCTGGAAGATGTTGAGAAAGCGCTCAAGGGTTTGCTCGAGCCGGAACTGGTGGAAAAAGTCATTGGTGTTGCCCAAGTGCTGGCGACCTTTAAGGTTTCCAAGGCTGGTATAGCGGCTGGCTGCCGGGTGCTTGACGGTGAAATCCGCCGCAATGCCAGTGTGCGCGTGATGCGTGCTGGTGAGCAGGTTTTTACCGGTGAAATATCCTCGCTTAAGCGTGAAAAAGAAGATGTACGGGACGTTCGCGCGGGTATGGAATGCGGCATTTCGATTAAAAACTTTGAAGATTACGAGATTGGCGATACAATCGAAAGCTTTGTTATGGAGAAATTTGGCGGATAAGACCGCCAGACCACTTTCACAGGAGGAAAGATGCCCACACCACTGCGAATGAAACGTATCAACGACCGCGTCAGGGAGATTCTATCGCTGACGCTGCTCAACAAAATCGAAGACCCGCGCTTGGCGGGCGTAAATATCACCGATGTCAAGGTGGACAGAGAGCTGGACTTTGCGAATGTTTATGTATCCGCCCCGGAAGGACGCGACCGCGAACGCGAAGTTCTCCAGGCGCTCAACCACGCTCGCGGCTTTCTTAAGTTCGAACTTGCCAACGAAATTGACCTGCGGGTGATGCCAAGACTGCGTTTTTTCTGGGATCCCACCCCTGAACGCGCGGATCGGATTGACACGCTTCTGGCACAGCTGCGCGATGAAACAGAACCAGCTGGCGAGAGCATTGATGAAGGGGAAGACCAGGACAGCGATGACTGAAACGATTGACTTGGAAATCCGCCAGCTGCTGCAGAACGCGCGCTCGGTGGCGATTGTTTCGCATATCCGTCCGGACGCGGATGCGGTGGGTTCGCTGCTGGGCTTGGGGCTGCCTCTGCTGGCGGCTGGCAAACAGGTTCAATTGGTGCTGCAGGATGGTTTGCCCGAAAAGTACGCTTTCCTGCCCGGAGCCGACAGGGTCACGCGTTCAGTCGAAAGCGGCTTTGATACTTTGGTCACGGTGGATTGCAGCGACCTCCGACGCACAGGCAGCATCCTGGAAGGGCTGCCAGCACCCGACCTGAATATTGACCACCATCAGACTAACCTGAATTTTGCCGCAATAAACCTGGTCATAGCGGAAGCCTCCGCCACCGCGCTCGTCTTGGCAGAGCACTTGCCAAGCTGGGGATTGGCGGTGGATTCCGACGCGGCGCAGTGCCTGCTGGCTGGTATTTTGGGCGATACCATCGGTTTCCGGACTTCTGGCACAGACTCAAAAACGCTGCGGGTTGCTGCGGATCTTATGGACAAGGGCGCAAATTTACCGCTGGTCTATCGCCAGACTTTGCTCTCGCGTTCTATCCCTGAGCTGCGCTATTGGGGGCAGGGTCTCACGAAAATTCAATACGAAGGTCCATTACTTTGGTCTGTACTGACGCTTGATGATAGAATTAAAGCTGTCTATCCTGAAAATGATGACGCTGATTTGATAAATTTGCTTTCTTCTGTCTCCGGGCTTCTGGTTGTGGTATTATTTATCCAGCAGTCACCGGACCGGGTGAAAGTAAGCTGGCGCGCAGCAGAGGGAATTGATGTATCTGCTCTTGCGTTTGAATTTGGGGGCGGAGGGCACGCCGCAGCCGCTGGAGCGGATGTGGAAGGCTCTTTGGACGAGGTCGTTGGAAAAGTCTTGGCAAAAACAAAACAACTCCTGGCAGTTTACTGATCCAGGAAATTCTATAACTAAGCGAGATTATTATGTCCGATGAAATGATGGGTGGTAGAGAAAACCTGGCTAGCAATGTCTCCGGGGTGTTGGTTGTGGATAAGCCAGTTGGTTTATCCTCGCATGATGTTGTACAAATCATCCGGAACGGCACCAAAATTCGCAGAGCAGGGCATACCGGTACGCTTGATCCGCGCGCCAGCGGTGTGCTGGTCGTTTTGCTGGGTCCGGCTGTGCGACTAAGTGAATACGTGTCCGCCTCTGAAAAGCGCTATCAGGCTGTCATCGAGTTGGGTATCACCACGGATACCTACGATATGGAAGGCCAAATTACGCGCCGCTCCCCTGTGGAAATCACCTACGAGGAATTTGAAGAGGCACTGCAGGGCTTCATCGGTGAATTTGAGCAGAAACCTCCGGCTTACTCCGCCATCAAAATTAAAGGTGAGAAAGCCTACGAAATCGCCCGGCGCGGTGAGGAGGTGGACCTTGAACCCCGTACGATCCAGGTACACGAGCTGGAACTGCTGGATTGGGACCCGCCCGAGGCTGTAGTGGACATTCAATGTTCTTCGGGCACCTATGTGCGTTCATTAGCTCATGATCTGGGCGAAAAGCTCGGCTGCGGCGCTACGC
The DNA here is from genome assembly GCA_002436085.1 of Anaerolineaceae bacterium UBA6073. Lineage (GTDB taxonomy): Bacteria > Chloroflexota > Anaerolineae > Anaerolineales > Anaerolineaceae > Mesolinea. The sequence goes on from DIXT01000012.1 coordinate 94,275, forward strand.
TGACCGGTCTTCGCCGGACGAAAAATGGTCGTTTCGGATTGCGCGATGCAGTCTCCTTGCGTAAGTTGCAGGAAGCCTTTGCTGCCGGGGATTGGTATCAATACCTCATCCCGGCTGCCGAAGCGCTTGGTGATTGGTACACAGTGGAACTCACGGTTGAACAAGTGGACGAGGTTCGCCACGGGCACCGCGTACCAGCGCTGGAAGTTGTGGAAGCTGGCAAATGGGCGCGCGCAGTCAGCCAGGAAGGTGAATTGGTAGCTCTGGTGGAATACGACAGCGCTGCAAACGAATGGCAGCCGCGAAAAGTGTTCTTCCTCTAAAACTTTGATTGCATGTAAAGAATAACCCTTGCTTGGTGTGCTGCCAGACAGGGTTATTTTTTTGAGTGAAACAATGAGGATGATTTGACCGAATTTTTTGAAAACTGGCCTGCGCTGACTAAGGACCCCTTATGTATTACCATCGGGAATTTTGACGGACTCCACCGCGGACATCAAGCCCTTCTCAAACGATTGGAAGAGCACGCCGCGAACGAGGGGTGTGCCTCCGCAATGATAACCTTCCAACCCCACCCGCGGGTTGTGCTGCAACATATCAGCGGTCGCTTCTATCTGACCTGCGAGGAAGAAAAAAGGTTACTCCTGGCGCAAAGCGGCCTGGATTTTGTTTTCACGCTTCCCTTCAACCGCGCGCTCGCGAACCTGAGCGCCGGGCAATTCTTTGCGCTGTTGCTGGAACACCTTGACCTGCGCGGCCTGACCGTCAGCGAGAACTTCGCGCTGGGCAAAGCACGCTCCGGGACGCTTGAGCAAATCCGCACTGTTTGCGAGCAAAATAACATTATCCTGGATGTGATGCCGGTGTTTTGCCTGGACGGAAAGCCGGTCTCTTCGGGCAGGGTACGCGAGGCTCTGGAAGCTGGGGACGTGCGGGAGGCAGCGCGCTTGCTCGGTCATCCCTATTTTGTGAAGAGTAAAGTGGTCGTAGGAAAGCGTTTGGGCTCAAAGTTGGGTTTTCCGACCGCGAATCAGGTCGTCGATCCCCAGAAAATACTGCCTAAGTACGGAGTTTACGCCACGCGCGCCAGCTTTAATGGCGAAAAACTGATGGGCGTCACCAGCGTGGGGGTACGTCCGACTTTTGAGAATACTACCAAGGCGAATATCGAGACCCTGCTTCTGGATTTTGATGATAATATCTACCACGAGGATCTCACCGTGGAATTCATCGAACATTTGCGGGGTGAGATTAAATTTGAGCATGTGGAAGACCTGATCCAGCAAATCGAGCAGGACAAACGTGAAGCCAGGAGAATACTGACCCATGAATCTTTCCAGGAGAATTTATCGGCTTAGTCCCAGCCAATTAAGCGCCGAAACCATCGCGGTCACCTTCGCGAAAACCTCGCGTTCGCCGGAGCCATTTGACAAGATAGCCGCGGAATTGGACGCGGAAAAATCCTCAAAATTCAGCGAGAAATGGATTGTCGGGTACGGGCACTCCAGCGTGGCTGAGCATGCTGTCCTGCACCTGGCGCTCGAGAACATCTCCCGCCTGGCTATTGAAACCCTCGAAAGCAACCGCCTCGCTTCCTATACTGAAAAATCCACCCGCTACCAGGAATGGAACCCTGATGCGTGGGTGCTTCCGCCCGAAATTGCCGGTTCGCGCTTTGAGGAAAAATATTGCGCCGTGATGCGCCTGCTTTTTCAAGGATACGCGCACGCGATGACCGCGCTGCGCTCCTGGAGCGAAAGCGCTACCGAGCGTTTGCCCGATGAGAGCGAAAAAGCCTGGCAAAACCGCGCGCGTATACAAGCGGTTGACGTTGCCAGGTTTTTTCTGCCAGCCGCGTCCATGGCCAATGTGGGCGTCACTATTAACGCGCGCGCGCTGGAATACGCGATTAAAAAGCTGCTCAGCTCAGAGCTTGAAGAAGTCCGCCAAATTGGGGCAGAAGTTAAAGCGGTCGCAACCCAGGAGCTGCCCACGCTCGTCAAGTACGCCAATCCGATTGAAAGCCTGACGGGAATTCGGGAAAGCCTACGCGCGCAATCTCGCCGAATAGAAGCGCTGCCTGATGGGAGTTGGTGCCGGCTGCTTGGGGTGGAACCTGCCGGTGAGGACCAGGTGCTTGCCGCGGCGCTGCTGCGATTTAGCGAGAAGAGTTACGCCGAATGCCTTGCGCATATTCAAAGCCTGGATGACCGGCAAAAAGCCGCTCTTGTGGGGGACCTGTTCAAGCAATTAGGCGATTTCGACGTGCCTTTGCGGGAACTTGAATACGCCCACTACGACTTTGAGCTGGTCATGGACCAGGGCGCGTACTTTGAATTTAAACGCCACCGCATGATGACCCAGACCCCGCAGGCTCTGACCACACGACTTGGTTATGCCATCCCAAAGGCGATGAGCCTGGCAGGCGTAGAGGGGCTTCACCGGCGGGCGATGAGCGCAGCATCCGAGCTTTATGAAGAGCTGCGCGAATTGCACCCCGAAGCTGCGGCGTACGTCGTTCCGAACGGATACAACCGGCGCGTGCTATGCCGGCTGAACTTGCGTGAGCTGTTCCAATTCACCAAACTGCGCGCCAGCGAAAACGCACACTTTTCCATACGACGGGCGGCGCTGAGGATGGCTGAGCTGGCGGTCGAGGCGCACCCACTATTTTGCTCCAAGCTTTGCCTGCCGTCAGTGGAAACTGCGCAGTCCGTCAGCGAAGCGTATTTTACAGACGTATGCGCGAAACCGGAAATTAGCCGCTGAGAAATCACCTTGAAAATTCACTTTGGTCTGCGGACCAAAATAGCTCAGCATCAGTTTCAGGTAAAATATCAGCACAAAGTGAAAGGAAAAATCCATGAAAAATAAAAACCTGCTTTTCATAAGCATCTTATTGGCAGCGGCATTGCTCTTGAGCGCCTGCGGTCCGAAAGAAGAAAGCAGCTCCATCAACTTACCGGCTGTGTCTGTGGGTGAGAGCGCTGAAGAGAGCGCGCCCCCGAACCAGGCATCCGGCGCATATCCGGCCGGGGAAGCCGTCCAATCAGCCAGTTCTGCCTATCCGGCTGGCGTGACTGCTGCATTAACCGATGCGGAAGTGGAAGCGCTGTTGGTTGAAAAACTTGGCGGTCACCATGTCTTGGATTGGGTCCTGGCGTTTGAAAAAACCTACGCGGAATGGGACCAACTGTTAAGCGACCATCACGGCGTTACGTTCACCGAGCAGGAAAAAGAAGCGGTGATTAACTACCTGATCAACCATTAGTCCCTGACCTTGCACCGGACAGCCCGCATTAACGCGGGCTGTTTCGTTTAACTGAAAAATGCAAGAATTACAAAAATGCAAGAATTACTGTCAAAACCAAAGTTTGGAGATACAATTATTATGGCATTATATGGGCATTTGATGCAAAATATCAGTTCATAGATTGGAGCAGGCATGGAAACGCATTTTTACCTATCTTTACTCCCTGAAGCCTTGATTGTCTCAATGCTAAGCCCGGAAGAATTTGGCAGTTATTACGCTGTCGGTTCAGCAAAAAAATCCCGGGGTCAGGCGATGTTCTTTGAGGTTGACCCCAGCTATAGGAACCCCTATTTCCATACGGAAGAAGCGCTCAAGCGCTGCGTGCCGCACGAAGATGGGCGACCTAAAGCGTCAATTTATGTTTCGGTTTACCGCGTTTTGGAACATATTGACCCGGCGGCATTGTTGGATCTGCATCTCACCACGCAAGACGGCCGAACTCTGGCGCTGAAAGCTTCCGATAATCTTCCCGCTGGGGAGGATGGATTGCATCTTTACCAGGAAATTGTGCCAGTCTCTCCTCTGGTGGTCAGCCGGCTTGATCCCGTCAGCTTCTACGATCTGATTGTGAAGAACCCGACCTCTTTGATAAGCGTTCCAGCCATCACTTTTACGGAACTCCAGTTGGGCGAACTTGCCAGTGACCCGGAGATGGGAATGCTGAACAACCTGCCGTACAGCAACCCGGACCACCTGCGCCAGTGTCTCTCGGATGTCAAAACAAAATTTGTTTCCACGAAGATGGTTGATCGCACCCACTCACCGGTAATCCCTTACCGCACGATTAAGAACGGCTTTTATGTGGGAAACCAGGATAAACTGCGCTACTATCCCATGCCTACGGCAGAAGCTTTGCGCGCGGAAAACTACCGCTGGTTCCGATCCGCAAGTATGTAAAGAACAAAATCAAGCTTTGAAAGAGGAGCATAATCAATGGATTATCAAAACTGGTTGTATGTTGGCATCGCGGGCGGCGTTATTTCAATCGCGGTTGCGATTTATCTGTACTTTTGGGTCATGCGGCAGGACCCTGGTTCTGAACGAGCTCAGAAGGTGGCGTCCTGGATCCGCAGCGGCGCGAATACCTACCTTAAGCGCCTGTATACTGCGCTTGCCAGCCTTGCCTTGATTCTTGGGATTGTTATTGCGCTTATCTTCAGTTTCAATTTTGAAAACCTCGCCACCACAGGCATCGTGATTGAGCCCGGCAGCGGCGCGATTATGGCGGCTTGTTTTGTGGTAGGCGCGTTGTGTTCAGCAATAGCAGGGTACATGGGCATGCGCGTAGCTGTGGAGGCTAACGTGCGTACCGCGACTGCCGCGCAGAAGAGCCTGCAGCAGGCTTTCCGGCTTTCCTTTTATGCCGGTTCGGTGCTGGGCTTGGCAATGGTCGGTCTGGCTGTGATTGGGATGAGCCTGATCTTTATACTCACAGGTGAGGCGCACGCCGTGCTCGGGTTTAGCTTTGGCGCCAGCACCCTGGCGCTGCTGGCCAAAGCCGGCGGGGGCATATACACGAAGACCGCTGATATCGCGGCCGATCTCGTAGGTAAAGTTGAGCTTGGCATCCCGGAGGACGACCCCCGCAACCCGGCTGTGGTCGCGGATAATGTGGGCGACAACGTGGGTGACGTGGCGGGCATGGGCGCGGATATTTTTGACAGTTACGTCGCCAGCGCGGTGGCCGTGATGCTCCTGGGCGCCAGCTTTGCGGTTGGGATGCAATACAAATACACCGTAATACCGCTTATCCTTTGCACCCTCGGTACCTTTTCTTCTTTGCTTGGGATTCAGTTTGTCAAAGTTAAAGAAGGCGGAAAACCCGGAGCGGCATTAAACCGCGGCACCATCGTCACCTGCCTCATCTTTGTGGCAGCGCTTCTGGTCCTGAGCCTCACGAAAGTGATTGAACCTGGAATCTTTTGGTCGGCGACGGTTGGAATTATCACCGGTGTGGTTATTGGCTTTACTTCGGATTATTTTACGAATGACCAATACAAACCTGTGCAGGAGACGGCGCGTGTTTCAACCTCTGGTTCTGCGATTACGATTATTACAGGTTTTAGTTACGGTTTGATTTCCATCGTTCCTTCGATTATCGGCGTGGTGATTGCGACTCTGCTGTCTTACTACGTCGCAGTAGGCAACGGCTTGCCGGGCATCTATGGCATTGGCGTGGCAGCGGTCGGCATGCTTTCCATCAGCGGCATGATTGTCTCCGCGGACGCGTACGGCCCGATTGTGGATAACGCGCGCGGCATCGCGGAAATGGCTGGCATGGGGCAGGAAGTAATCGAACGCGCGGACGTGTTGGATTCAGCCGGCAATACTGCCAAAGCTATCACCAAAGGTTTCTCCATCAGCGCGGCTGCTCTGACCGTCCTGGCGCTCTTTGCCGCTTACGCGGAAGTTGTAAAAGCGAACGGGATTGACCTGAACATCAGCTTGCGCGACCCGATTGTTATCGCTGGCGTGCTGCTGGGCGCTATGACCCCGCCTTTATTTTCCGCGCTGCTGATGCTTTCCGTAACGCACAATGCCTTTGATATGATTGAAGAAATTCGCCGGCAATTCAACGAAAAACCGGGCATTCTGGCAGGAACCGAAGACCCTGACTACGACCGCTGCGTTGGTTTAGCGGCACACGGAGCGCTGTCATCGCTGCTCTTGCCCGCATTCCTGGCGGTTGGTTTTCCGCTAATTGTCGGATTTATGCTCGGTCCTGATGCCTTGGGCGGGTTTTTGGGCGGCGCTATCTTCACCGGCGTGATCTTTGCCCTGCTGATGGCGAACGCCGGCGGTTTGTGGGATAACGCTAAGAAATACATTGAGACAGGCAAATTTGGCGGACCAGGCTCGGAAGCGCACAAGGCTGCGGTGGTCGGGGATACGGTTGGCGATCCTTTCAAGGATACCGCGGGACCGTCGCTCAATACGCTCATCACGGTGATGTCGCTGGTTTCTTCCCTCTTCGCGCCGATTATTGCGGTTTTCCACCTCTTTTAGAGTTGTCAGCTGATTAACAAAAACAGCCCGGAACACCGGGCTGTTTTTGGTTGAGGCTTCATTTATGTGGCTACGGAATCAATGGAGGCTGGGATTGTTTTTGTAATGGTACTGGCTTGTCGTGCCTAGCTGCAAGCGGTGCATCCCATCGGTAGAAAAACGAGACCCTTTGCTGGCGCTCAGACAACACACAATTGACTTTGCGCCGGCAGATTCGTCATTGCGATGGAGCGACTGCGACTGAAGCAATCTCCCGATTGGAATATTCAATCTGGTGGCGCTGGCTCGTCGTGCTTAGCTGCAAGCGGTGCATCCCGTCGGTAGAAAAACGAGACCCTTCGCTGGCGCTCAGGGTGGCAAGGTCTTTACGTTTTATGAATCTTCGCATGGGTTTTGACCGCCTCATGAAGGCTGGCGGCTGTTTCCGGCGGGAAATACGGCAGGTACTCCCGAATCCGCCGCTCAATATCCTTGCTGGGGGTGTCCGCCAGAACCTGTTTTAGCAAATAGGCGGTCTCATTTGGGGTGCTGCGGGCAAGGTTTTTAATGACCAGGCTGAGGTTCAGCTCCAGGCGTTCATCCCCTGCCTGAATAAACGAACGTACTAGCTTAAAAACCCCGGAATATTGGTTGAGCGGGCGCTGCTCCAGGTCAATCGCCAGCGCCAGTAGACCGATGGATTGCAAGCGGATTGTGGGGCTGCTCAGCAGTTTTTCGATGAAGGCAGACCAAGTGCCGGCCAGGCGGGGCGCCAGGCTGGCTTTCTCCAATAGAACATGCAGGGCTGCCCGGTCCAACGGGGCGGCAATCCACTCCTCAATCATCCTCAGCACATCCGCGCTGAATTCCGCCGGCAGCTGCCCCAACACCAATGCCGCAAGTTCGCGGGCTTCGTAATAAGGGTCCTGCCATAGGGTTTGCGCGAGCGCAAGCGCTTCTGCTGGGCGCAGGCTGGCAGATTCCTTCAGCCCAATCTCAATCAGGGGCAAAACCTGGGCAGGCAGATTGTGGGACCGCATGAACGTCTTTGGAACGAGTTCCCGGCTGGGGCGGTAGGCGCGGCGTTCGTAGAAATCCAGAATCTCATGCAGGGTTTTGATGAACGCTGTGGGTTCGGAGAAAAGCGAAACCAGCTCCCCGATTTGTTTTTGGAGCCTGGTTAAGTCAATTGCTGTCATAGCGCCGGCTTAGTAAGAACGCGCGAAGTAAGCTTTTTGATTTGTTTTCCTGCCGCTGTAGAAGCACACGCCTTCCCCGAGGTTCGGGTCGCTGGCATAAATGCGCAGGGTGGCTTTAGTCTCCTCTTTGATGCGGGCTTCATTTTCGCGGTCATCGCTCCACCAGGCGTAAGCCCAGCCTTGCTCTGCGACCACCTGTTTGAAGCTTTCGTAATCGGTTACCTCAAAAATGTGGCTGTCGCGGAACGCAGTGGCTTTGGCGAGCAAGTTGTCCTGGATGGTCTGGAGCAGGGCCGGGACAGCGCTATCCAGGCCAGCCATTGGCAGGAAGGATTTGCCATCTCGCCCAGGGATATCGCGCCGGCTGAGCGCGACCGTCCCGTTCTGCACGTCCTTCGGGCCAATCTCGATGCGCAGGGGAACACCCTTTAGCTCCCAGTCGTTGAACTTGAAGCCGGGGGTCAGGCCTTCCCGCTCGTCCACTTTGACGCGCAGGTCTTTCAGTTGGGCCTGCACGGCACTGACAGCTTCCATCACCGCGCTTTTTTCCTCATTCTTGCGGTAAATCGGAACAATGACCACCTGGATGGGGGCCAGGCGGGGAGGCAGCACCAAACCCTGGTCGTCCCCGTGGGTCATGATAATGGCCCCGATGAAGCGCGTGGAAACGCCCCAGGAAGTCGTCCAGCAGTACTGCAGTTGGTTGCCTTCGTCCAAGAACTTGATGTCGAAGGCTTTGGCAAAATTCTGACCAAGGAAGTGCGAAGTGCCGGATTGCAGGGCTTTAGTATCACCCATCATCGCTTCGATGGAATAGGTATTAACCGCGCCGGCGAATTTTTCGGATTCGCTTTTACGCCCGGGGATGACCGGAACCGCACCTTCGGTCCGCGCGAAGTCCGCGTAGACCTGCAGCATGCGTTCGGTTTCCTCCAAGGCTTCCTGCTCGGTGGCGTGGGCAGTATGGCCTTCCTGCCAGTAGAACTCCAGCGTGCGCAGGAAGAGTTTGGTGCGCATTTCCCAGCGGACAACGTTCGCCCATTGGTTTATCAACACCGGCAGGTCCCGATAAGACTGAATCCATTTTGCGTACATGGTGCCGATGATAGTTTCGGAGGTGGGGCGCACCACCAGGGGTTCCTCCAGCTTTTCACCGCCGCCGTGGGTAACCACCGCCAATTCCGGTGAGAATCCCTCCACGTGCTCTTTTTCCTTGGTCATGAATGACTGCGGGATGAGCAGCGGGAAAGCGGCATTGACGTGACCGGTAGCCTTAAACCGGTCGTCCAGCGCTTTCTGGATGTTTTCCCAGAGCGCCCAGCCGTACGGGCGCACAACCATGCAGCCTCTTACCGGCGCGTAGTCGGCCAGTTCCGCGCGCAGAACAAGCTGGTTGTACCATTCAGAAAAATTTTCTTGTCGGGTGGGCAGTTTCTTTTCCATTGATTAGTTCCTGTCAATCTTGTTATTAAAGAGTTCAGCCGCTTCTTCGGGAGTCTGGCAAAAGCGCACATGCTCAAAGTCTTCCTTCGAAATCAGGCCGTCATTTTGAGCGGTGAAAGTCCTAAAAGTTTCACGCCATGCCGGGCCAATCAGCACCATTGGTTTGGCGCGGTCCGGAGAGATTACCGATAAGTTTAGCGCAAGGCTGATTTCTGCCAGCGTGCCAATTCCACCGGGCAGCGCGATCATCGCGTCGGGCTGGCGCGTGAGCACTTCCAGGCGCTGATTGAGGGTTTCGGTGCGGATGTTAACCTGCACCCAGGGGTTGGCGCCGCCGGGGCGGTAGCGCTCAATTTCAGCGCAGGTGACGCCAATTGTGCTGCCGCCGGCTTCTGCCGCGCCTCTGGAAACCGCTTCCATCATGCCGCAGTAGCCGCCAGTCATTACTGTGTGGCCTTGCTGCGCCAGGAGCGCGCCCAAGCGGCGGGCGTCCTCATAAAGAGCCTCCCCAGCAGCAGGTCGGGCGCTGCCGTACACCGCGATAATCATGCTTTTGGCTCCTTATCCAGATGCTCGGGCCACAGGCGGGTTTGGTTCTGGGCAATTTTCGTGAGCACTGCCTGTTCCAGGTCTATCCCGGATACGCTGGCGAGTTGGAGCAGGTAAAGGGTCGTGTCCGCCAGTTCGCCGGCCAGGGCTTCCGGGTCTTTGCAGTCCGCCTGCCACTGGAACAGCTCGAGCACTTCGGCGGCTTCCAGTACCAGCGAAATGGCGAGGTTGCGCGGAGTCTGCTGCTTGACCGAATCCTTGGCATTCCAGCCCTTGGATTCCACCAGCGCGTGCATTTTTCGGGTTAATTCTTCCAGGTTCATAACCTCAAGATTATACCTGAGAAACGCGAAAATTTTCCTGGCCGGTGCGATCGGCAGCAATGATTTTTCTATAGAAGCGAGCGTAAACTTGCAGAAAGATCAGACGCGCGCTTATAGAAAAGCATCTAAACTGCAATCCGCCAGCGTGAGCTCGAACCTGATTGCGTCGCTTGCCAAGCCCCAAGCTCGTAGGCAATTTGGACAGGGGTGCCCTAATATTGATGCGCCTGTGCACTCACCATAAAAAAACCTCCGCGTCAGCAGAGGAGTGGTATTTTTCCGGTCTACATTCAGGGCTTATTCCCCCCAGAAAAGCTGTTTCCAGATTTCCAGGCGGGAAAGCTCAACGGTCTCAATCAGGGGTGTGGGTGTCGGGGCGGCAGCAGCGCTGGACTGGGCTTGGAGGATGATCGGAACATCCCCTTCGTTGATCAGCTTCGCCTCTTCACGTGCCCACTCTTCCACCGCACGGTCGGAGTTGGCGTAGGCAATGTCCGCTTCCAGCCGCTGCTTGGTCTGTTCGAGCGCGACGATGCGGGCGTTTAGCTGTTGTTCCTGTTTTTCCAACTGCAGCGAGCGCACCATGCGGTTGTTAAAATCCATCATCAGGAAAACGAGAATGACAATCACAACGATCAGAATGATGCGTCGGTCAGCCCAATTGATTTTTTTTATTTTTTCCCAAAAATTCATCATACATCTGAATCCGTTGCAATAATTGTACCATCAAGGGTTCAACCTAAAAAAGCGCAATCCAATGAATAACAAAAACGCAACCATGTTGGTTGCGTTTATGCCGAAGGAGAGATTTGAACTCTCACGAGCGCTATGCTCACTACGCCCTGAACGTAGCGTGTCTGCCAGTTCCACCACTCCGGCAATAGAGTAATATTTTATCCAATACTGGCGTTTTGTCAAATGAAACCCGCGAGGGCGTTGAAAAACATTGGGTAATCGATTACATCCAAATTTTTCAAAGTTAAGAATTTAAATCTGCCCTCACCCTGCCCTCTCCCAGCTCCGAATCTCGTTCGTTTTTAGCGTCAATCTGCTGGGAGNNTTTCCCCTCACCAGCATCGTGCGGAAAGTTTTACACTGAAACGAGACGCTGGGGAGGGGAATCAAAGGGGAGGGGTTTATGAACATATTGTGTTCTTCTTGAATATAAAGTTGTTCATTTTTTATTGTTCTGGACATTTTCAACACCCTCACCTGCGTTGCAAGCATCTTGCTAAGCTTCCCGCCCTGCCCGCTAAATATCAAGAAGTTTCACCTGAAGGCTGAGTGTAGTCACTAATAAGGGTGCGTGGCACGAATATTGCATCATTTAACTCTGATGAAACCCATTCGCCGTTTTCCGCACCCCAAATCGAGCCTCCGCGCAATGGCCTGGCGGCTCGGCGCGGCGCTTTTGGCGGGCATCCTTTTGGGGGGCTGTTACCGACCAATTGCCAATTATGATCCCTGGCAAGTGCCGCAAAGCGCGCATATGAACGCGACGCCGACCCCGATGAATGGGCAAGCCCTGAACCCGACACCGCTGCAGCCGCGGATAACCATCACGCCCGCGCCGGCCGGACCAACCCCCACGCCGAATCAACCCGCCCTGCTGCCTACGCTGCGAGCGCAAACGGACGAATACACCGTCGTCTCAGGCGATTCGCTGGCCCGCATCGCGCTGCGGCATCAGGTTTCGGTAGGGCAGATCCTGAAAGCTAACCCGGATCTGAAGGATCCCAATCTCATCGAGCCCGGGCAGAAGCTGATCATTCCACCTGCCAGCGCGAACGAGCAGGCGACCAATTTCAAGACAATCCCCGACGCGGAACTGTTCTACAGCCCCTCCGCAGTCGGCTTCGACACCTTCGCAGTGACCGCTCAGTTTGCCGGAAAACTGAACGGCTTTACCGAAACCCTGGAAGATGAAACGACTTTGAACGGCGCGGAAATTGTTCAGCGCGTGGCGGATGAATTCTCCGTGAACCCGCGCCTGCTGCTGGCGGTGCTGGAGTACCGCAGCGGCTGGGTAAGCTCGGCTGGCAAGACCGGCATCTCCGAGGACTACCCGCTGGGCTTGAAAGACGCAAATCGCAAAGGCCTCTACAAGCAGCTCAGTTGGGCGGCGAATGAGATGACCCGCGGATACACCCTGTGGGAAAATTCCGCCGTGGCAGTATGGACGCTCAGCGACGGCGCCGTGATGCGCGCGGATGCGACCATCAACGGCGGCACAGCCGGCCTGCAATACCTTTTCAGCCTTCTGATGGGCAAAGAGGAGTGGAAGCAGGCGGTATCCCCGGCAGGCTTTTACGCTGACTACAACCGGCTGTTTGGTTTCCCGTTTGCGTTTTCAATTGAGCCGCTTGTACCCGAAGACCTGACCCAGCCCGAATTGGAGCTGCCTTTTGCAGCGGGCGACACCTGGTATTTTACTGGCGGGCCGCACGTGGGTTGGGGAACAGGCTCCGCGTTCGCGGGCATCGATTTTGCCCCGCCTGGAGAGGAATTTGGCTGTTACGAGAGCCAAACCCCGGTGACGGCTGCGGCGGATGGCTTGGTGGTCCGGTCCGGGAACGGAGTGGTGGTGCAGGACCTGGATGGGGACGGCATTGAACAAACCGGCTGGTCGCTGCTTTATCTGCATCTTGCCACCAACGGTAGAGCCGGGCTGGGCACTTATCTGCATCAGGGGGACGTGCTGGGTTACCCCTCTTGCGAGGGCGGTTACTCCACTGGCACCCACTTGCACCTTGCGCGCCGTTATAACGGCGTTTGGATTCCCGCGGACGGCAGCGTGCCGTTCGTCCTGAGCGGCTGGATAAGCGAGAGCGCCGGCCTTGAATATGATGGATATTTGGTAAAAAATGGACACACAGTTGAAGCTTTCAATGGCCGTGCCGATTTCAACGCCATCGGACGTTAACTGCTCGCGCGCGGAAAGGCAGCGCAGAATGGCTGCCCGGCGCAGGCGGAAGACACAGCGTTTGGTTATTGCTGTCTTGGCGGTGGTGATTTGCGTTGGCGCAGTCCTGACTTTGCCAGCGGAAGCCCCTGAAAAAGTAGTCGCGAATAAAGCTGCGGACGAGACTGCGCTGCCGGTGAGCCTGCTCGAGCAAGCCCCGGACCTTTTAGAAGCGCCTTTAACCGCTGCAGTTGCGGATAGTCCCGCCGAACCCGCACAGATGGCAAACCAGGCTCCTGAGGTACTGGCAAACCAGTCTCCGGCGGTGGCAGCCAGTCAAAACGCGCCGACCCTGTACTACGCTCAGAGCGGAGACAGTCTGGACGTATTAGCCCTGCGTTTCGGCGTCCCGGTCAACGAGATCAGCAGCACGGGGGAACTGCTGGAAAACGGCTTTATTTCGGAAGGGCAGCTGCTGCTCATCCCGGCCCAACTGGAAAATGTCAGCGACAGCCTAAGGTTATTCCCGGACGCTGAGGTGGTCAATTCGCCCAGCGCGCTGGATTTTGACGTGGAGAATTTTATCGCCCAGGCAGGCGGAAAACTCGCAGATTATCAGGAAAGCGTGTACGCCAACGGCGTTATGAACAGCGCGCAAATCATCCTGCGGGTTGCGCGGGACTATTCGATTCATCCGCGCCTGCTTCTGGCGCTGCTTGAATACGAAAGCGGCTGGGTTTACGGCAGCCCTGCCACGCAGGATCAGCTTTATTACCCGCTGGGCTTATTCGAGTCTGGTCAGAGCGGACTGTATAAGCAGCTGGTATTGGCCGCGGGAAATCTTGGCACCGGTTATTACGGCTGGCGGGAAGGCACCCTGCTCGCGCTGACTTTCCCGGACGGCAGCAGCTTGCGCCTGGCGCCGGAGCTGAATTGCGCCACGGTTGCCTGGATGTACTATTTCGCGCAGACGCGCAATCAGGACGACTGGAGCGAGGCACTATATTCCGACCACAGCCTGCTTTCCACCTATGAAGCCATGTTCGGTAACCCCTGGCTGATTGCCCAGCAGTACGCGTCCCTGTTCAATCCCGGCATGGAACAACCCCCACTTGACCTGCCGTTTGAAAGCGGGATTGTCTGGTCTTATACCAGCGGACCGCATGCCGCCTGGGGCGCCGTGGAAGTACGGGCTGCCCTGGACTTTGCCCCGCCGGCGGACGCGCCCGGCTGCCTGCCCAACAGCACCTGGATTACCGCTGCCGCGTCTGGCCTTGTGGTGCGTTCAGATAACGGCACGGTTGTGGTGGACATGGACGGCGATGGGAATGAGGAAACCGGTTGGAACATCGTGTATCTGCACGTGGGCACAACCCACCGGATTAAGCTTGGAACCTGGGTGGAAAAAGGCGACCGTATCGGGCATCCCTCCTGCGAGGGAGGCATTTCGACAGGTTCTCACCTTCACATTGTCCGTAAGTACAACGGCGAATGGATACCGGCGGATGGGCCGTTGGCTTTTAAGCTCAGCGGTTGGACTGCGAAAGCCGCTTCGGTTCCCTACCAGGGCTGGCTAATCTCCGGCGATAAGATTGTCAAGTCCAACCGGTACAGCTCTACACCCGCGCATATCAGCCGCGGGGATTGACCTGCCTGGTTTGTGGTATATTTGTGGCGTTTACCACCGGTTTAAATGATGACAGCCCGCAAATTCCACACTAAGACCAAATGGTTCGCGTTCCTGCTCGCGCTCGTACTTTTCACCAGCGCATGCACAGACGCCAGACCAACGTATATCCTGCCTGCTGCGCAGCAGACAGAGGAGGCAGAACAGCCCACCTCAACGCCTTTCCCTGCCCGTCCGGTCTATGCTCCGGGGACGCTGGTGGACTATACCGCCCAGAGCGGCGATACCCTGCACATGTTATCAATCCGTTTTGGCGCCACGGTGCAGGAAATTCTGTGGTCTAATCCCGAGATACCGGAGTCAGCCACTACGATGCCGCCCGGTTTCCCGATGAAGATGCCGGTTTACTACAAGCCTTTGTGGGGCACAGCTTACCAGATTATTCCGGATTCCGCCTTCGTTTACGGACCAGACCTGATTGGTTTTGACCTGCGCGCTTACGTTGAATCCAGCCCGGGCTGGTACAAGCAATACGGTTCCTACATTCAGGCGGAGTATAAGGACGCCGCGAATTTGCTCGCTTGGCTGGGAGAGAATTACAGCATCAACCCCCGGCTGCTGCTGGCGCTGCTGGAATACCGGGCGCAAGCGCTCACGAATCCGGTGCGCGACCGCGCTAACGAGCTTACTCTGCTGTTGCCCGAAGAAGTGTACACCGGCGTTTACCTGCAGCTCTCGCACAGCGCGGACTTGCTAAACGACGGCTATTACCGCTACCGGCAGGGCGAACTGACCTCCATTACCCATTTGAATGGCGAGATTGAAAATATCGACCCCTGGCAAAACGCCGGCACAGTTGCTCTGCAGTATTATTTTTCGCTATTTCTGGACGGCGAGGAGTATAAGCGCGCGATCGGTCCGGACGGCTTTGCCAGAACCTACCGTGAAATGTTTGGGGACCCCTGGCAGGGTAATACGACCGTGCTGCCGGGCAGCCTGACGCAGCCCCAGTTTATCCTGCCTTTCCGCCTGGGCACCACATGGTCTTACACCGGCGGACCGCACACCGGTTGGGGCAACCTGAAACCCTACGCGGCCATTGACCTGGCGCCTCCGGTCGGCTCCAAGGGCTGCGTGGGTACGAACGAGGTGGCGGTTGCGGTGGCGGACGGCGTGATTGTCCGCACGGGTCCAGGCACGGCGATATTGGATTTGGACGGAGACGGCGACGAACGCACCGGTTGGAATATTTTTTACCTGCACATCGCTCAGGAAGGGCGCGTGACGGTTGGGACGGTGGTGAAGCAGGGCGACCCGATCGGGCATCCTTCCTGTGAGGGCGGGCAGGCGACTGGAACGCATTTGCACATCGCGCGTAAGTACAACGGCGAATGGATTTCCGCGACCGGCTTTCTACCCTTCAACCTGGACGGCTGGACGCCGGTGGAAGGCAGCCGCGCTTACCTTGGGCAGCTTGTGCGCGGGGATGAGATCGTGATTGCCAGCGACGAATCCCCAACCAGCAGCATGATTACCCGGAAGTAAGAACCCTCGAAATCGCTTTGTTTGTCGTGTTGAGCCGCACGCGAAGCATCCTGTGGTAGAAGAAGCGTCTTTGCTAACGCTTAAGATGACAGACTATAATCGTGTCGCCAGGAATTACTGCGAACCACTTGTTATAAGTAAAGTGGCTCCTCATGGTCACTAGCGAGCCCCCGTCGGCAGCCAATTGTGACGCTGAATATCACTGTAGGGGGCGCGGCAGTCTGCCTTTAAATGTTGGATTAGTACATAAGTTCAGTGGGAGATGGTAGGTTTCATCTGCTTCCGACGAAGTAAAATAAGCTTGTGAGGTCGTTAATAGCAGGTTGTACGAAAGATAGACAGGCAGATTGCCGCGCCCCCTTCCGGTACTTCCGGCTCTCGTGCAGTCCCAGCAGCGGGGGCTCGCAACGACGAAGCGCGCGTCACCGCGAGGAACGAAGCGGTCTCCCTGTTGGCACAGCCCGAGCCCTCTGCGCGATACCATTGGTAGGTTGGGTGGAGCGGCATCGGGTCGTTATTATGTAGTTAAATTTGTGAAGCGAAACCCAACAAAATGCAGTAGGCGGTTCATGTCAGTGTTGGGTTGCGCTCCTGCGTCGCTGCACTCAACCTACGACTACTCAATGCCAGATTCACAGGCAGATTCCACAAGGGATGCTTCGCTATGCCACGCCCCCTTCCTGCGGTTCCAAGCATCGTGCAGCTCCGGCAGCGGGGGCTCGCAAAGACAAACTCAGGCCAGTCACTGCGCCCTCTGCTATGCGGTCTCTGCGAGACCCTTTGCCAATGAGCAATATGCTTTCAGGCCCCGAGCAGTATGGCAAAGGGTCGCGGCAGTCTGCCTTTCGATCTTGTTCAGTCGAGGTTTGCACACTCTGACCAGGAAATTGCATAAAAGGCAGATTGCCACGCTGTTTTGCAGAGGACTCAGGCGACCAACTTTCACGCTATTCGGAAAAACAGCTCGCAAAGACAAAAATGCAGATTGCACCGCTGTTTTGCTTGGTAACCCGGTTCACTGGAGTATTAAAAAGTGAGAGAAAAGTTCTGAAAAACAAAAGTTCTACGGACAATAGATATCCATTGGTAGAACTAAAAATATTAACAAAACAGGCCGCCAATCCATCTGGCGGCCTTATATATTACAGAAATCAAAGGTTACAAACCAAAATCGTGGGGGTTTACTGGTGATCCATTGTACCGAATTTCAAAATGAAGGTGCGGACCGGTGGATTGGCCGGTGGAACCCATATAGCCGATGAGTTGGCCCGCGTAAACTTCTACCCCGCAAGCCTGAATCATCCCGCCGTCCATCAGGTGCGCGTAAAGCGAGAGGTATCCGTTGCCGTGGTCAATCACAATCGTGTTGCCATAGCCGCGCGTGGACCAACCGGAATAGATAATCACGCCGGAATCGGCCGCATAGATGTCATAACCCATCCGGCCGGCATAATCCAGCCCGTTGTGCGTGGGCGGGGTGTATTCATAGCCCGAAATCCAATGCTCTGAGGTCGGGAACTGCCAGCTACCGGTGCCAACCGCCCAGGCGGTGCTGTTACAGGCATACGCGCCGAGGTATGAGACGTTTGGATGCTCTCCGACGCCGTCTTCGCCAGGTCCCACCGGGGTGACCCAGGTGACAGGCGGGCGCGTGCCGCCCGGAACGTAGAGCAGCGTGCCGGCTTTGATATTCGGGTGGCTCAGGTCTGAGAATGCGCTGCGGTCCAGTTGGTTCAAGGGTTCATCCAGAATCACATCGCGGCTGACGTTGTAGAACGCTGCGACCTTGTCCAGGTTCTCTTTGTAGCTCCAGCCGTGATAGACGCCGTTATCGGGCAGGATAAAAAGCTTCTGACCGGGGACAATCCCGTCCGGGGTATCGCCTAACAGGTAGCGGTTAGCCCACAGCACAGTTTCCGGCGTGAGGTCGAATTTGTCCGCGATTGTGAACAGGGTGTCTTTTTCCTCCACCACATAGGCAATAATTTCGCTGCGCGGGGCAGGATATGTATCGGGATCTCCGACAGGAATTTTTCCGATTTGGGTGGCGGCAGCGTAGGTTAGCAAGCTATCCGCAGATACTGTTTCCGGACGGGTGCCGCCGGGGACAATCAAGCGGGTTCCTGGCGCGATATTGGGAAGCGAGAGGTTGCCAAGGGTAGCCCGGTCCAGTTTGTTGCCCGGGTAATCGATGATCACGTCGGGCGTGACCCCGTAAAAGTCCGAGACGCCGTTCAGGCCTTCGCCGGCCTGCCAGATGTGGTAAACGCCGTCCACCGGCAGGATGTAAATCGTGGTTCCGGGCACGTAAACCGCCGGGTCGTCGCCCAATTCGTAGCGGTTTGACCACAAGATAGTCTCGGGGGCAATATTGAATTTGGAGGCAATCGAGAAGATTGAGTCGCCTTCCTGGATGGTATAGGTAATCACCTCATTACGGGCTGCTTCAACGGTCGGCAGAGCGGTGGGCTGAGCGGTGGCAGTCGGCGTCGCAGCCTCCACGTCAAGCGCCAGCTGGGGCGCGTTCAGCGCCGTGGCAGTCGGCGTGGGCACGGCAGTTTTTTCTCGCGGCTCGCTTGTCAGCCAGGCAGTCAGGATGATCAGGGCTGCCAGGATCAGCAGGAGCGCGGCAATGCTGCCGGGCTGTTTATGCCAGCCTTTGCCGGATCCTGAGTTTTGCTGTGGGTTGTCGTCGGACGAAACTGCAGAAACTTCTGGTTCAGCTTCCGAAGCTTGTTCCATTGCGTTATCGTTAGGTTTATCGTTCATAGAAGCTCCGAAATGGCATAATAACCAGCTTTCAGGGTCCTGTCAAGTTTGCGGTGGTGGGGGTGTTGAAAATATCCAGAACAATAAAAAATGAACAACTTTATATTCAAGAAGAACACAATATGTTCATAAACCCCTCCCCTTTGATTCCCCTCCCCAGCGTCTCGTTTCAG
>DIXT01000012.1:113125-133386 GCA_002436085.1 Anaerolineaceae bacterium UBA6073
ATTCTTAACTTTGAAAAATTTGGATGTGATCGATTAACCTATGTTTTTCAACACCCTCCTGTGGAGGGGCAAAGCGTCTGTCAGCGATAATTTTTTCACTGCCAGAGCAAAGGAAAGCATATCAGGTTTGTTCTTAAAAATTAACAGACAAGTTCGCGCAACGTCAATACTTACAAGTGGGTTAGGCTTTTACCGGAAAAATGAAGCTGCACACAGTAAAAAAGTGGATATATGCGCAGTCCCGTGTCAATTCCTGAAGTACTTACTGAGCAACGGGTTCAAGTCTGCCTGGCTGTGCCGGGCGACCGCAGCGAAGAAATCCTCACGCGAGGCAATCTGATAGGTGTTTGTAAGCGCATAATCCTTTAGGGCGGCAAAGAAAGCTTCATCGCCAATCAGGTCGCGCAGTTGCTGCAGGAACTCAGCGCCGCGCAGGTAAACGGCGTCGCGGTATGCCGGGTAGCCGCCAGAAATGTAGATGTCGGAATTGACATAGCCCTTGGGCGCGAATCCGTCAACGCGGTTGTTCCACCACCACTGCACCAGGTCGGGGTGGTAACGCTGGTAAAAAAGCACTTCGTGGTAAGTCGCCAGGGCTTCGTCCAGCCAGGGCTCCAGCGCCTGGTCGTTGCCGACCATGCTGTAAAACCATTGATGCGAGATTTCGTGCGGGGTAAGGATGGTAAGGTTGGTCTTGGGTGTTTTATTGTAGAAGTCAAACACCCCGTAGCTGATCATGACCATGCCGTCCATCTCCATGTTGTGCAAAAAATCTGCCGCGACGATGGTGAGCATCTCGCGCGGGTAGGGGTAATAAAGCTCTCCGAAGAGCTTGAGCGCCTGGGCGGCAATTTCGGTTACGGCTTTTCCGGCTTCCTGCGATTCCATGAAAACGTATGAGTGGATGCGCACGCCGTCCTGGACGATTTCATGCTCAAAGTAGCTGTCGCTGACCGAAAATGAGAAGCCCCGCGCCAGTTCCAGATGGTAGTGTCGCACGCCGTTTTTCTCTTCGGCGGGCGCGCTGGCCGCGACTTCAATCAGCTCTTGCCGGTCGGTGAGCTGCAGGCTGACGTCGAAGTCGGACGTCTCTGTCACCATATATTCGCCGACCAGCATGGCGTTTTCCAGCTGCTGCGGATGGATTATCCAGCCTTTACCCTCTTCGTAGGGAGGGATGTAAGGGTACCAATGGGTCAGATTCGTCTGCCGGCCGGAAACGCCGTAAGTGCCCTCGTGCGCGGGCAGGTTCAATTGGTAGCTGAATTTCAGGCTGGTCGTCTCCCCGGGCGCGAGCGGGGCCAGGAGCGGGATAGTAAAGCGCACGCCATCTTCCTGCCAGCCGCTGATCGGGCTGCCGCTGCCGTCCGTCAGGCTGCGCAGGGAAAAACTGCCCGGGTAGTACTTGGGCGGGACAACCACCGCCAATTCGGTGAAGGTCTGGCTGCTGCGGTTGGTCCAGGTGATGGTCTCATCCACAACCGCGTATTGCGTGTAGTAGTTGAGGATCAGGTTCAGCTGGTAATGCGTGCGGTTTTCGGGCTCAGGGATGGCTATGCCCGGGTTGGTCTGCGTGGAAGGGGTGCTCTGGGTGACTGTCGCCGCGGGGATAGTTTCGGTCGGGGCGGGTTGGGTGGCTGGCTGCGTATCCGCGGAAACCAGAACCTGCGGAGCCGGGAGGGTATTGGTCGGGTTGCTGTTTGTTCCGCTCGCGCACGCGCCCAGGAGGAGCATAGCCGACAGCATAAGGATTAGCACCGGGGAATTCTTCACATGGACCTCACAACCTGAGTTATTCTATCACATTGAAACATTCAACTTTTCTTCTTGATTGATTTTGACCGCGTTCTGAATGCTTAACTCATTAATAATGTACACGCACCTCTCGATGATGCTTGTATTACTTTTAATCTCTTCATGACATTAAGTTTGGTGTAAAATAACAGAATAATATCCTTAGAAATGAAAAATTTGTGTTTTTATTATCAATATTATCAGGTGAAGTATTGCATTGAGAAAGGGGAGGTAAGGCATGAAAGAAGTTTTTTTTCAAGAACAAAGGGAGCAATCGCGAATAAAATCAAGGATTGTCTCGAAATATTTTTCAGCGTGGTCAAAAATAATACTTAGCCAACAGCAAAAAAATCCATGGTCTCCTCAAACGATGGCATACATTGATTTATTCGCTGGACGAGGAGAATATGATGACGAAAGTAAATCGACACCGGTTTTGATAATGGAGAAAATCTTAACTAATACTGAGTTAACTAAGCGTATTATCACTATTTTTAACGATAAAGATAAGGCAAACATATGTAAGCTAAAAGATGTAATTAAACAGATTGATGGTATAGATAACTTAAAATACGCACCTAAGTACTACAATATGGAAATCGGGAATGAAATTGAGCAACTGTTTACGGTTCAGCATTCAATGCCAACTTTATTTTTTGTTGATCCTTGGGGATATAAAGGCTTGTCGTTGAATCTTATCTCGTCAATTATCAGCAATTGGGGATGTGATTGCATTTTTTTCTTCAATTACAACCGTATAAACATGGGGATTGATAATGACGCGGTAAGATCTCATATGATCTCATTATTTGGAGATGAGCAGTTTGATATTGTTCGACAGGAGTGTGGGAACAAAACTCCTGAAGAACGTGAAATTTTAATAGTTCAAGCTTTATGTGATGCATTGCGTAATAACAACTGCCAGTATGTTCTACCGTTTAGATTTACAAACGAAAACGGAACAAGAACGAGCCATCATCTGATTTTCATAAGCAAAAGCTTTCGTGGATATGATGTAATGAAAGACATTATGTATAAAGAAAGTTCGGAAAAAAAAGATGGAGTATCTACATTTGCCTATAATCCGAAAGATTCGAAGTATAGACAAGGTTCTCTTCTGGATATGCTCTCTCATCCTCTTGAAGACTTGGAAAGCATGCTGTTACAGAAATATCACGGGAAAACTATTGTTTTTACAAAGCTCTATGAAGAGCATAGTGTAGATAAGCCATTTTGCAAGAAGAATTATAAAGAAGTTCTTAAAAAAATGCTTGCAGAAGGGAAGATTTCTGCTGAAAATATAAAAGGAAACTCCCCACGCGAAGGTACTTTTCCAGATAATATGCAAGTTAAGTTTGGAGCTTAGGCAATGAAAACTACAAAGATAGAGTGGACAGATAGGACTTGGAATCCTGTAACCGGTTGCACAAAATTGTCACCAGGTTGTGCTCATTGCTACGCAGAAACTATGGCCAACAGACTTAAGGCGATGGGTGTACAAAAATATCAGAATGGATTTATTCCGACTATGCATGAGGATGTTCTTAATGAACCACTTAAATTGATGAAACCTCATTCAATATTTGTCTGTTCCATGGCGGATTTGTTTCATGAGACCGTGACATTTGATTTTATTGACAGTGTCATGCATACAATTCAGCAAACAAAACGACACCGTTATCAAATTCTTACGAAACGTACTAGTCGAATGTTGGAATATTTTTCACAGCGAGAGATTCCAGAAAATGTGTGGCTTGGAGTAACTGTAGAAGCTATTGCCACAAAATCACGAATCAAAGCTTTACAAACAATTCCAGCAAAAATTCGATTTCTATCATGTGAACCATTAATCGAAGATTTAGAGGATCTGGATTTATCAGGAATAGATTGGGTGATTGTCGGCGGAGAGAGTGGCGTCAATGCGCGCCCTATGAAACCCGAATGGGTACGTTCAATCATGTTTCAGGCGGATAGACAAAAAGTTGCTTTTTTCTTTAAGCAGTGGGGAACATGGGGAGCAGACGGAATAAAACGAAATAAAAAGGCAAATGGAAAAGCGCTTGACGGAAAAATCATCCAAATGATGCCTGAACTAGCCATGAGAGAAATCTGAGGGATATCAAAATTCCGGCAAATCTATAAACATAAAATAACTACTCCTTTTTATAACTAATGTCTGAATCAATAGTTTTCATTTATACAGACCTATCCTTTGTTAATTAATTATTTCGAGTTGGATCTTTTTTGAGAAGGAAAGGTGCATGGCTAAAAAACGTGAAATTCAGGACTTCGTCTTCATTGGAAATGTTCATCACAGTATGATGCAGTTAAAAACTGGAAATTTTGAACGTAGACTAACTTGTCAAACAGCATTAAACGAGATTCGTTAGGAACGCGATTTTTTTCATATCATTATACTTGCATGTAATTACGGCTGTGCTTCGATAATCTGGATTTCCCGGGTTAATTCCAGCACCTGGCGGAACATGGCGATGCAGGGGCAGTATTTTTCTTCTGAAAGCTGTATCGCGCGTTCCACGTCATCGGGTTTGATACCGCGGCCGGTGACTTTGTAGATAAGGTGCATGCGCGTGAACACCTTGGGGTAGGTTTCGGCCTTGGCAACGACGGCATGCACCTCAAAAGCGGTCACATCTGCGCGTTTCTTCTTCAGGATGGAAATGACGTCCATCGCGGTGCAGCCTGCCGTGCCAATCGCCAGGAGTTCTGTCGGCCTGAAGCCGTCATCGTGCCCGCCCGCTATTTCGCTTGAATCCATCTTCAGGTTGAAGCCGGTATCAGCGCTGCCTAGAAAACTCATATCTCCTTGCCAGATTGCTTTTGCTTCCATTTTTCTCCTTTTTATTCAACCAACTGGTTGAAACCTCAATTTATTATCAGGTAAATACGCCGGTTTGGGTTTTCCCGCATTTAGAGCAGACCAGATTAAGCTGACTGTCGTAGTCCACGCGCCCTACCAGGCAGAACGGGCAGGGCAGCCCGTATCTCAGCGCCAAAGTGCCGCTGGGTCCGCACACCCGCAAAGCTTTTTCCGACGGCGCGTTTTGGGATTGGGCGGGAGGCTGCGCTGCTGGTTTCTCGACGGGCTCGGGTTCGCTGCTCACTTTCATCTCCAGACGTGTTGGTTTTTTTATTCCTTATTTTACATTCACTCCCGGGTGTAGGCTTAAGCGCGTCCAGAGTCTCTCGCCTTCAATTTACGCTGCCGGGGTCAGGTACCAGGTCGGGAGCACGTCAAAGTCCAGGGCATCCTGTTCGCCGCGCGCCAGGTGCTGGTAACCCGCAGCGGCGATCATGGCGGCGTTATCCGTGCACAGGCTGATGTGCGGAATGTGCACTTTGAAATGGGTTTGCGCGCGGAAGGCTTCGCGCAGCGCTTTATTCGCTGAGACGCCGCCTGCGACAATGATTTCTTTCGCGTCGAATTCCTGCGCCGCGCTGATGGTTTTCTCATACAAAGCGGACACAACCGCGGCCTGAAAACTCGCCGCCAGGTCAGCCGTCGGGAGGCTCTTGCCTTGCGCCCGCAAGTCCTGGACAGTGCGCAGGACCGCCGTCTTGACCCCGCTAAAAGAGAAGTTAAACGGCTCGGACAGGCGGGCTTTGGGGAAGTTGAAAGCGCGCGGGTTGCCGTCCTGCGCGGCTTTTTGGATGGAGGGACCGCCTGGATAGGGCAGTTCCAGCAAGCGGGCAACCTTATCAAAGGCTTCGCCAGCCGCGTCATCCACCGTGCCGCCCAGGCGCTGGTAGGCAAGATGTTCGCGCATCAGAATGAGTTCGGTGTGCCCGCCGGAGACCAGCAAAGCCACCAGCGGGAACTTGGGTTCGGGGGTTGGGGCGCTGCCGCTCGCGTACAACCAGGAGGAGTAGATATGCCCTTCCAGGTGATTAACGCCCACAATCGGCTTATCCGCAGCCATGGCGAGCGCTTTAGCCATATTCGCGCCGACTACCAGCGAGCCTGCCAGGCCGGGTCCGCGTGTAACCGCGATGCCGTCCAGGTCGCTCAGCTCCAGGTGCGCCTGCTGAAGCGCTTCATTTACAGTTGCGTAGACGGCTTTGACGTGTTCGCGCGAGGCGATTTCAGGGTAGACCCCGCCAAACTGAGCGTGCAAGTCCACCTGACTGGCGATGACCGAGCTGAGAATCTCGCGTCCGTCCGCGACCACTGCCGCTGCGGTTTCATCGCAGCTGGATTCAACACCTAAAACGCGTAACTGCGCAGCTTTCATCTTAGCCCGCCTTCATCGGGACGACCAAATCCATCGGGAAGTCCGCAAACTTCGCAAATTTGCCGTCCCTACTCACAAAGTAGGTATCCTCAAGTCGAACACCGTAGCCCTTTTCAGGATAGTATAACCCAGGTTCGAGCGTGAATACTGACCCGGGTTGGAGGATGTTGCTGTCATCCTTGGGGCGGCTGAACCAGGGCTTTTCATGCACATCCAGCCCAACGCCGTGCCCGAGCGAGTGTACATATCCCGAACTGACGCGCGGGTTCGTGCGCACGGTTTCGTGCCCGTAGGCTTCCAGAAGCTCGCAGGTGCGCTGCTGCAGGATGGCAGGGTTAATTCCGACCCGCAGCTCGGAAGCAAGCTGATTGTAGGTGTTCAGAACCTGGTCATGAATCTGATGCACTTCATCGGTGGCATAGCCCAGGCTCCAGGTGCGCGTAAAGTCGTAGAAATAGCCGCCGCCTTGTTCGCAGGGGAAGATGTCGTAAACAATCGTGCGCCCGAGGCGGATGGGGTCGCTGGGCGTCCCCGAACTGTGCGGCACGCCGGCATCCCTGCCGATGGCAAAGATGGTGTCTTCCGGGTTTTCCGCGCCGTAGGCCGTGAGCCACAGGTTAATCTGGGTTTTTACGTCCCCGATGGTGAGCGGCGAACCGTCCGATTTCACCAGCATGTCCCCTTGTACTTTGTGAGAGGTGAGCAAATCAAGCGTGTTGCCCACCACGCGGGTTGTTAGCTGCCCCATGGCACGGATACGATCCATCTCGTCCTCATCCTTGGTCGCGCGGGCTTCCAGGAGAATCGCGTCGTTCACGTCGCCGGTAAGCTCCAATTCGGGCAGAAGTTTTTGAAGCTGCTGTATCACGGCCAGGAACGGACCCACGTCGCGCAGGCCATAGAGCAGCACTTTACCCTTGGTGAGGTTGATGCCTTCCAGGATTTGCTTGTAGCGCAGGGCGGAAGCCAGCCCGAGGTCTCCGTTTGTTTCCTTGATAAGCGCATTCAGGTCATAATCTGCATAGCTGATGAGCTGAAAACCGGATTTGGCAGCTTCATCCCGCTCCATTGGTCCGTGGCACAGAATGGGAGTTCTGCCCGGAATGACGAATAAGTCCGCGCCGGTCAGGTGCGCGATGCCGGTGAAGTACACCATGGCGGGGTTGTGCTGCCCCGCGCCGCTGATCCATAAGGCGGCCGCCCCGTTTTGCTGCATCAATGCGTCTATTTGTTGTTTCATGATTAGTCCTTATTCTGCCCACGGGCTGTTTTGATCCCGGCGAGCAAGTGCTGGTCTTCATCCGGAAAGATGGTGCGCGGGTCGAACACGACCCGGTTGTCTTCCACGCGCGCAATGACTGCCGGCTGGCAAGCGCGCAATTGGGCAAGGAATTTCTGCGGGGCGCGCGTTTCCAGCGCCAGGAGCCAGGTCGGCAGGGTTTCCTCCGGTAGGCTGCCCCCGCCGATGGTGGAGCGGCCAGGGATGACCAAGCCTTCCCCGAGCTGCTGCCGCCAACCGAGCGCCTGGTCGTGCAGGGAGGCTTCCTCGCGCCCGAGCATTCTGTAAACAGGGATGCACGCTTGCGCTTCCCCTTTCAGGTAGTGGCGCAGCGTGGCTGAGAGCGCGGCAAAACAGAGCTTATCCGGGCGCAGCGCGCGGTAAAGGGCGTGTTTGCGCAGTTTGTCCACCAGGGTCTTTTCCCCGGCAATTATTCCGGCTTGCGGACCGCCCAGCAGTTTATCCCCGGAGAAGCAAACCAAATCAGCGCCGGCTTGCAGCGCTTCCTGCACGGTGATCTCATGCGGCAGTCCGTATTGCGCCGTGTCCAGCAGAGCGCCGCTGCCCTGGTCGAAAATCAAAGGCACGCCGGCAGCTTTTGCCAGCCCGGAAAGCTCTTTCATACTTGGTTCAGTGGCAAAGCCCACAATTTTGAAATTTGAGTGGTGGGTCAGGAGCAGCAGCTGCGCGCCTTGCTCAATAGCTGACTCGTAGTCATTCAGGTGCACGCGGTTGGTAGTCCCGACTTCCAGCAGGTGCGCCCCGGATTCACGCAAAACGTCCGGAACGCGAAAGCCTCCGCCGATTTCCACCAGCTGCGAACGCGCGACCGCTACCTTTTTTCGCCGCGCGAGCGCGCTGAGCGTCAGAAGCACCGCGCCGGCGTTGTTATTGACGACCAAGGCCGCTTCGGCGCCAGTTAGGCGGGTCAGCTGGCTTTCCACCTGCGCGTTGCGCGTGCCGCGTTTCCCCGCGGCCAGGTCGTACTCCAGGTTGGAGTAGCCGCCGGCTGCCGCGCCGAGCGCTAATTTTGCTTGTTGGCTCAGCGGAGCCCGACCCAGGTTGGTATGGATTATTACACCGGTGGCATTGATGACCTGCACCGGGAAAAGTGCCGCTTGCTGATTTAAGAGCGCGGCCGCGCGGGAAATCAGGGCGTCGTCTGTTGGAAGCTGCTGGCCCGCGCGAATTTCCTCCCGACACACGGAGAGGACTTCACGGATAGCGTTGGCAGTCCACTCCCTGCCATACGATGCAATCAGTTCCCCGGTCAGCGCGTGCGTCAGCAGATGGTCTACCGAGGGTATTTGGCGGAAAGCTTCCATAAACTAAGCTTCAGGATTTTCAGGTTTCCAGCGGCTGCGTTCCCACAGGCGCAGTAAAACCTCCACTAGCACCAACACGGCGGCGATAATGACGCCCAGCGGAAAAGTAAGCACCCGGCCCATGCGCAGCCACGCCATCAGGCTGACAAAAACGCCCGCCCACAGGGCTTCGCGCATAATCACCGAGCGCTCGGCAGGGGGAGTGGTGGGGAAGCGGATATTTAGAAAGTAAGCGACTGGCAGCGCCGCTCCGGCACCCAACAGCACCAGAAAGAAGAAAAACAGCCAGCGCGGACCCAGCGTGGGCAACGTGAGATTTATCACCAATGCCAGCCCGCCGCCGCCCAATGCCAGCAGAATGATGAAAACGGGCAGGAATTCTTTGAAGGGAGGGATGGTGCGTCCTGGGTTTTCCATGCCAAAATTATATCTTATTTTGCGCACATGAACCTCACACATCCATACGGCCTAAGAATTGACGCGCATACGCTGCTATGTTAAACTTCCTGCATTCAACTCATCCAGAGAAGTGGAGGGACCGGCCCTGTGAAGCTTCGGCAACCCGCTTGTTCGGGTGCCAATTCCGGCAGACATGTTCTGGAAGATGAGGCTGGCAGTAACGCTAAATGCCTCTCTTGGGAGGCTTTTTTTGTAAGAGGTAGAGGTGCATGATGAGTCAGAAAAACGTAGGAACAACGATTAAAACAGCCTACCTGGACGCTTTAAAAGAGCGCGTGTTGGTCTTTGACGGCGCTATGGGCACCACGCTGCAGACCATGAACCTGACAGAAGCCGATTTCGGCGGCAAGCACCTGGTCGGCTGCAACGACTGCCTGGTGCTCACCTCTCCCGCAACAATTGAGAAGGTTCACGCGTCTTTTTTGGAAGCTGGCGCAGATGTGATTGAGACGGATACCTTCCGCGCTAACCGCCTCACCTTAGCCGATTACGGCCTGCAAGAGCGCACCTTGGAATTGAACATCGCGGCTGCCCGTCTGGCGCGCCGCACAGCCGACCGCTTCAGCACTCCCGAAAAACCGCGTTTTGTGGCGGGTTCCATTGGTCCTTCCGGCAAACTTATCTCCACCAACGACCCTCAAATGTCCGATATCAGCTACGACGCGCTGGCGGAAATATTCCGCGAGCAAGCGCAGGGCTTGATAAAGGGCGGGGCGGACTTGCTTTTGCTCGAAACCCAACAGGATATTCTGGAGGTCAAAGCAGCCATCGAGGGCATCCACCGCGCCTTTGCGCAGGAGAATGTTATCCTGCCCATTCAAGCCCAGGTAACGCTGGATATCAACGGGAAAATGCTGCTTGGAACCGATATCACTGCCGCCCTCGCTATCCTGGAAGGCTTGGGGGTAAGTGTAATCGGGTTGAACTGCTCCACCGGTCCGGAGCACATGCGGGCCTCGATTCAGTACCTAAGCGAACACGCCGCCCTGCCCATTTCCTGCATCCCCAACGCCGGGCTGCCGATGAACGTTAACGGGGAGGCGGTTTACCCCCAGCAGCCGGAGCCCTTTGCGGAGATACTCGCCGAATACGTGCGCGAGTACGGCGTGCGGGTGGTGGGCGGCTGCTGCGGCACCCGACCGGAACACATCCGCAAACTGGCTGAAAAGATCCCTGCGACGGTGCCGCTGTTGACGCAGCGCGAACAGGCAGCAGTACTGGCATCGCCGGTGCAGGCTGTCCCGATTGAGCAGGAACCGGTGCCCTTCCTGATTGGCGAGCGGCTGAACGCGCAGGGTTCGCGGGCTTTCAAGAAGCTGCTGCTGGCAGAGGATTACGACGGCATGCTGCAAATCGCTCGGGACCAATTGGAGACCGGCGCGCACGGACTGGACGTGAGCGTGGCGGTGACCGAACGCAGCGCCGAAGCCCAATTGATGGAAAAACTGGTCAAACGCCTATCGCTTGAAACGCCTACACCCCTGATTATTGACACGACCGAACCGGAAGTGGTTGAGGCAGCGCTGCGCACCGCGCCCGGGCGCTGTTTGATTAACTCAACCAACCTGGAATCAGGAGAAAACAAGCCGCGCCGCATCTTTGCGCTGGCAAAGAAGTATGGGGCGGCAGTGCTGGCGCTAACTATTGATGAACAGGGTATGGCAAAAACCGCTGAACGCAAGCTGGAAGTGGCACGCAGGATTTACGACCTGGCTGTGAACGAATGCGGCTTAAGAGCGCAGGACCTGGTCTTCGATGACCTGACCTTCACCCTGGCTACCGGTGAGGAAATCTACCGGCAGTCCGCGCTGGAAACCCTGCAAGGTTTGACGCTGATAAAGCAGGCGATGCCGGGCGTACACACCTCGCTTGGGGTCAGCAATGTCTCGTTCGGGCTCTCGCCAGCTTCCCGCAAAGTGGTTAACAGCGTCTTCTTGCACCATGCCATTCAGGCCGGGCTGGATATGGCGATCGTCAATCCGGCGCAGATTCGCCCTTACGGGGAAATTCCTCCGCAAGAGCGCGAGCTGGCGGAAGCGCTTATCTTCAACCGGCACGAGAACGCCCTGCCAGAGCTGATTGCGTATTTTGACGCCAACCCCGAAGCAGCCGCTGACAGCAAAGACAAGAGCTCGCCTCTCGATGGATTGTCGCCGGCGGAACGCCTGGCGCAGCGCGTCATCCGCCGCATGAAAACCGGAGTGGAAGAGGACATCGAAGCCATCCTGGCTGAAAGCGCGGACACTCCCAAAAGTCAGACCGCGGTGAAAATCCTGAACGAGGTGCTCCTGCCCGCCATGAAAGAGGTTGGGGACCGTTTTGGGGCTGGGGAGCTGATCCTGCCCTTTGTGCTGCAATCCGCGGAAGTGATGAAAAAAGCCGTGGCGCACCTGGAAAACTACCTGGAAAAGAAATCCGGCGAAAGCAAAGGCAAACTGGTGCTCGCCACCGTATACGGCGACGTGCACGACATCGGCAAGAACCTGGTCAAGACCATCGTGTCCAATAACGGCTTCGAGGTTGTGGACCTGGGCAAACAGGCGCCCGCCGAAACCATCATTCAGGCAGCCCAGGAGCAGCATGCCACTGCCATCGGCTTGAGCGCGCTGTTGGTTTCCACCAGCAAGCAGATGCCGTTGATTGTGAATGAGCTGCACCGCCGAAAACTGAACTTTCCGGTGCTGATTGGCGGCGCGGCCATCAACCCGCGCTTTGGCTGGCGCATCTTTAAATGCGAGGACGGCGAGTATTACGCCCCGGGTGTGTTTTATTGCAAAGACGCCTTCGAGGGGCTGGCGGTGATGGATACCCTCACCGACCCGCAGCGCTATCAAGCCAGCCTGGAGGATTTGCGCCGCAAAGCCGAGCATGAGTATGCTGCCACCCAAGCCCGCCCGGAAAAATCTGTCAAACCAGGCGTTGCGCGCTCCGTCCCACCAGCGGAGAAAGTTCCGGAGGTAAAACAGTGGGGCGTGCGCGTGGTGAAAGAAATGCCCTTGCCGCTGGTGGCGAAGCACCTGAACCTGAACGAGCTCTACCGCCTCTCATGGGGCGCGAAAAACGCGCACGGCAGCGAGTGGAAACGTTTGCAGGCGGAATTCGATTTACGCCGCGAAGCGATGCTGCACAGCGCTGAAAAAGAGGGCTGGCTTAAGCCGCAGGGAGTCTACGGCTACTGGCCTGCGCTGGCGGACGGCGACACCCTGGTGGTGTACGACCCTGGCACACTCACGGATAAAGAACCCAGCGAGCTGGAGCGCTTTGAGTTCCCGCGTCAGATCGGGGGTGAGGACTTGTGCCTTGCGGATTACTTCCTGCCCGTCGGTTCCGGGCGTTTTGATGTGGTTGCCTTCCAGGTTGTCACCGTGGGCGATGCCGCTGGCAAACGTTTCGCGGAGCTTGAAGCCGTCCATGACTATTCCGAGGCATACTTTACGCACGGTCTGGCGGTGCAGATGGCTGAAGCCGCGGCGAACTATTTGCACGCGCATATCCGCCGGGAACTGGGGCTGAAAGACGCGCAAGGTTTGCGTTATTCCTGGGGTTACCCTGCCATCCCGGAGCTTTCGGACCACAGCAAGGTGTTCCGCTTGCTGCCGGCAGAAAGTGCGCTGGGTATGCAGCTCACCTCCGCGTACCAGCTTGTGCCGGAGCAATCCACGGCGGCCATTATCGTGCACCATCCCCTGGCGAAATATATTAACATTGGCGTGAACAGGGTCGAGCAACTGTTAGGTTAGAACCCTCGCGGGGGATGTGACTGAGGATGATTACCGCAGGTGCATGGAACGGACTGGCAGGCGTTTGATGGGGTACAATTGGATGGCTGAAAGAAGGTGACCCTATGAGAGTTAAGAAAACAATCGTGCTGGGTGTGCTGATGACAGCGGTCCTGCTGATTTCCGGCTGCACCCAAAGCGCTCCCCGCGACCTTTCCGACCTGGAAGAAACCGCGGTTGTGCAGACTCTGACGGCCATGGCACCGACCCTGCCTCCCCTGACGGAAACCCCGACCCTGACCGCCACAAGCACGCCGACCCCGACCCCCACAATGGTTACTTCCATTGGACCAGGCAACTTCCCCGCCGATGTGAACCCGCTGACTGGCCTGCAGGTGGAAAATCCCAGCCTGCTTGAGCGCCGTCCGGTTATCGTTAAGGTAGCCAATTACCCGGCAGTGGGTAGACCGCACGCCGGGCTCTCGTATGCTGATATTGTATGGGAATACTACATCGGCGAAGGCTCCAACCGCTTTGCCGCGCTTTATTACGGGCAGGACGCCTCAAAAATTGGGCCTGTCCGCTCCGGCAGGCTGGTGGACCCCGAGCTGGCGCGCATGTATCAGGCTGTGCTGGCCTTCAGCGGCGCGAACGAAGAAAACGTGCTTCCCCGCATCTATGACTTGCTGGGCAACCGCATTCTAACCGAAGGCAACTGCCCGGGTTTGTGCCGGGATGACTACACTGTGGTGGGCGTGTTTGCCAACAGCGCTGACGTGACTACAACGCTGGCGGCGCGGGGGGTAACCCAAAGTAAACCAGACCTGACCGGCATGTTGTTTGACACTAAACTGCCCTCTGGTGGAAGAAAAGCTGAAAAAGCCACCCTGTTTTACAACTACCTCGACAAAGGGGATTGGGTTTACGATGCGACCAGCGGCAAATACCTGCGCTGGATTGAAAACGCGAACAATTACGAGCAGATGATCCCCTTGGTTGACCGGCTGAACAACGAACAGCTGGCGTTTTCCAACATCATCATGGCATACGCGACCTATACGGAATACAGCAGCGTACTGCACGACATTGCCGTGTGGGATAACACCAGCGGCATGAAAGCTGTTGTCTTCCGGGACGGGCAAGCTTACGATGTGACCTGGAAGACCACCGACCAGGAAAAACCCATCCAGTTCTTTGACGCGCAGGGCAATCTCTTCCCGCTCAAACCGGGCAATACCTGGATCAACCTGATTGGCTCAAGCACCAGTCTGGAAGTCAGCAACGCCGAGTGGTTATTTACTTTCCGGATGCCCTAAACCCATGCGCACCCTGGTCATTTCCGACATTCACTCCAATGCTGATGCCTTAAAGGCTGTCATCGCCGACGCTGGCGCCTTTGACCGCGTTTGGTGCCTGGGGGATGTGGTCGGATATGGGCCAGACCCTAACGAGTGCATTCAAATCCTCAAAGACCTGCCCGGTTTAGTCTGCATTCTCGGCAACCACGATGCGGCGGTGATGGGTTTTATCGACCTGGAGGCGTTCAATCATGAAGCCAGCGCGGCGGTCAGAATTCAGGAGCGCATCCTGACCCAGGAATCGCGCGCGTTTCTGGAGCTGCTGGAAGTAACGCGTGTGGAAGACGGCATCACCCTGGCTCACGGCAGCCCGCGCAACCCGATCTGGGAATACATCATGAACGCCAGAACTGCCAAAGAAAATTTCCAGGCGTTCGACACTCAGGTCTGCCTGATCGGGCATTCGCACATCCCGGTCATATTCGTGGATGGCAAGCTCAAGCATCCAGATATCCTGCTCCCCTCCTCTGGCGATATGTGGCGCTCCGAAAAACGCTTTTTGCTCAACCCCGGCTCCGTTGGGCAGCCGCGCGACCGCGACCCCAGGGCTGCGTATGTCATTTGGGACGACGAAGAAGAAATTTGGAGCTACCACCGCGCGGCGTATGACTTTAAACCCGTCCAGGAACGCATTTTACAGCTTGGAATTCCATCCAGGCATGCCTACCGCCTGGCGGAAGGCATATAGGATTCCTCTCCGGAACATTTCCGTCCTTCCTGCGTCTTTAACGTAGAGTTTGAGAACCATAAGGAGATCAGAGATGAAGAAGCGTTGGATTTTTCTCAGTATTTTATTAATTTTCGCCCTGAGCGCTTGCGCCAGCAGATCGGCTGAACAGGTGATGGAAGTTCCGGCCGAAGCGCCGGCCTATGAAGCCCCGGCTGAGCAAAGCAAGGATGCCTACAATGAATCCACGGGCGCGGCGGGGGTGATGTCCCCCGAGGAGACAACCGAACGCCTTGTGATTAAACAGGCCAGTATGCGCGTCTCGGTAGCGGACCCAAGCCAATCCATGCGCTTAGTTATGAGCATGGCGGAGAGCATGGGCGGTTACGTGGTCAACTCCAACCAGTGGAACTCAGTGGACAGCAGCGGCAAGGCATACGCCCAAACGTCTGTCACCATTAGGGTGCCCTCGGAGCGATTGGATGAAGCCATGCAGAAAATCCGTGAAATGGCTGCGGATGCTGAGAACGGCGTGCTTTCCGAAAACGTCAATGGACAGGATGTCACCTCGGATTATGTGGACTCCCAGTCCCGGCTGCGCAACCTGGAAGCCGCTGAACAGCAGCTGGTTAAGCTGCTCGAAAGCGCGACAGACCTGCAGTACACGCTGGAGATTTTCCGCGAACTGACCAATATCCGCAGCGAAATTGAGGTATTGAAGGGTCACATCAAGTACCTGGAAGAGTCCGCAGCGCTTTCCTCTATTGCTGTGGAGTTTGTCGCCGAGGCCTCCCTGCAGCCCATCCAGATTGGCCCCTGGAAGCCCTCGGGCGAGGCAAAGAAAGCCGTGCAAGCGCTCATCCGCAGCGCGCAAAAGGTCGGGACCGGATTAATCTGGTTCACCATCACCTGGGTGCCGTTCCTTCTGCCCATTGGTTTGATTGTCTACCTGGTTGTCAGAGGGTCCAAAAAGCGTAAAGCGGCCCGCAAGGCGGCTGCGGTGGAGCAAATTCAGGCCGGGCCTAAAGAATAAAGCTGCGCGCGAAAGAGCAAACAAGAGGCTGCCCGATTGCTCGGGCAGCTTTTTTTGTGTTTGGGGCTTGGTCTGGTGTTGTTGGATTAATTTGCGTCAGTTCAAGGATATTTGAGATACCAAGGGCTTTGAGACGCGATTTTGACGCTTGGAATTCGCGATTTTTCTGGTTTGAATGAAGGTGCGAAGGCTTGGAAGTTAAGTTGAGGTTGCGTTGATTGGTATCCACCTTACTGCCTGTAGTAAGAGGACAGCAAGCGCGGGTTTCGGGCGTTTTATTCAGCAGCCCAAAGCGTCAGGATGTCCTCAAATGCGATCGGACCCTCCCGGAGCAGCTTCGGCTCGGCGCCCATACAGTCGATGATCGTCGATGCCATTCCGCCGCGGAGTTTGCCGCCGTCCAGGATGAGGTCCACCCTTCCCTCCAGCTGCGCCCGCACCTCCCCGGCATCCTGGGGGTTTTCGCGCTCGGAAATATTGGCGCTGGTGACCGCCAACGGACCTGTCTTTTGCAGCAGTGCGCGTGCAAAGGGATGGTTGGGCATGCGCAGCGCCAGGCCTGGATAGGGGGTCAGCTCGGTTGGCAGGGCGGAGTTCTTGGGCAGGACCAGCGTGAGTGGACCCGGCCAGTACCTTTGGATCAGGCGCTCGGCCTGGGGTGGAAGCGCTGCGACGAGTTCCTGCAGCTGAGTGGTCTCGCCAATCAGGACTGGAATTGCCTTCAGGGTCGGGCGGTTTTTGGCGGCGTAGATTGCGTTTAGCGCGGCAGGATTAGTTGGGTCGCAGCTAAGGCCGTAGAGGGTGTCGGTTGGGAATACGACCATCCCGCCTCTGCGCAAGGTTTGCAGCGCCAGCTCCAAGGCTTGCGGGTCGTTGGTGGTGACTGTGCGTGTGAGCATCGTCTTTTTACTGTTACGCTAATTGTACCTGCACCATACGGTCGCGGTTGTGCAGGTCCTGCAGCAGCTCGGTCCTGGCTTCCGGGAAGTTTTCGCGCGCAATGGTTAGCGTTTCAGGGCCGAGTCCGGCTTCCGTTTCTGCCAGCAGCAAGCCTGGCTTGAGGAGATGGCGCGGTGCCTGGCGGAAGAACGGGCGCAGCAGATGCAACCCGTCTGGCCCGCCGTCCAGCGCAGTTTCGGGCTCGTACGCGATGCTGTTCACCGTGCTAAGCTTACGCGTGGGGATATAGGGCAGGTTGGAGCAAATAAGGTCAAATCTTGGGAGGGTTTCCAGGATAAGGTCAGCCTGCAGGAAAGTGACGCGCTCGGATAATTTCAGTTCGCGGGCGTTTTTGCGGGCAATTTCCAGCGCGTCGGCGGATACATCGCTCGCAATCGCGCGCAAGTTCGGAACCTGGCTGGCAAGCGTCAGCGCGATACAGCCTGAGCCGGTGCCCACATCCAGTATGTGTGCCGGTCTGCCCAATTCGCGCAGCCACGTCAGGGCTACCTCCACTAAAAGTTCTGTTTCCGGTCTGGGAATCAACACCGCGGGTGATACTTTAAATACCAACCCGAAAAACTCCTGCCTGCCCGTAAGGTAAGCGAGCGGCTCACCCAAGGCAAGGCGCTGTGCCAGCTGGCTGAGTTGGCTGTTTTGTTCAGGGCTGAGCCGCGCTTCCGGGTGCGCCAGTACCCAGGTTTTTGGGCATTGCAACACATGCGCCAGCAGCACGAGTACGCTCGCGCTGGCGTCGTCAAATTCGGGAGGGAGTTGTTGAAAAATCGCCTGCTGGAGTTCTGCCAGGCTCAAGTCAGTCGGAAGTCTCATAGTTCGCCAGGCGGTCGGCTTCGTCGGCGACCTGCAGCTCATTAATGAAAGTGTCCAGTTCGGTACCAGCCATGACGCCCGCCAGATTATAGGAGGAGAGATTAATGCGGTGGTCGGTCACGCGGGATTGTGGGTAGTTGTATGTGCGGATTTTTTCGCTGCGTTCTCCGCTGCCAATTTGGGAGCGGCGCGTGGCGTCCTGTTCGGACTGGCGTTTTTGTAGTTCAATTTCGTACAGACGGGCGCGCAGCACGCCCATCGCGCGCAGCCGGTTTTGCAGTTGGGAGCGCTCATCCTGACAGGCGACCACGATGCCGGTCGGCAGGTGCGTGATGCGCACAGCGGTCATGTTCTTTTGGACGTTCTGACCGCCAGCGCCAGCGGAGCGGTACACGTCCACCTGGATGTCTGATTCTGGGATATCAATCTCAACGTCTTCCACTTCCGCCAGCACGGCAACGGTAACCGTGGAGGTGTGGATGCGGCCCTGGGATTCTGTTTCGGGCACGCGCTGGACGCGGTGCACACCGGATTCAAACTTCAAGCGGGAATAAGCGCCCTTGCCTTTGACGGAGAAGGTGACTTCTTTGTAGCCGCCGATACCAATTTCATTCGCGGAAAGGATTTCGGTCTTATAGCGGTGCAGGTCGGCATAGCGCAAATACATGCGCAGCAGGTCCGAAGCAAACAGCGCGGCTTCGTCGCCGCCGGTGCCGGCCCGGATTTCGATGATGACGTTGCGGTTGTCGCGCGGGTCTTTGGGCACCAGCAAGGAGCGCAGTTCGGTTTGAAGATTATCGAGCTGCTCGCTGAGTTCCTGCAGTTCCATTTCAGCCATTTCACGCATTTCCCCTTCAGCGCTGCTGAGCAGGGTTCTGGTTTCTTCCAACTGCGTTTGGGCAGCATTGTACTGGCGGGCGAGGTTTACAACAGGTTCCAGTTCGGCGCGCTCTTTTGAGAGCTCCGCGACGAGCTGGTAGTCGGTTCCGGCTTCGGCAAGTTTGTGTTCGAGCTCTTCAAAGTGCCAGAGAATATTTCTGAGTTTTACTTCCAACTGTGTTTCCATGTTAATCGACGCAGGATTATACCACCGGAGGCGGAGAAAAGACACGCGCCGCTTTGCCTCACAAATAATCTAACTATCAGAATAAACGTTGCCTCAAAATAGATCATACTATTGCGGTATGAGGAGTATCGCAAAGAAAGACTATGATGAGCAAAAAGAGTAAAGCAGAAGTTATTGCCGCAGTGCGGGAACGTTATTGGAAAGCCAGGAAAGCCCAAAAGAGCCGGATTTTAGATGAACTGATAGCAACAACAGGCTACAATCGCAAATATGCGATTAACTTGCAGCGCCATGAGAAACGAGGGACGGGCCTCAAGAAACCAGGCAGGAAGAAAGTCTATCGTGGGGATGTCGTCAAGATTCTGGAACAAATCTGGGAATGGAGCGGTTATATTTGCTCCAAACGTTTGCAACCCTTTATGGGAGAGTTCATTGCGCATTTAGAAGCTTGTGGTGAGCTGGTGCTCAATGAGGAGCATAAAGCTGCCTTATTGCACATGAGCGCTACAACCATGGATCGCTGCTTGAAAGAGTGTCGTTATCGCACTAAAAAACACGGGCTTTCCACCACCAAGCCAGGGAGCTTGCTCAAAAGCCAAATCCCCGTGCGCATCTTTACACCTTGGGATGAGGAACGCGTAGGCTTTATGGAGGTCGATTTGGTGGCGCACTGTGGGGAAACTACGGTTGGCACTTACCTTCACACCCTCAGTGCCACCGATCTTGCCACCGGCTGGACGGAGTGCATCGCCTTGCCTGCTAAAACTCAAGAGGAGACGATAAAAGCGATTGATATGCTGCGAGCGCGTTTGCCCTTCCCTTTACTAGGTGTGGACAGTGACAATGGCACTGAATTTATCAACGGTTTGCTTTATCACTACTGTCGCGATCATGAAATTACCCTTACGCGTTGCAGGCCTTATCACAAGAATGACCAAGCGCATATCGAACAAAAAAATTGGTCTGTGGTTCGCAAGGCTGTTGGCTATGACCGCTTTGAAAGCCCAGAGATGTTAGCGCTGCTCAGAGCGCTTTATGAGGATATGCACCTCTTTGTCAATTTCTTTCAGCCCGTGATGAAGTTAGTTGGCAAGACGGTGGTAGATCACAAAACACATCGCATTCATGACCGTGCTAAAACCCCTTATCAAAGGGTGTTAGACTCTGAGCAAGTCGATCCTGCCATCAAAGAGCAGCTGACGAGCATTTATAATTCTCTCAACCCGGCCGATCTGTGGAAATCGATTCAAGCAGCACGTGCCCGAATCTTAAAAATTGATCGGTTAGGTACATTTTGAGGCAACGATGATCACTATAGTTAGATTTTATTTTGAAGCATAACGCGCGCGTTTGGGGACGCCAGGGCAATTGCATCTAAATAGCTGGCAAGGAACCTGCATATGGAGTGAGCAAGAGGTGCTCCATGACAGAAAGCAAGTTTTCAATCATCTTCAGTGACCTGACCGACCCGCGAGTGGACAGGACAAAGCGGCATAAGTTGCTGGATATCATTGGTCTGACCATCACGGCCGTGTTGT